>CAUSHZ010000020.1:0-31575 GCA_963531605.1 uncultured Actinomyces sp.
AGTGGATGGGTCCCGCAGCGTAATTCGATCGAAGATCCGGGGGCACACAGGATCCCCGACCGAAGCCTGGAACAGGCAACAGGCTTTCGCCTGCTGAACATAGTTTTACCAGGTCACGATGGGTTTCGATAGTCGATTATTGAGGTGTTCATCGCTTGGCACAAACGTGCAGGGGGTGCGTGAAATCCGTGCGCCAGATTTGCGACTATTGTTTTGGAAATACCACCTGACCTGCAATTATGTCAATGGGTGGGCGTTTTCCTTGTGATTGCTCAGGTTGTGAGATGTTGGGGCGGCGCTGTTCGGTGTCTGACTGGCCGGTATTAACCGGTGGGATATATCGATACCGTCACACAGAGATGGCGTGGATAACGTTGGTATGCAATGCGTAACTATCTGTGCAGGTCAGGCGCGTATCAGCGTGTCGCGCGCGGATAGTGGCCCCCGCGGCGCCCCTCGTCTGTGTCCTGAGAGAAAGGGTTGAGATGCGTCAGCGGCGCGACCGACGCCCCGCATGCGTTAACGTGGACGCATGACGAAATCTTCGCATCACCTGTCGGTGCGCTCGCGCCTGGCCAAAGCGGCCGGCGGTGCCGCCCGCTTCGCTTCCCGGGCCCTCGGACGCGGATCCGGCGGCATGATCGGCGGCGAGGTTGCCATGCGTATCTCGCCCAAGTTCCTCTCGGAGCTGGCAGCCCCCTACTCCTCCGTCATCGTGACCGGCACGAACGGAAAGTCGACGACGACCCGCATGGTGCGCGCAGCGCTCGAAAGCGCCGGTCCCGTCGCCTCCAACATCAACGGCGACAACATGACCTCGGGCGTTATTACGGCCCTCATGCAGGGCAAGGGAGCGACGCGAGCCGCCCTCGAGGTCGACGAGATGCACGTGCCTGCCGTCGCCGCCGACGTCAATCCAGCGGTCTTCGTGTACCTGAATCTCTCGCGCGATCAGCTCGATCGCGTCGGTGAAATCGGCTCCGTCGAGCGTCGCCTGCGTGACGGCGCTTCGACCCATTCGGATGCCATCGTTGTCGCGAACTGCGACGACCCCCTCATCGTCTCGGCCGCCGCCGACAACCCGAACGTCGTGTGGGTGGCTGCGGGTGCCGGTTGGGGAGGGGACTCCGCGGCGTACCCGCGCGGCGGCCGCGTCGTCCGCTCCGGCGAGGACTGGCACCTGATCCCCGTTTTCGACGGCGAGGCTCTGCCTGAGCTCAGCGCCCGTCCGCAGCCTCAGTGGTGGCTCGAGGACATCGAGCTGGCCCCCGAGGGTCCGCGCGCGACGCTACGCGGACCGGACGGCGTCAGCGTCCCCCTCGAGCTGAAGCTTCCCGGGCGCGCCAACCTCGGCAATGCTGCACAGGCCGTCGCCGCCGCCGTCGCGATGGGCATCGACCCTGCGGCTGCCGCCGCGGCCGTCAGCAGCGTCACCGAGGTCGCGGGACGCTACTCCGTCCACGACGTCAACGGACGCAGCGCGCGCCTCATGCTCGCCAAGAACCCCGCCGGATGGCAGGAAGCCATGACGATGATCGACCCGCGCATCGATCAGGTTGTCATCGGCGTCAACGGCCAGGTGCCCGACGGTCAGGACCTCTCCTGGCTGTGGGACGTCGACTTTTCCGCCGTCAAACAGCCCGGCCGCCGCGTCGTCGCCTGCGGTGAGCGTGGCGCCGACCTGGCCGTGCGCCTCGAATATGCGGGCGTCCACTGTGACCTCGTTCCGCTGCCCATGGACGCCCTGGCCGCGTGCGAGCCCGGTCGCGTCGAGATGCTCCTCAACTACACGGCTATGCGCGACTTCAAGGTCCTGCTCGATCGAAAGGAAGGCACGCGATGAGCGCCTCCACGCTGCGAATCGGCGTCCTCATGCCCGAGGTCCTGGGTACCTACGGCGACAGCGGTAATGCTCTGATCCTCGCCGAGCGTGCCCGCAGGCGCGGTATCGACGCCGAGGTCGTTCATGTCGGCTTGACCGAGGAGATTCCGGACAGCCTGGACATCTACACGCTCGGCGGCGGCGAGGACACCGCCCAGGCGCTCGCGGCCGACAAGTTCCGTGGCACCTCCGGTCTCGCCCGAGCCCTCGACGCGGGTCGCCCGCTCCTCGCGATCTGCGCCTCGCTGCAGGTTCTTGGCCACTGGTACGAGGACGCGCGCGGTGTGCGCGTTCCCGGCATGGGTGTCCTCGACATTACGACGCGCCCCCAGGGGCACCGAGCGATCGGCGAGCTCGTCTGTGAGCCCGTCCTCGACGGCCTGACACAGACCCTCACCGGCTTCGAAAACCACGGGGGCGGCACCGTCCTCGGCCCCGACGCCTCCCCGCTGGGACGCGTCATCTCCGGTGTTGGAAACGGCACGCCCCAGGGGGAAGAAGCGCCCGAGGTGCGCTACGACGGTGCCGTTCAGGGCTCCGTCATCGCCACCTACATGCACGGCCCCGCTCTTGCCCGCAACCCCGAGCTGGCGGACTTGCTGCTTGAGCGCGCCACGGGCGCGACGCTGGAGCCGCTCGATGTGCCGGGTGTCGCCGAGCTGCGCGAGGAGCGTCTGAGCGGAGTGTCGCTGAGCTGACACACGACCAGAACTCGGAATTTTCCCCCGCCGATCCCAAGCGGGGGACATTGATGTGCTATGTTGGCACGTTCTCATCAATCTGCACGCCTCACTCCCGGTCGAGCAGAATTCTCATCAGAAAGGCACAGACATGTCGAACCCCTCCTACGGTCCCGCGGGCCAGCCGGGCGCGGTGCCCACGAACGGTACTTCCTACCCGGGTGCCGCAGCTCCGCAGGGCTACGGTGCTCCCGCTCCGGTGGTCATGCCGAAGATGCCCGGTCGAGGCGGCGCCATTACAACGCTCGTTCTCGGCGTGGTGCTCATGGTCGCCATCGCACCGATCGTCTTCGTCGCCACGATTTTTGTCGGTGTGGCCGGCACTGATGGTAACGCGGTCAAGGGCGGTACGACGGCCAACGACAGCATTGTGACCGTGACTGCGGATGGCAATTTTACGGTTACCACCGACGGCGCTGACCCCGCATGCGTCCTCATGGATGCGGGTGGCAAGCTGTACCAACTCACCCCCTATAAGGATAAAAAGGGCGTCTACACTGCATCAGGTATTCCTGCAGGCCAGTACAAGCTGCGGTGTGAACGCATCGCCAGCAGCGCGAACATTACCGCATTCAACGCGTCGCCTGAGGCTGTGACAAAGGTCTTCGTCATGCCCTTCGTGTGGGGAACTGTCGTTGGTGTCGCCGGCCTGATCGTCCTGATCGTCGGCATCGTCCTCCTGGTGCAGGTGAACGGCAAGCGCCGCCGCATCACGCAGGAAGCCATGCTGCGCGCCGTGCGCTGACTCAAGCTCCGTGAAAGGGGACGAGGCTGGGGAACTATCCCGTGCCTCGTCCCCTTTGCGGTTCCCTCTGGCGTTTTCCCCCACGGGAGGAAACAGCGTACGATCGAGGGGTATCTGAGCGTTCCAATTGCGTCGGCGCGCTGTCCAGTCCGTGTGTCGCATTGTTATGCTTAAGTAAAATTTCCTTCAGGAAGGCACGCACATGTCGAATTCCCCCTACGGTGTTCCCGGCGATCAGGGCACACCCTGGCCCCAGTACGGTGAGAACGGAGCGGGCGCTCCGATGCAGGGTATGCCGATGCAGGGAGGGCCTCAGAACTTCCAGGGAGGAGGCTACGGTGGTCCGGTCGCGATGCCCATCGTGAAGGGTCCCAGCAAAGCCCCCGGCACCATCCTCATCGTCCTCGGCGTCCTCGCGTCTTTTGTCGCCGCTCCCATCCTTTTCTTCGTCCTGTGGTTCCAGGGCCTCACGGATATGACTGGCGCTCTGGCTCAAGGTGCCTCCTTCTCGAATGGCGGCACCGTCGAGGTCGGCGGAGTCGGCAGCTACATGGTCATGATCTCGGGCGGCGAGGCGACTACGTGCAAGATGATTGACTCGGGCAACAACACGTACGACATGTCCCCGTTCCAGAGCGACAAGTCGATCTACTTCATCGATGGCCTGAACAAAGGCACCTACACGGTCCGCTGCGAAGGCGTCGATCAGAAGGCAAGCATGTCCGGCATGAGCGTAAGCCCCAATGATTTTACGAACACGACCGGCTACGCATTCCTGTGGAGCACCGTGGTTGGCGTGACCGGCGTCGTTCTGCTCATCGTGGGTATCGTCCTCGTCGTTCGAGCCGGCAGCAAGCGCAAAGAGCTTCAGCAGCAGGCCATGATGTCAGCGATGTACTGACCCGCGCGACGCAATCAGGGGCGAGGCCCGGAAACACTCTCCGGCCTCGCCCCTTTGTCACACTGATACCCCGACGAGTAAGGACGCCATGCACACCCTGTCTTTCACGGGAGAGCGACAGCTTCGATATCCGGCACCCGATGTGGCGCGCGGCTTCATGCTTGCGCTCATTGCGCTGGCGAATGTGCCCTTCTGGATTGCCTACTTCCCGGAGACACCCCAGGCAGGGCATGCTGCGCTCGAGGCGATGAATGGCGCCGACCAGTGGTGGTATCTGGCGCGGACTCTGTTTGTCGATCGTCGAGCCTACCCGCTGTTTTCAATTCTCTTCGGCTTCGGCATGGCGATCATGGCGTCGCGCGCGATGGAGCGCGAGCGCAAGGCCATCGAGCAGAACGTCCCCGCCGAGGAGGTCGCCGGCTGGCATCCTGTCCAGCGACAGATTGCCGAGGAGAACATTGAGCGTCACGTTCGCCGCGTGGCCGCGCGCCTGATCCGTCGCCGCGGCCTGTGGATGCTGGTATTCGGTGCCGTGCATGCCCTGTTCTTCTCCGGCGACATCATCGGAACCTACGGCCTCGTCGCGGTGATCTTCGCCGAAGTTATCGTCATGAAGCGCGCGTGGCCTCGCGTCCTGGTGGGCTCCCTCGTTGCGGTGCTCAGCCTCTTCGGCTTGTGGGGGATGGGGTTTTCGATGGGTGACACGCCCATGGTGCTCGAATATCACGGCCCGTTCGCGCTGACGATGTTCTACCCGTTGACATCCCTGGGGAACTGGTTGGGAGCAACCATCGCAACGGTTCTGATGTCCCTCGTGGTTCCGTGCGTCATGATTGGCGTGGGCGTGGGCGTGGCGCGCTGGGGCCTCCTTCAGGACCCGCGTGGGCGCGGTGCGTTGCTGTCCGGCATCGCGGCCTGCGGCCTGGGGATCGGGGTGCTCGGAGGGTTGCCTTTTGCGCTCATGCAGGTGGATTGGGCGTTTGCCGGCTCGGCCGCCTGGTCCTACCCGCTCTTCCATGCGTCCGGTGTCGCCGGTGCGTGCGGCTGGCTGGCGCTTCTGGCTCTCGTGGGTGGCGGTCCGCGAGAGAATCTGGGTACTGCGTGCGCGTTCCTCAGCGCGATCGGTCGACGCTCGATGACCGCCTACCTGTCCCAGACGGTGCTCTTCATTCTCATCTTCAGCGTGCTCGGCGCGTGTGGCGTGCGTTCGCTGGGTGTGGCGGTGTCTGGGCTGATCGCTGCGGGGGTATGGGCGCTCATCGGCCTCGGCTGTGTCATTGCCGAGGCATTGGGATCGTCGCGCGGTCCCGCGGAGTGGGCGCTGCGCTGGCTGGTTGCGAAGAGCGCCAGGAAGAGGCCGATGCCGTCCTTCGTGCCCGTTCCCAGCGTTCGATCGGACGTGCCCGCAGGAGTCGAGCAGGCCTCGTTGGTCACGGCGGATCCGGTCGCCGCACCGAGCGCCGAGCCCAATGGGAGTGCGCAGGGGAGTATGCACGAAAGCGAGTGAAGTTTTCCTATTTAATAGAAATAAGCGCCGCTCGCAAGAGCTATATCAAAATGTGAGTAACAATACATTTGTCAAGAAGTGGTGCGAGCTCCCCCGGGTGAGCTGCGACGATGGTGACGCGCTGTCTCGTCGCGCCCCACCTCAGAGGGCCTGAACCTGTTGGGGGCGTTGGTTTTTCGCGGTTTCTGCGCTACTGTGAAGGCATCAAGACACGTGCTGGTAACACGATGAGGTGAGCTGAGGAGGCGCCAATGGGTATGCATGTGCAGACCGCTGTCAGGGGCGATCGGCGCGCTCTCGCCCCATCGGTAGCGACGCCGTGGCGCGTCACCAATCATCGGCACGACTAGGGGTACATCATGGGCTGGCTATGGCGGGCGGATGCCGACGGGGGAACCGGCGGCGAGGAGACGCCTCGCCGCCGCGAACTGCCGGACGATAACGCCTCTGATATGGAACAATGGGGAGGTAGCAACGCAGCACCTCCGAAAGGAATTGTCACGGGTAATTCGGAGTTTGAAGCCAATCGTTTCGATATGGTTCGCCCCATCACGCAGGAGCGCCTAGGGCTCCTTTTCGACTCTGAGGGCTGGACTTGGCGTATCGATAGCGATGGGGACCTCTGCGGTTTCTGGGAGGGGCATCTGTTCTGCTTCCGCTTCCTCGGTGATTCGCGCGAGGTGTTGTCGATCGTTGCCTTCATGAAGAGCCTTGTTCCCGTCGAGTTTGGTGAGGATCTGCGCGACTTCCTGCAGGCGTGGCACGGTGAATTCCTGTGGCCGAAGGCGTATGTCGCCGATCAGGACGAGGGTGACCGCGTTGTCGCCGAGGTGAATGCTGATTACGAGTACGGCGCGACGGATGCGCAGCTTGTGCAGCAGGTGATGTGTGCGCTGGCGACGACCCTTCAGCTTTTCCGTGCGCTCGAGGAGCGTTATGGCCTCGACGATGATGAAGGGCCTGGTCCTGCCGGTGGGCATCAGCGTGGGTTTGATGGTCCTGCTTGGCTGCCCGAGAACTGACTCACATCCTCCTCAAAATTCAAGTTGAGTGGAATAGACTCAACTTTGGCTTCGTTGTGTCTGTCAGAAGGCGTTGAGTGACTCGACGCCACCAGACAAACCATTTGGAGGAGTGATTTCATGGCACGTGAAATGACGACAAAGGCGCAGGAGGCCGTCTCCTCTGCGCTCCAGGCTGCCGCTGCAGCCGGTAACCCGCAGGTGGAGCCCATCCACCTGCTTGAAGCACTGATCGAACAGCGCGAAGGCATCGCGCTCTCCCTGCTCGAGGCCGTTGGGGCCGACGTGCGCGCGATTGGCGCGCGCACCCGCAATGCCCTCGTGGCGCTCCCGAGTGCGCAGGGCGCATCCGCCGGTAGCGCCCAGCCCTCGAACGCTCTGCTCGCGGTCGTTCGCGACGCCGGCGAGCGCGCCGAGGCTGGCGGTGACCAGTACATCTCGACCGAGCACCTGCTGATCGCGCTGGCCGCGTCGCAGACCGAGGCGGGTCGCATTCTCAGCCAGGGTGGCGTCGAGGCCGATGCGCTCACGCAGGCGCTGTCCCAGCTGCGCCCCGATCCGATCACCTCGGCAGATCCCGAGGGATCCTTCGAGGCCCTGTCCAAGTATGGGCGCGACCTGACGGAGGTTGCGCGTGAAGGCAAGCTCGATCCGGTCATCGGCCGCGACAACGAGATTCGCCGCGTTGTGCAGGTCCTGTCCCGCCGTACCAAGAACAACCCGGTTCTGATCGGCGAGCCCGGCGTCGGCAAGACGGCCGTCGTCGAAGGCCTCGCCCAGCGCATCGTCGCGGGCGACGTTCCGGAGTCCCTGCGCGACAAGCGCCTCGTCTCCCTCGACGTGGCGTCGATGGTCGCCGGCGCGAAGTACCGCGGCGAATTCGAGGAACGTCTGAAGGCGGTTCTGTCCGAGATTTCTCGCTCGGATGGGCAGATCATCACCTTCATCGACGAGCTGCACACCGTCGTCGGTGCGGGCGGCGGCTCCGAGGGCGCGATGGACGCGGGCAACATGCTCAAGCCCATGCTCGCCCGTGGCGAGCTGCGCATGGTCGGTGCGACGACCCTTGACGAGTACCGCGAGAACATCGAAAAGGATCCGGCGCTTGAGCGCCGCTTCCAGCAGGTGTTCGTCGGCGAGCCCTCTGTCGAGGACACAGTCGCGATCCTGCGCGGTATCGCGCCGAAGTACGAGGCCCACCACAAGGTGACCATCTCCGACGGTGCTCTCGTCGCCGCGGCGACCCTGTCGAACCGCTACATCACGGGGCGCCAGCTGCCCGACAAGGCGATCGACCTGATCGACGAGGCCGCCTCGCGCCTGCGCATGGAGCTGGACTCCTCGCCGGTTGAGATCGACGAGCTGCGTCGCAGCGTGGACCGTCTCCGCATGGAGGAGTCCTACCTGACCGAGTCCGACCCGGAGGGTCTGGATGAGGCGACCCAGGAGCGGCTGAGCAAGCTGCGCGCCGACCTCGCTGACCGCGAGGAGAGCCTGCGCGCTCTGACGGCTCGCTGGGAGGCCGAGAAGGCCGGTCATAACCGCGTTGGTGACCTGCGCGTCCAGCTTGACTCGCTTCGCACCCAGCTTGAGCTGGCCGTGCGCGAGGGGCGCTGGGAGGAGGCCGGTCGCCTGCAGAACGGTGAAATCCCGGCCGTCGAGCGTCAGATCGCCGAGGCGGAAGCGCAGGCGGAGCAGCAGGATGCTCGCAGCGACGACGAGCCGATGATCGCCGAGAAGGTCGGCCCCGCAGAGATCGCCGAGGTGATCGAGGCGTGGACCGGAATTCCGACGGGTAAGCTCCTGCAAACGGAGACCGACAAGCTCCTGCACATGGAGGATGAGCTTGGAAAGCGCCTGATCGGTCAGAAAGATGCCGTGCGTGCGGTGTCCGACGCGGTCCGACGCTCTCGCGCGGGCCTGTCCGACCCGAACCGTCCGACCGGTTCGTTCCTTTTCCTTGGCCCGACGGGCGTGGGTAAGACGGAGCTGGCCAAGTCACTCGCGGAGTTCCTCTTCGACGACGAGCGTGCGATGGTGCGTATCGACATGTCCGAGTACTCCGAGAAGCACTCGGTCGCCCGCTTGGTGGGTGCCCCTCCGGGGTACGTGGGCTACGAGCAGGGTGGACAGCTGACCGAGGCTGTGCGTCGTCGGCCGTATTCCGTGGTCCTCCTGGACGAAGTGGAGAAAGCTGACCCTGAGATTTTCGACATTCTTCTCCAGGTTCTCGATGACGGGCGTCTCACCGACGGGCAGGGGCGCACGGTTGACTTCCGGAACACGATCCTGATCCTCACGTCGAATCTGGGATCCCAGTTCCTGTCGGATCCCGATTTGACAGCAGAGGGTAAGAAGGATGCCGTGATGTCTGTCGTGCGGGCGAGTTTCCGGCCTGAATTCCTCAATAGGTTGGATGAGACTGTCATGTTTGACGCTCTTACCCGCGAAAATCTGGGCGAGATCGTCGATTTGCTCGTCGCGTCGCTGGAGTCTCGTCTGCGCGAGCGTCGCATCGGTTTGACAGTTACCGACCCGGCCCGTGGATGGCTCGCTCGAGTTGGCTATGATCCGGCCTTCGGAGCGCGCCCGCTGCGCCGCTTGATTCAGCGCGAGATTGGCGATCGACTGGCCAAGCTGCTGCTCAGTGGAGACGTTCAAGATGGTCAGAATGTGACAGTTGACATCAACGATTCCTTCGACGGGCTTGTCATGAATGTTGATAAACCCTGAGATTGCGCGGTACACTGACTACCAGTGTGTATTTCGGGCACTCGGTATGTGGTGTCTGCAACAGCAGGAGATGATATGACAACCCAGAGGAAGGCCCGTGGCGCCTACTCCGTAGGGCAGGCGACGCGTGAATCCATCCTCTCGGCAGCGATGGTTCTGATTGCAGAGCGAGGCTATAACGGCTTTTCCCTGCGTGACCTTGGCCGCCGAGTCGGCATTTCGCACCCCGCGGTGGTCTATCACTTCCCCTCGAAGGAAGCCATCCTGCGTAGCGCGATCCAGCGTCACGAGGAGATGAACGCGCTCTTTGACGTTTCCATTAACGAAGAGGCAGAAGGCGGGTTCGACGAGGGCGGTATCACCGCAGGATCGTTTGTTGACTGGGCGGTCGGGGAGATGCGCTTCGCCATGAAGCCCGGTGCCGACGCGGCCATCGCACTGGACTGTGTCCTGTGGGCCGAGTCCTCCTCTGAGACGCACCCTGCACACGCGCACTACAAGTACCGCACCCAGCAGATGGAGGAAGCCCTCACTGCGATGATCCAGGCCTTCGTGGATGAGGAAGGTGCCGAGATCGGCACGACTCCTCGCACGCTCGCGAGGATCCTCATTCGCTACTGGTACGGCTCTGTCGTCTCGGCTCGCTACAACGACGAGCCGATCGACGCTCGTGAGTTCGTCGCGGACTTCCTCGCTGTGTGTGTGCAGCTCCTGCGTCTGCCTGCGCACTACGTGTTGCAGCTCGGGGCCTCGGTCCCCGAGGAGGTTGCGGAAGTGTACGCTCGCACGCTGCGTAAGATCAGCGAAAAGACCACCGCAGCCGCCGAGGCAGGTGTGGCTCCGGAGGCCACCGCGTGATCGGCCCACTGCCGTCCTTCGATGTCGCCCTCGTCCTTCGTGTCGAGGGCGACGTCGTCTATTCGCATGGCGATGTCGATCGTGTCTTCCCGCTCGCCTCGGTGACCAAGCCGATCGTTGCGTGGTCGGTGTTAGTCGCGATCGAGCGAGGCCTGATGACCCTCGACGATCCGGCGGGGCCCGAGGGGGCGACGGTCCGTCACCTGCTGGCCCATGCATCGGGCCTGCCGTTCGAGGGGCGCCGACCCGTCGCGGCTCCCGAGAAGCGCCGGATCTACTCGAACGAGGGGTTCGATGTCCTCGGAGAGGTCATTGAGGCTGCAACCGGCGTCGGCGTTTCCCAGTGGGTGCGCGAGACGATTTTTGAGCCGCTGGGGATGGCGAGTGCGGATATTCCGGGCAGCCCCGCCCACGCGGGGATTGCTAGTGCGTCTGACGTCAGCCTCTTCGGTGCCGAGCTCGCGCGCCCAACCCTGGTGAACGGCCCCTTGGCTGCGCTCGCCGCACTGTCGCAGTTCCCTGCGCTCGCTGGCGTCGTGCCGGGCTACGGGCGTTTCAATCCCTGTCCGTGGGGCCTCGGCCTCGAGATTCGCGGCGAGAAGTCGCCGCACTGGACCGCGCCCGACGCCTCCGCACGCACGATCGGGCACTTCGGGCAGTCCGGTTCCTTCGTGTGGGCGGACCGTGACCTTCGCGCCAGCGCCGCCTTCGTCGGAGCGGAGCCTTTCGGGCAGTGGCATCACGACAACTGGTCGACACTGAATGCTGAGTTGCTGCGCCTTGCGCGCGAGCATACGTAATCGATAAGGAACGAGGCCTGGGCGCGTGCCCAGGCCTCGACCTGTGTCGGCGGCCCACTTCCGGCCTCGTTGACCTCTCAGTCGACGTCGACGATGACGGGCACGTGGTCGGATGCGCCCTTGCCCTTGCGCTCGTCGCGGTCGATCTGCGCGCCGCTCACACGCGCAGCGAGCGCCGGCGAGCAGTAGGCGAAGTCGATGCGCATGCCCTCGTTCTTGGGGAAGCGCAGCTTCTGATAGTCCCAGTAGGTGTAGTTCGTGACGCGATCTCGCGTGACCTCGACCCACCCGTCCGCGGCGAACGCGGCGAAGGCCTCGCGTTCGGGGGCCGATACGTGCGTGGCCCCCTCGAAGGCGCTCATGTCCCACACGTCTTCGTCCAGGGGCGCGACGTTCCAGTCTCCGACGAGGGCGATGAGGGTGTCCGGGTCGGCCAGCCAGCCTTGGCCCTGCTCGGCGAGGTTCGCGAGCCACTCCAGCTTGTAGGCGTAGTGCGCGTGCGTGAGCTCTCGGCCGTTGGGCACGTACAGGCTCCAGATCGTCATCGACGAGGCCTGCCCATCCTCAGAGGGGAGGGCACCGGTCGTGTCGATGGTGACGCCGAGCGCGCGGGCTTCGACGACGGGCGGTTCGCCAAAGGCGGGCTGGGTGGGGAAGTGGTCCTGAACGTCCAGGATCGGCAGGCGCGAGGCGACGGCGACGCCGTTCCACTGGTTGAGACCGTGGATGGCGACGTGGTAACCGGCCTCCTCAAAGGCCTCCGTGGGGAATTGGTCGGGGCGGCACTTGATTTCCTGCATGGCCAGTACGTCCGTGCCCGAGCGCTCAAGGAAAGCAATGACGCGGTCGACGCGCGTGCGGATGGAGTTGACGTTCCAGGTCGCAAATCTCATGGAGTCGAGCCTATCGGCGGGGGAGGGTAGTGGCTGCGTGAAACGCGCGTAAAACATGCTTGGCCGGTGTGAGTTGTGTGAGCGCTTATTTAGAGTGATAATGATTCTCACCTGCAACATAGCTAGAAAAGGCACTCGAATGTCACACCTGCGACGCATCAGCACAGCTGCGCTCGCCCTCTTCCTGGCGCTGACCCCCGCCGCCGCGTGGGCCGGTCCCGACCAGGACAAGGAATGGATCGTTACCGGACAGCACGTTGATGCACCCATCCCCGTCTGGCATGACGACACCAACAGCTTCTCCCTGAACACCATCAACATGCCGATGGAGAAAACCGCTCTGTGGATCCCCAAGGCCTGGACCGGCACGGGCGAGAAAGACGAGGCGAAGTCGCAGCTCGTCATCCCGGCGAAGCGTCCCGACCTGGCCTTCTTGGGCGCCGAAGGCACCGTTCTCAACGCCGCACCCCAGAACCCCGGCCCCGGCAACACGCCCATCTGGGCGGGTCTCGGTGCCGGCGAAATCGGAGACACCGACAAGTTCGAGGGTGAGACCTACACGCTCGACCTCATCAGTGTCGACGGCCCGGGCCGCATGGAGATGTTCATCGACAACGGTGACAGCGTCAACCGCTTCCTCTCCAGCCATGACACCGCGTACCGAAGCGTCTACAACCCGCGCCACACGCACCTGTACACGACCTTCACGCAGCCGGGCCGCTACGTCGCGAACTACAAGATGACCGCTCGCAGCGCCGACGGCACCGCTATCTACTCCTCGCCGATCACCCCTCTGGTCTGGCAGGTTGGCGGTGCGGACCCCACCGAGGGCACCATCAAGGACATCGAATCCGCATACAACGCGGCGCGTGCGGAGCGTGCCGATGGCAACGCAGCTACCCCGACACTCACCCTGTCCCACCACACCGAGCGTGAGCACCCCGGCGACAACCACCTGACCGACATCACGCTCGACACGGGCGTCGCCACCGATAGCGGGCGCGCGTGGATCACCGTCAACGGCTACTTCCTGACCGAGGTCGGCGTCGAAGGCGGCCGCGGAAGCGTCTCCGAGCTGCTTGGTGCCGATGCCGCTGCCGTCCAGGCGATCTACATCCCCGGCGACTCCGCCTCGGTACGCTGGATCTCCCAGACCGTTCAGTACTCCCAGAAGGACACCGAGCCCGTCACCGTCGGCGGAACCGATACGATCCTCGGCCCCTCCAACCCGGACCCCGCGCCCGTGTGGAACCCCGACCGCCTGCCGGTCTCCTCGCGCCGCGTCGAGGTCTCCTACGACCTCGTCCCCGGCTCGACCGATCAGTACACCGCCACGGTGCGCGCCAACGACCCGAACCTGCGCGCCACCTACAAGATTGAGTTCTTCGAATCCAAGTGGGATTTCAGCCCCTGGTGCTCCATGGAGGGCACGCTGGGCGCGGGCGGAATGGATACGAAGACGCAGGACCTCGGCGTGTGCCAGTCCGACCCCATGTACATGCGGGTCACGCTGCGCCCCCACCCCCTCTCCGACGCGGTCATGACCGTCGCTGACGCCTCCGACGTCACCGTCGGCTCTCACGTCGGCCTCACCGCCATGCTCAAGATGCGCGACGGTGTCGCCGCCCCCGAAGAGCCGGAGCCCGCACCGAATCCGATGCCTGCCCCCGCCCCCGATAACGGCGGAAACGACGCAACCCCGGCCCCGGCCTCGTCCCTGCTGAGCGACCCCGTCGAGATCGCGCGCGGACACCTGGATGTGCGCCTCACCCAGGCCAGGGGCGAGGGCGGCCTCACCTACGGCCTGGCCGTCAAGGACGACTCCCTGACCAACGCACGCACCTCCGTGCTGCGCACCGTCGGCTCCACGACCCTCACAGTCGCACCCAACGCGCGCTTCGTACGCCCGGCGTCCCTGTCTGACCCGAGCTACGACGTGCTTGGGCCGGTGGGCACCGCCACCTACGTGCTGCCGGAAACGCAAAACAGCGACATCGTGTGGCCCGGCCTGTCCACCGAGGGCATCGATTACGCGGCACTGCCCGATGGCGCCGACCTGACCCTGCACCTCGCGCAGGCCCCCGAAGGTGCGCGCGTCGCATTCTTCCAGGGCGGCACCTTCGGCGCGGGCGCGAAGGTCCACTTCGACTCGACCAAGGGCGACGGCGTCGTCCACACGACCGAAGCGACGCACATGCACGGTAACTGGGTCTTCAGTGCACCCGGTACCTACCGCATCGAGGTGGGCGCGCGCAGCGGCGAGCGCAGCCTCGTCGAGCCCCAGTCCTTCACCGTGATCGTCCGATCCGGGCGTCACAATGAGCAGCCCGCGCCGGTTGAGGAAGAGCCCGTGCCGACGCCGTCGCCCGGCCCGTCCCCGGTGCCGGAGCCGGTCCCCACCCCGGACCCGACGCCTGCGCCCGCGCCCACGACTGAGCCCGCCCCCGCACCGACGACGGATCCGGCTCCGGCTCCTGCGCCGAGCGAGGACCCTGCGCCGATGCCGACGCCCTTCCCCGCGCCTACTGCGGATCCGGCTCCGGCGCCCGCGCCCACTGCGGATCCAGCTCCCTCGCCTGCTCCGACTACGGATCCCGCGCCTGCGCCGAGTTCTGATCCCGCACCCGCCCCGGCTCCGAGCACGGACCCGGCACCCATGCCGCGCCCCTTCCCGGCTCCCGCGCCCAGTGGCGGCCCGGTTCGAGTGCCCGCAGCACCCGCGACCAACGCAGGCACCCCGGCCTCGTCCGGAGCGACTCGCACCGCACCCGCGGCGACCGGTGGGAGCGCGAGCGGCGCTCCGGCTGCTCGCAGCAACGGAGCGACAAGCGGGACGAGCGGCGCGGCCAGCTCGGCACCCGTGACCGCCCCGAAGGCAGCACCCGCGGCCACCCCGTCCGCGAGCCCCTCGGCCGCTCCCCAGAGTGGAGCGCCCAGCGGCGAGGCGGCGCAGAGTGGTAGCGTGGCCGCCCCCGAGAATGGGACGGCCAACGCGGCGGGTGCCATGCCGATCGCCGCGGCCACCGAGAGCAGCCGCACAGGCGGATGGAGCCCCTACTGGCTGGTCCTCCTCGTCATCCCGGCGGCCCTCGCCGGAGGCGGAGCCGGATACCTGATCCGGACCCGATGACGTGCCAAGCTGGGGCGGGACGCACACGCGTTCCCGCCCCGGCTTCGTGCTGCGCGCACCATGCGGCGCTAGACTTCCCCCATGGGAACAGCGCTGGTCACCGGAGCGACCTCCGGCATTGGTGAAGAATTCTGTTGGCAGCTGGCCGCCGCGGGCCACGACCTGGTGCTCGTCGCGCGCAGCGAAGACGCCCTGCGCGCGCTCGCGGACTCGCTCGCGAACGTCGCAGGAGTGCGCGCTGAGGTGATCGCCGCGGACCTGTCCACCGACTCCGGCTGTGCGCGCGTCGCCGCCCGCCTCGACGTGGGAGGCCCCGCAGATCGCGAGAAGACCGACCTTGCGCCGGTTGACCTCCTCGTCAACAACGCCGGATTCGGGCTGGGAACCGAATTTCTGGACAACAGCCTCGAGAACGAAATCAACGGCCTGAACGTCATGGTCCGCGCCGTCATGACTCTGGCCCACCACGCCGGCATCTCTATGCGCTCGCGCGGACGCGGCGCCATCCTCAACGTTGGGTCCGTCGCCTCGCGCACGGGTGCGGGCACATACTCTGCCCACAAGGCCTGGGTCGTCGCCTTTACCGAGGGCCTCGCCGCCGAGCTCAAGGGCTCGGGCATCACCGCCACGGTCGTATGTCCCGGCCCCGTCGACACCCCCTTCTTCGAGCGCGCGGGCGTGGACATGCGTGCGACCCCCTCCTGGCTTATGGCCAGCCCCGAACGGGTCGTCACAGATGCCCTCGACGCCGTGCGTGCGGGCCGCGTTCAGGTCACCCCCACCATCCCCTACAAGGTCGCCATGGGTGCCATGAAGCTCGCCCCGCGCTGGGTGACCGCGCGCGCCATGCGCTCCGTCCCCCACATGTGAGGGCGCACGCACTGAAACGAGGCCGGGGCCAGGTTCGCGCAGAACCCGGCCCCGGCCTCGTCAGAGAGAAAGGAGAATCAGGCCAGGCCGATGTCCTCCAGGCCCAGCGCGTAGAAGTACGGGAAGCCCTCGGCCTCGATGCGCTCCTTCGCGCCCGTCGCGCGGTCGACGATCACCGCGACGGCGACGACGTTCGCGCCGGCCTCGCGCAGCGTGAGCGCGGCCTCCAGCGGGGAGCCGCCGGTCGTGGACGTGTCCTCGAGGACGACGACGTTCTTGCCCACGACGTCCGGGCCCTCGATGCGGCGCTTCATGCCGTGATCCTTCGCGGCCTTACGCACGACGAACGCGTCCAGGTCCAGGCCGCGCGACGCGGCGGCGTGCATCATCGCGGTGGCGACGGGGTCCGCGCCCATCGTCAGGCCACCGACGGCCACGTAGTCCTCGCCCACCGCGAAGCCGGACTCCTCCAGGAGGTCCAGCATGACGTGGCCGATGAGGGGAGCCGCCTCGTGGTGCAGGGTCGAGCGGCGCATGTCGACGTAGAAGTCGGACTCGCGCCCCGACGCCAGGGTGACCTTCTCGTGGATGACGGAGAGTTCCTGGACGAGGGCAGCCAGGCGCGCCTTGTGGGAATCGTTGGTCATGGGTGTTCCTTCCGGATCGGTGTGGGGGTCAGTGGGCTGCCTCGACGAGCTCGATGAGATCGCCGATGCCCTCGTGGATGCCGAAGGGGCGGAACGGGAAATTGTTGACGTCCTCGCGGGCCGTGGAACCCGACAGGACCAGGTGGGTGCGCAGGCCCGCCTCGACGCCCGCGCGCACGTCCGTGTCCATGCGGTCGCCGACCATCGCGGCGCTCTCGGAGTGCGCGCCGATCTTGTTCAGGCCCGCGCGGATCATGACAGGGTTCGGCTTGCCGACGAAGTAGGGCTTCTGACCGGTCGCCGCCGTGATCATCGCCGCGATCGCGCCGCAGGCGGGCAGCGTGCCCTCGTCGGAGGGGCCCGACACGTCGGGGTTGGTCGCGATGAACTTCGCGCCGCCCTCGATGAGGCGGATCGCGTGGGTCAGCGCGTGGAAGTCGTAGGAACGCACCTCGCCGAGCACCACGAACTCGGGGTCGATCTCCGTCATCACGTATCCCGCGGAGTGGATCGCGGTGGTCAGGCCGGCCTCGCCGATGACGTAGGCGGTCGAGCCGGGCGACTGCTGGTGCAGGAACGCAGCCGTCGCGTTCGCGGAGGTCCAGATGTTGCCCTCGGGGATGTCCAGGCCGGAGTTCGCCAGGCGCGCGGACAGGTCGCGGTTCGTGAACACCGAATTATTGGTGAGGACCAGGAAGGGGATGTTCTTCTCGCGCAGAGCGGCAAGGAACTCGTTCGCGCCCGGAAGCGCCCGATTCTCCTTGACCAGGACGCCGTCCATGTCGGAGAGCCACGCGGTAACTGGAGGTAGTTCGGTCAGTGGTGTGGGTTCGTGCGTCAGGGCAGTCATGCCTCCATTCTACGGTGCCGCTAGGGTGGGATCCGTGAACGAGTTCGAAAACGGGTGTGACATCGCGCGTGATGGCGCGTGCGGGAACGACGAGGCCGGGGCCGCGCAGTCCGGGCAGGTCGGGGTCGGTCCGTGGCCGGGCGGGGAGGCCGCCTGGCCGGTTGGCGAGCATTACGACCGGGAACTCCTGAAGGCGGGGGATCGGCGCAACGTCGAAGATCGCTACCGGTATTGGACGATGGACGCGATTCGAGCGGATATCGCCGCCCGCTCGCTGCCCTTCGAGGTGGCAGTGGAGAACCTCGATCACGACTTCAATATCGGCTCGATCGTGCGCACTGCGAACGCGCTGGGTGCGCGCCGCGTGCACGTCGTGGGGCGCAAGCGGTGGAACCGTCGCGGCGCGATGGTCACCGACCGCTACCTTCCGGTGGATTACCAGCCCGAGGTGGGCGAACTCGTTGAGCATTGCTCGCGTGAGGGCTTGACGCTCGTCGGCGTCGACAATGTCGAGGGGTCCGTCGCGCTCGAAGGGGCGGTGCTGCCTGAGCGCGCCTGCCTCGTTTTCGGATCGGAGGCCTCCGGGCTGAGTGAGGAGATGCTCGCCGCCTGCGAGGTCATCGTGGCGATCACCCAACGGGGGTCGACGCGCTCGATGAACGTCGGTCATGCCGCCGCCATCGTTATGTGGGCACACGCGTCGCGCCTCAGTGCCCCCTCCAGCACCTGAACCCGCCACCGCACAGGGCACCCGACCCGCGACGAGTGCCCAGGCCTCGTCGCGGCTCAGACCCGAGAGGAAACACGCCGAATACCCCGGACTCGCGAAACGCCTACCACATGCGGCCGTGGGAAGAAAAGACCCTGTCCGAACGGGACTTCCTTCCCCTCCCCGCTCGTGCAAAATGTGAGAGAATCGATCTCGACAAAACTGTCACTCGATTAGGAGGCTCCAAGTGCCTATCGCAACCCCCGAGGTCTATGCAGAGATGCTGAATCGCGCACGGGACGGCAAGTTCGCCTACCCCGCGATCAACGTGACCTCGTCCCAGACCATCACCGCCGCCCTCCAGGGCTTCGCCGAGGCCGAGTCCGACGGCATCATCCAGATCTCCGTCGGCGGTGCCGAGTACGGCTCCGGCTCCACCATCAAGAACCGCGTCACCGGCTCGCTGGCCCTCGCCGCCTACGCCTACGAGGTTGCCAAGAACTACGGCATCACCGTGGCTCTGCACACCGACCACTGCGCCAAGCAGAACATCGACTCCTGGGTCCGCCCCCTCCTCGAGATCGAGGCCGGCCAGGTCGCCGACGGCAAGCTGCCCACCTTCCAGTCCCACATGTGGGACGGCTCCGCGATCCCGCTCGACGAGAACCTGGAGATCGCGAAGGAACTGCTCGCCATGTCCGTCAAGGCCAACACCATCCTCGAGATCGAGGTCGGCGCTGTTGGCGGCGAGGAAGACGGCGTCGTTGGCGAGATCAACGAGAAGCTCTACACCTCCACCGCCGATGGCATTAAGACCGTCGAGGCCCTGGGCCTGGGCGAGAACGGCCGCTACCTGACCGCTCTGACCTTCGGCAACGTGCACGGCGCCTACAAGCCCGGCCACGTGAAGCTGCGTCCCGAGCTGCTCGGCACCATCCAGAAGGAGGTCGCTGAGCACTTCGGCCTCGACCACCGTCCCTTCGACCTGGTCATGCACGGCGGCTCCGGCTCCACCGCCGAGGAGATCGCCACCGCTGTCGCCAACGGCGTCATCAAGATGAACGTCGACACCGACACGCAGTACGCGTTCACCCGCCCGGTCGTTGACCACATGCTGCGCAACTACGACGGCGTCCTCAAGATCGACGGCGAGGTCGGCATCAAGAAGCAGTACGACCCGCGTACGTGGGGCAAGTCGGCCGAGGCCGGCATGGCCGCCCGCGTCGTCGAGGCCTGCCAGCGTCTGGGCTCCGACGGCACCCAGATGCGCTGAAACCGCTGAGAGCCGCCTAGCGGCCTGATGCGTGAGCCGCCCGGCCCCCTGTGGGGGGCCGGGCGGCTTCGTTGTGCGTGGCTTCGCCCGCTCTCTGGGGGTGCTTGTGGCGCCGCTGGTGTTCCGGGCGCCGGAGGGCCCGGCCGCTGTGTGTGCCGGTGGGAGGCGGCCCGCCCGCCCGCTTCGGCTGTCCGCGCCGCGAGCTTCGCTCGGCGCGTCGACTCGTTGTCCGGCCAGGCCCCGCCGGCCTCGCGGTGGCCTCCAATCGGTCGGGGTGTCTGTGTGTTGCCCGCCCAGGCTTCGCCACCGCCCGCGGGCAACGCAGCTTGGCCCTCTGGTCCCTCCGGCGCCCTCTACACCTGTGGGGCCTGGTGTGCTGATGAGGATCCACATCATTGCTGAGCCCACACCCAATTCCGCATGCAATTCCCTTTTGACTATTTTCAACTTTGAATTTATATCGTTGGAATTGCAATGTTTCTGGGCTTTATTGAAAGTTCAGGCAATCGAATTGCATGCGAAATTGGGGGAGGGTGCGTTGCTGGGGTGAGGTGGGGTGTTGGTGCGTGACTTCTTTCGCCCTGCTCGTCGCGTAGGTGGCGGAAACGGTACAAAGTTCTCCCTGCTGGCGCAAAATGGGCCAAAATCAGTGTTTTGGGGCGTGCTGGGAGAGTTTTGTACCGGGTGGGCCTGCCAAGGCCGCGTGCGGGGAGAGTTTTGTACCGGCACCAGCCCCGGTAGCGGTACAAAGTTCTCCCTGCTGGCGCGAAATGGGCCAAAATCAGTGTTTTGGGGCGTGCTGGGAGAGTTTTGTACCGGGTGGGCCTGCCAAGGCCGCGTGCGGGGAGAGTTTTGTACCGGCACCAGCCCCGGTAGACAAAGAGTGGCGTCCCGCATAGTGGTGTAACCGTGTGGTGGGCGACGACAGTCAGGACATAGCGGGGCGGGATCCCGTAGGATCCCGCCCCGTATCACGAGCCCGTGTCGCGAGCCCGCCTCACGGGGGCTCCTTGCGACTGTCGCGCCTCGTGCGCTCGCATCACAGACGGCTGCCGGCGTTGCGCTCGCGCCTCACTCCTGCGCAGTCGTCGGGGAGGCGGCGTCGCGCACGCCCTCCGCAACCGCGTCGGAGATCGTCGGGGAGACGACCTTGGCACCCACGAGGGCCGTGAACATCTGCTGCAGGTCCAGACCCAACGAATCGCCCAGGCCCGCGTTGATCTGGCTGATCGACTTCGTAATATCGCCGACCATCTGGGCGTTGTTGCCCTCGCCGTACATGGTGATGGTGTCGACCTTGGATAGGGGCTCGGCCACGGCGCGCGCCACCTCGGGCAACGCGCGGAAGTACATCTCCAGCACGGCCGCCTGGTTCATCTTCGTCATAGCAATGGCCTTCTTTTCGAGGCCCTCGGCCTCGGCCGACAGCTTCGCACCGATTGCGGCCGCCTCGGCGCGGCCACGCGCCTCGATACCCTGCGCCTCGGCGAGCATGGCCTGCTTGTCGGCATCGGCCTTCTTGGTGCGCTCGAAGGCCTCGGCCTCGGCCTGGCGCTGGCGCGCGTACAGGGCCGCGTCGGCCTTCTTCTCGGCGGCGTAGCGCTCGGCGTCGGCCTTCGCGTTCACCTCGGCCTGCAGGGCCTGCTTGGTGACGACGACTTCCTTCTCCTTGATGACGGCCTGCTGCTCCTGCTTGACGATGTCGGCCTGCGCGGTCTCACGCTCAATGTCGCGGCGCTGAATCTGCGACTGGATCTCGTAGGCGGCGTCGGCCTTCGCCTTCTCGGTGTCGGCCTCGACCTTGAGTGCGGCCTGGCGCTTGGCGAGGTCCGTCTGCTTCTGAGCGATCTCGAGCTGCGAGGCGACCTGCGCGTCGTTGGCTTCCTTCTGGGCGATGGCGGTCGCCTGCGCGACCTCCTTCTGCGCGTTCGCCTTAGCGATGGCGGCGGTCTTGCGGATCTGCTCGGTGTTGTCGATACCGAGGTTGTCGATGACGCCGTTCTGATCGGTGACGTTCTGGATGTTGAAGGCGACGATCAGGAGGCCCATCTCCTCCAGGTCCTGCTTCGCGTTCTCCTGGACGCGCTCGGAGAAGGCGGCGCGGTCGGTGATGATGTCGGTGAGCCTCATCTGGCCGATAATGGCGCGCAGGTGGCCCTCTAGCGTGTCGCGCACCTCCTCGGAGATCTCGGAGGTCGTCTTGTAGAGGAAGTTGCGGGTCGCGGCCTGGAACAGCGCCTTATCGTCGGTCGCGATGCGGACCTTGACGGCCGCGTCGACGCGCACGTTGATGTAGTCGTTCGTGGGGACGAAGTCCGTGGTCTGGGCGTCAACGGAGATCATTGAGGCGGTCATGGTGTCCACGCGCTCGAGGAGCGGGAATTTCCATCCCGTTTTACCGTGGAGGACGCGCTGGCCGCGCGGGCCGGAAATGACCTTGACTTCGCCCGGCGAGGCGGACACGAAGCTCGCCCAGAGGAACAGGAGCAAAAAGACGGTTGCAGCGACGGCGATGGCTGCGATGCTGAGAAAAGGCATGATAGCTGCTTTCATGTGAGGGGTGCGGTCCCTTTGCCCGTGGAGCCGCGTAACGCGTCAGGATAGCAGTGTCGTGCGTGTGACTCAATGCATTGTCTCATTCTTGGGTGACGAGGCCGTGGCTACGTCGCGTTCGCATGGTGACCTCATTGAAAGTGGGCGGCAGGGCTGCCTATAATGAGGGTGCGCGGGATCGTTCTCTCGCGGGAGAAACGTCCGATGGCGGGCTGTGGGAGAGGCGCGGGAGCTATGAAGAAAACAGTGATCACGATCGTTTGTGTCATTGTCGGCGCGTTGGTCGCTACTGCCGCGATCCTCTTCGGCTTGGTTCCCCTGATTGACCGGAACGAGTGCGTGAGTGGGGATACGGCCTGCAAGAATATGCATAATCCCGTGTCGCCTTCTCCCTCGCCAAGCAGCATCCCCGTGTCGCCTTCTCCCTCGCCGAGCAGCATCCCCGCACTTGTTTACAAGCCTGTGTTGTATGTGTATCCGGAGCGTGAGCAGTCCCTGACGGTCTTTCTTGACGTGGAGGGTGAGTTGGGTACGGTGTACCCGGCCCCGGATGAACAGGTGGTTGCCGATGGGCACACTCGGGCTTCGTGGAGTGTGACGGCTTCGCCTGATGGGACGCTGACGGATGAGGGTGGGCGGACGTATCCGTCGTTGTTCTGGGATGGGAAGATGACGCTGGAGGCTCCGCAGCAGGGGTTCATTGTTGCGCGTGCGGATGCGGTGCCGTTCTTGGAGGAGAAGTTGGCGTTGTTGGGGTTGACCGATAAGGAGGCGGCCGATTTTATAACGTTCTGGGCTCCGCAGATCCGCGCCAACGAGTACACGTTCGTGTCCTTCGACGCCTCCTCCTACGCGAGTCAGGCGACGTACAGCTACACGGACGAGGCTGGGGCGCCAGTTGAGCCCGACACCTTTATTCGGGTGTTTATGACGATCCGTGCCGCGGACGCGAACGAGGTGGTCACGCCTCAGGTCTTCGGGCCCACCCCGACGCGCAGCGGCTTCACTGCCGTCGAATGGGGAGGAACCGTCCAGTAGCGCGCGCCGTGCGCTGGCGTGACCGGCAGGGGCGTCCTTGAAAGGCGGGCGGACAACCCCGTACCATAGGAGTAACCGCGCGGGTGACGCCCCACGCGCCTTCGCCCAACGACGGGCGACACGAGAGAAACCGAGACGTCATGAAGAAAATCCTGATCATCGCAAGCTGCCTAGTCGTCGCATCCCTTTCCTTCCTCGCGGCGTGTGACACGCACGAAAAGAAGGGCAACCATGAGGTTCTGGATGAGAAGCCTGTCGTGTACGTCTACCCGCAGGAGGAGCAGCAACTGACGGTGACGCTCGATGTGGAGGGCAGTCTCGACACCGTGTACCCGGCCCCGGACGGCCAACGCGCGACCGAGCGGGGGACCCAGGCCTCGTGGACGGTGATGGCCTCACCCGATGGGACGCTGACCGACGCGAGCGGGCGCACATACCCGTACTTGTTCTGGGATGGGCCGGTGAGGCAGGAATCGCCGCAGCAGGGATTCGTGGTCGCGCGCGAGGATGCGGTGCCCTTCCTGGAAGAGAAGCTGGCGCTGCTCGGCCTGAGCGACCGGGAGTCCGCTGATTTCATCACGTACTGGGCGCCGCGCATCCGCGCCAACGAGTACACGTTCGTCTCCTTCGACGCGAGCGCGTATACGCAGCGCGCCTCCTACAGCTTCACGGACGAGGCCGGGGCGAGCGTCACGCCGGACACGTTCATCAGGGTGTTCATGACGATTCGCGAGGCCGATGCGAACACCGTTGCCCAACCGCAGACCCTCGCGCCGTCACCGACGCGCAGCGGCTTCACGGTCGTCGAATGGGGCGGCACGGAGCAACAAAAGTCTCATCGCTGACCGCGCGGGCGAGCGAAGTAGCGACCTACGCGACACAATGGAACTATAGAGTGGTGAGACGATGTCACCACGGACAGGAAGGTAGCGACATGGCCCAGGAATGGACTCGCATTGAAGGCATGATCATCGGCCACGATCTGGATCCCAGCGTGGTCGCCGGCGAGCTGAAGGAGCGTTCGATCCTCGCCCAGCTCGAGTGGTTCCCCTCCTCGCCGCAGATGCTGGGCCTGAACGTCGCGGTCGATAAGGAGCGCGTCGCTACCGTGCCCGCCGGCTCGACCGAGGTGGTTCCCGGCCCGACCCCCGCCGAACTGGCCGACGAACTCGCTATCCTGTTCGACGCCGAGGTGCGCATCGGTAATGCGACGGCCGACCACCTGCCCGATGGCGACTCGCCGCTGGGCAAGGTGTGGCCCTCCGACGAGGAGGCAGCGGCCGTTGACCCGACGCCCACCCGCATTGTTGAGATTGGTCGTACCCCCGCCTCGTCCGTGCCCCTCCTGGCAGCCCTTGAGGGAGTGGACCTTGGCGACCTCGAGCTTGCAGAGGGGCACCGCGCGCTGCTCGCTGAGCTGCCCGCCGAGAAGGAGGGCTGGAACTTCGGAGATCTGCCGCTCGTGACTCTCTCCGTGACGGACGGTGAATTCCAGGTCTTCCTGGTTACCGACGACCACCTCGAGCACATCATCTCCCACAACTGGGGCATGGACGCTGCGATCGTTCCCGGTGGACACGACCGCACCGCGGAACTGCCCGGCGAGGTCATCGACCTGGTGGGCGACCGCCTCGATCTCCTGGAGATCGCCGAGGCCGTCCCCGGCTCGGACGCCGACGCCCTGTGGGCGTCCGTGGCCACGACCGGCGAGGAATCCGTGTGGAAGGTCGTGCGCGCCCTCGGCCTGCCCGGCTCCGTCGCCGGCTTCCTCCTGGGCACCACCGACCTCGAGGACGTCGAGGGGGCTTCCGTGCACCTGGCGCGCGGAATCTCCAACGCGATCGGCCGCAGCGTCGACATCATGATGGGCCAGCCGCAGTCGGTCGTGAAGCCCCTGTGGAACTCCTACGAGTCCGTGGCCGTCGAACGCCCGTGGATCATTCACGCCGCCGTCGCCGCCGAGGCCATCGTTGGAACCGGTATGCTGGTCGCCGCCGTGCGTGCCTCCTCGCCTCGCTCGGGCTGGATGCGCTTCGCGGGCATCGTGGGCGGCCTGATGGTCGTCGATTCGATCGCCGAGCTGTCCCTGGCCAAGCACGTCTCCAAGCGCTTCGCGCGCCGCGCCGGCGAGGCGTAAGGAGCCGTCCACCGCATACGTATGAGGCAGCCGGGGTCGCGAACGACCCCGGCTGCCTCGTCAGTTAGGTAGTGGTACGGGCGCAGGCCACGCCCGCACGCGTCAGGCCTTCAGGGCCTCGGCGGGGAAGTCCTGCGGGCGATCCGTGAAGATACCGGTGACACCCCACGAAGCCAGCTCACGGGCCTGCTCGACGTCGTTGACGGTCCACACGTTGACGTCGAAGCCCGCGTCGCGCATCGCGCGCACGTCGGACTCTGTGAGACCCTCAACGCCCGGGTGGATAGCGGTGGCGCCCAGGGCAGCCGCGCCCTCACGCCACTCCTCCGAGGCGCGCTCAATCAGCCAGCCGAGCGCAACCGTCGGACACGCCTCGTGGAAGGCCGCGAGGAGCTCGTGGTCGAAGGAAGACACGATGAGTCGGGACGGAACCTTATCACCGTTGAGAGTGACGGTCAGGGACTCGATCAAACGCTCGCGCAGGCGGTCGCCGCCCGCGCACGGCTTGATCTCCAGGTTCGCGCCCATCTGCTGAGCGTGCGCGAAGGCGAGCACATCGGTGGCCTCGGGAATGCGCTCGAAGCGGTACGTGTCCGAGAACCAGCGGCCCGCGTCCAGTCGCCGAATATCAGAGAACCCGAGCTGGTAGTAGGAGCCGGACCCCGTCGTCGTGCGGTCCAGGGTGTCGTCGTGAATGACGATCAGTGAGCCGTCGCCCGTGATGTCCACGTCGAACTCGAACCACCGTGCGCCGACCTCCATGGCCTTGGCGAACGCGGCGATCGTGTTCTCCGGCGCCAGCGAGGACGCGCCGCGGTGGGCGTAAATACGGGGGAAATCAGACATGATGGCTCCTAGCGTGCGAGGGGCGAGTATCGGTACCCCTTCACCATAGGTCGGGGTGCGATGCCGCGCTGAACGTGGAGGAACGCTCCGAAGCGGGTTCGAGCAGGACGGCCTCGTCGCGCTTCGACTGCAGGATGTTGGTGATGTAGGAGGCGAGGGCCTCCTCGCGCGGGATGTCGTGGCCGGCCTGCTGGGCCATGTACCAGCGGTGCTCGAGGTACTCGTGGTACAGCTGCGCGGGCTCCAGTTTGCCCGCCAGCTCGCGGGGAATCGCGCGGACGATGGGGGCGAAGACGTCGGTGAGCCAGTCGTGGGCGGCCTCCTCCAGGGGAACGTCCTGCATGTCGTGGGTGGCGCGCCACGCGTCGATGTCGCCGAGGAGGCGGCGGGCCTGATGCTCGCCGACATCCATGCCCGTCAGGCGCATGAACTTGCGGTTGTGGTGTCCCGCGTCGACCACCTTGGGCTGAATGACGAGGTGCTCACCGGTGTCGTCCGAGGCCATGCGTAGCTCGGCCACGTCGAAGCCGAGCTCGTTGAGGCGACGGATGCGCTCACTGACGAGGTATTGGCGCTGATCGTTCGGAATGGATTCCTCGGCGGTGACCTCGGTCCACAGCAGGTCGTACTGGGTGCGGATGCGGTCGCCCACGTCGACGGGGTCGGATTCCAGCGGGAAGTAGCCGCCGGCCTGCAGGTCCATGAGCTCGCCGATAATGTTCGTGCGCGCCAGGTCCACGTCGTACTCGCGCTGGCCGTCGGTGAGCTTGGGGTGCAGCTCGCCGGTCTCGGCGTCGACCAGGTAGGCGGCGAACTCGCCCGCGTCGCGGCGAAACAGGGTGTTCGACAGGGAGACGTCGCCCCAGTAGAAGCCCAGGAGATGCAGGCGCACGAGGAGAAGCGCTAGCGCGTCGATGAGGCGCGTCGCGGTGTCCTCGCGCATCGACAGGGAAAACAGCGCGCGGTAGGGGAGGGAGAACTGCAGGTGCTCGGTGATGAGAACCGCGTTGAGTTCCTCGCCCTCGGGGGTCTCGCGGCCCGTGATGACGGCGACCGGCTGTACGGACGGGGCATCCAGGCGCGAGAGGTCTCGCAGGAGGTCGTACTCGTGATGGGCGACCGTCGGACCGATCTCCTTGACCGCGAGCACGCGACCGGACAGGTTCACGAAGCGCACGATGTGGCGGGAAATGCCGCGGGGAAGTGCTGCGAGTAGGTTGGACGGCCACTCCTCGAGGGGAACATCCCACGGGAGGTCCAAAAGGGCGGGGTCGACTGCAGCCGCCGTAATGTCCATAGCCATGAGAATCATTGTCTCATCTTGAACGCCGTGCGTATAGCCCCGACTCGGTATCCGCGCTAGTCGCGGCCAAGAACACACACGGGCATAGCGAAACCCCGGCCTCGTCCTGGAGGTACGAGTGGACGAGGCCGGGGCCGATTATCGCTGTGCGTGAGCGCTACGCGTCACTCGGGCAGGCGAACGCCCGTTGCAGCGGAGAAGTTGTGCTGCTGACCCTCGCGGATGCGCACGTGCAGGACGCCGCCGCGCGCGGGGGCGGTACGCGGGGGAACGCGCACGATCAGCTGCTTGCCGGTGCCCTCGGAGCCGGAGCCCAGGGTCTCACCCTCAGCAGCGCCGGCCAGGTGGCCGTACACGTAGGCGTCCGAGCCGAGCTCTTCGACGAAGTCGACCTCGACGGGGATGGAGCCCTCGGAGCCGTCGGCGACGACATCCAGGCCCTCGGGACGGAAGCCGATCTTGATCTTTCCGCCGTCCTCATCGGTCATCGCGGCGCGGGCGGCCTCGGAGACGCGCACGCGCGCGGGGCCGAGCTTGGCCCACTCGCCCTCGACCGTAAAGGTGCCCAGGTTCATGGCGGGGGAGCCGATGAAGCCAGCGACGAACTCGTTGGCGGGACGCTCGTACATCTCCTGCGGGGTGCCGCACTGCTGGAGGAGGCCGCCGGCGAGGACCGCGATGCGGTCGCCCATCGTCAGAGCCTCGGTCTGGTCGTGGGTGACGTACACGGTGGTGACGCCGAGCTCACGCTGCAGGGAGGCGATCTGCGTACGGGTCTGCACACGCAGCTTCGCGTCCAGGTTCGACAGGGGCTCGTCCATGAGGAACACCTGGGGCTTACGAACGATCGCGCGGCCCATGGCGACACGCTGACGCTGGCCGCCGGACAGAGCCTTGGGCTTGCGGTCCAGGTAGGGCTCCAGGTCGAGGATCTTAGCGGCCTCTTCGACGCGCTTGTTGATCTCTTCCTTGGGGGTGCCGGCGATCTTCAGGGCGAAGCCCATGTTCTCGCGCACCGACATGTGGGGGTAGAGGGCGTAGTTCTGGAAGACCATCGCGATGTCGCGGTTCTTCGGCGGAACGTCCGTGACGTCCTTGTCACCGATGAGGATGCGGCCGGAGTTCACGTCCTCCAGGCCGGCGAGCATGCGCAGCGAGGTCGACTTGCCGCAGCCGGAGGGGCCGACGAGAACGAGGAATTCGCCGTCCTCGATCTCGAGGTCGAGCTGGTCGACGGCGGGCTTGTCGGAACCCGGGTAGACGCGGGTGGCCTTGTCAAAGGTAACGGTTGCCATGGAGTTTTCCTTCCCACCGGCAGGCACGTGCCGGACGATCCGTAGTGGGGTGACCGCGGAGCGTCTTCGCCCACGGAGTGCGAACGCGGATCGTTCCGCGCGCGCGACTAAGAGTGAAGTTAGCACGCTCGCTCGAGGGTGTACAGTTCGGGCCACATGGTGGATTGGCAGCGTGTGTTTGCCCGTCAGATTCGGGGACGAGGCCGGGGCTGCCCCGCGCGGGTGGCCGCAGATGGGGGAGGGGCCAGGTAGGCTGAGGGCGTGGAAGAAGGCGAGGAACTGGGCGGCTACAGGCTGATCCGTCGGCTCGGTACGGGCGGCGCGGGAACGGTCTGGCTCGCCGAAGATGGGGGTGGCACGCGTGTCGCCCTCAAAGCCATGCACCCGGCGATGGCCGCCTCGGAGGAGTCGCGCCAGCGCCTGGAGCGCGAGACGCGCACGGTGAACTCCGTGCGCTCGCCCTTCGTCGCGCACATCGTCGATGCGGAAACCGAGGCCTCCCAGCCTTTCGTTGTCTCGGAGTACGTGGAGGGCCCCACGCTCGCGGAAATCCTCGTCTCCGGGCCGGTTCCTCTGCGCGGCGTCGCCGCCCTATCCTACCACCTGGCGTCCACGATCGCGGCCGTTCATCACGCCAATATCATCCACCGCGACATTAAGCCTTCCAACATCATCTGTTCGCCGCGCGGCCCGGTCCTCATCGACTTCGGTATCGCGATGGCGACCTCCGATCAGCACCTGACCAGCACAGGCCTCGTGTCGGGCACGGCCGGGTACACCGCCCCCGAGCTCCTGCAGGGCCACGGCGCCACGAAGGAGTCGGACTGGTGGGCGTGGTGCGCCACCCTGCTGTCCTGCGCCACCGGGCGCCCGCCGTTTGGCAAGGGCGACGTGTCCGCCACGATGCTGCGCGTCCTGGAAGGGGACCCCGACCTGGCCGGACTGCACCCCATGGTCGCAGACGCGCTCGCGGGCGGCCTCGCCCCCGATCCTGACGATCGTCCGTCGCCCTCCCTGATTGTCGCTGATCTCATGAGCGCCGTCGGGTGGGCGCCCGGCGAGCTCGACTACGTGACTGTGAACTGGGCGCAGCTGCTCGACACGGGCATGCGCACGCAGATGGTGAACTCGGACCCCCAGGAGATCGCCGCGCCTCCCGAGTGGGAGGACGCGGGTCAGCGTCCGGATGCCTCCGGTGCGCGCGCCGTCTCCTATCCGCAGCATCCGCGCCGAGACGCCTCGGAATTCACAGCGGCCAACGACCACACCGACGTCGTGGACACCGCGTCGGTAGCCCAGGGGTATGGCGACTGGTCCGATGACCCCGAGGAGGTCGCTTGGCACGATGACGCCACCGACGTCTGGCAGCGCGTTGACGACTCGGATCCCACCGAGGTCATGGCCCCCTACGCTCAGCCTCAGTACCCGGGTCCGCAGGGCGCGTATGATCCCGGTTTTGCCCCCGGCTACGGCGGGCAGCCCTATCCGCAGGCGGGCGTCGCCCCGCAGCAGATGGCACCGGGTCCCCAGTGGAACCCCAATCCGGCGATGGGGGCGGGCACCGCTTCGGCGGACGGGTCCTCGTCCACCGCGAAAGGGACATGGATCTCGGGCGCCGCACTGCTTGCTCTCCTGGCCTCCCTGCCCTTCCTCTTCGGTCTCACCGGCTCCATGATCGTGGGGATCGCGCTCACCGCTTTCGGCCTGATTGGCGCGATGTCGCGGTGGCTGGAGCGCCGTCGGATCCTGCGAGGCGCGAAGGCCAGCGACACAGCCGCCGTCATCGCCATGTCGCCCATCCTGCTGGTGCGCTCGATCCTATCGACCGCGCTTGGGCTTGTCGTCGGAGGCCTCGTTCCGTACGGGATCTGGGCCTTCGTGTCCTACTCGCGGGAGGGGCGCGTCCTGTGGTCGTGGCCCGCCGATGTCGTCGCAGCCACCGGCGTCGATCGCACGGACTACTGGCTGAGCGACCCGCGAGCCACGATCGTCGTGTGGGCGCTCGCCGCGGTCATGATGATGACTGCCTGGCTCATGCCGTTTACCGCTGATCTGAGGGTCGGTGTGTCCACAACGCTGCGCTCGATCGTGCGTCCTGCCTGGGGGCGAGGCCTCCTCGCGGTAGGCTGTGTGGCGTTCCTTGCGGGTGCGTGGTTTATCGTCACAGGTGGGCTGTCGCACTGAGCGCGGTCATGCTGCGCCCGATACTCTTACAACATTCAACTACTTTCGGAAGGTGAGTCCATGGCTCAGAAGAAGAAGCCGGCCGTCGATCCCGTGCGCGCGAAAGCCGCCCAGATGCGCCAGGCGCAGGAGCGCGCTGACCGCCGCACCCGCATCATCGTCATTTCCGCCGTCGCAGTCATCGTCCTAGCGGTCGTCGCAGCCGTCGGCGGCGTGATCTGGAAGCAGCAGGCGCAGATCAACGCCGCCCGCAACGTCAACGCCTCCGACGTCCTCGGCGCGTACGCTGACGGACGCCCGATCATCGTCAACGCAAACGGCGTCGTCGCCGAGGCGGACCCGAACCTACCCACCCTCACCGAGTACTTCGACTACTCCTGCCACGCGTGCGCCGACCTCGACGCATACATGGGCAAGGACCTCACCACCTGGGCCGCCGAAGGTCACTACAACATTGAGCTCCAGCCGGTCATCACCGTCGATATGGACTACCTGAAGCCCGCGGCCAGCGCATCGCTCGTCGTCGCGCAGAAGGCACCCGACAAGTGGGTGGACTTCCACCACGCCCTGCTCGCCTACTTCCGTTCCCAGTTCCAGGCCTCCAACGGCACCGTCGTCCAGAACCTCGACGCCTCCTGGAAGCAGGTCAAGGTGATCGC
>CAUSHZ010000021.1:0-29661 GCA_963531605.1 uncultured Actinomyces sp.
GCGACAACGATCGTCGTGACTTTGGTTCGCGTGATGATCGTCGCGGGGATCGTGGTGGTTTCCAGCGTCGTGATGATCGTCGTGGTGGTTTCCGTGATGACCGTCGTGATGGGGATCGTGGTGGTTTCCAGCGTCGCGATGATCGCCGCGGTAACTTCGAGGACCGTGGCGAGCGCGGCGGTTACCAGCGTCGTGATGATCGTCGTGGTGGTTTCCGCGATGACCGTCGTGATGGGGATCGTGGTGGTTTCCAGCGTCGTGACAATGATCGTCGTGACTTTGGTTCGCGTGATGATCGTCGCGGGGATCGTGGGGGTTACCAGCGTCGCGACGACCGACGCGGTGGTTTCCAGGACCGCGGACGCGGGGGCGCGCCTCGTAACGACGGCGGTTACAAGAACTACTCGTCGACGGATGAGTACGTCTCGCCCAATGGCAACGAGCCGACGATTCCCGCAGGCGTTAGCGCAGATGAGCTCGACCGCGATGCTCTGCGCGCTCTGACGACGCTGTCTGGCCCGAATCGTGACATTGTCGCTCGACACCTGGTGATGGCCGGCCAGCTGATCGATCTTGACCCCGAGGCTGCCTACCAGCATGCGCAGGCCGCCGTCGCGCGCGCAGGCCGTGTCGATGTGGTGCGCGAGGCAGCTGCGCTCACCGCCTATGCGTCGGGCCGCTACGAGGAGGCCCTGCGCGAGGTGCGCGCTGTTCGTCGTATGCGCGGCGATTCTTCGCTGCGAGCTGTGGAAGCTGACGCCGAGCGCGGTCTTGGCCATCCGGAAAAGGCCGTTGAGATCATCGACGCGACCGATCCCTCGACCCTTGAGCTCGCAGAGCAGGTCGAGCTCGTCCTCGTCTCGTCCGGCGCCCGCGCGGATCTCGGCCAGGCCGAGGTAGGCCTCGTGATCGTCGACGATGCACTCGCAGCCCTGCCGGCTGCGGCTGACGACGAACTGCGTCGCCGTCTGATGGAAGTCAAGGCACAGCGCCTGCTCGATCTCGGCCGTGAAGACGAAGCAGCAGAGGTCATCGCGTCGATGCCCGCAGAGGTCGAGGACACGGAGATTGTCGATATCGCTCTGTACGCTGATGCCGACGTGGATGGTAAGCGCTCGCCGCTGCGTGGCTCCGGCGCGGCGCTCGCTGAAGAATACGACTGCGCGCTGCTCGACCTTGACGGCACGGCGTGGTCCGGCGACGAGACGATCGAGTACGCCGCGGCGTCGGTGCTTGAGGCGCGTGAGGCCGGCATGGCCTCGGCTTTTGTCACCAACAACGCGATGCGCACCCCCCAGCAGGTCGCCGACAAGCTCAACTCCATGGACTTCGCGGCGACCCCTGACATGGTCATGACCTCCGCGATGGACATCGCAGCGATCATGGCTGAAGAGCTTGAGGAGGGTTCGAAGGTCTTCGTCATCGGCGGTGCCGGCCTGCGTCTTGCTCTCGAGGAGCGAGGCTTCGTCCTCGTGGACAGCGCCGACGATGAGCCTGTCGCGGTCGTTCAGGGCCTCGATAAGAAGGTCGACTGGGCGCTCCTGTCCGAAGGCGCTTTCGCCATTGAGCGCGGTGCCGCTTTCTACGCCTCCAACCTGGACGCAACCTTGCCGATCGAGCGTGGCCAGGCCCTGGGTAACGGCTCTCTGGTTCGCGCCATCCAGCACGCGACGCGCAAGCGCCCGATCGCTGGCGGCAAGCCCGAGCCGGGTATCTACCGCCGCGCCAGCGAGCTCGTCGGCGCGCAGAACCCGATCGCGGTCGGTGACCGCCTCGAGACCGACATTATGGGTGCTGTCGCCGCTGGCGTGCCCGCCCTGCACGTCCTCACCGGTGTTCACCAGGCTCGCGACGTCATCCGCGCGCCGCGCGGACAGCGCCCCAGCTACCTGGCGATCGACATGCGTGGTCTGCTGGAGGCGCACCCGGCACCCAAGCACCACCGCGATGGCACCTGGACCTGCGGTGTTTCCCAGGTTGCCAAGGCCACCCGCTCCGGCGTGCTCACGCTTGACGACGTCGAACTGACCGAGCCTGTCACGATCAGTATCGACTCCTACCGAGCACTTGCTGCTGCCGCGTGGGAATACGCGGATGGCGCTGGTTCGCCGGTCACCTGCCCCGACATCACGGTCGTCGACAACGAGGATCCCGCTGGTGTCGTCTCCCAGCCCGAGCCCGTTGCCGCTCCGGACGAGGACGACTTCTACGATGTCGCCGCGGATGCCGACAAGCTGCCCGAGCCGAGCGCTTCGACCCCCGCGTTCCTGCCCGGAGAGGAGGAGCTTGAAGAGCTCCTGCAGCGCACGGCAGATGTGGACGAGCAGGCCTGATGGCATTACTCGAGCAGACTGAAGCCCGCCTGGTCGGTTTCGATCAGCTTGGCGCGTCCCTTCAAGTAGAGACGCTCCGAGCGATCGAGGCCGACCTACGGCGGGCCCTGTCTGCCGACGCGCCTACCGCTACTGTCCACCCCGGCGCGCAACTGACGGCCTCACGCAACGAGGGGAACGGCGCATGAAGTTACGCAGAATCGACTCCGAGCTGGTGCGCCGCGGCCTTGCGAAGTCCCGTTCCGCTGCCGCACAGATGATCGAGGACGGGCGCGTCAAGCTCGACGGACAGATCGTGCTCAAGCCCGCGCGCCAGATGGACCCCGCTCAGGCGATCGTCGTCGAGGAGTCGGATGATCCACAGTACGTATCGCGTGGTGCACACAAGCTTGCAGGAGCACTCGATGCGCTCGGTGACAAGGCACCGTTGATCGAGGGACGCCGTGCTTTGGATGCAGGCGCTTCGACGGGTGGTTTCACCGATGTGTTGCTACGGCGTGGCGCAGCGTCCGTCGTTGCCGTCGATGTCGGTTATGGCCAGCTCGCGTGGAAGCTGCAGAGCGACCCGCGCGTGGAGGTGCACGATCGGACGAACGTGCGCACCCTCGATCCAGCTTCCGTCGCTCCCGCCCCTGAGCTTGTCGTCGGCGATATGTCGTTCATTTCGCTGACGTTGGTTCTTCCTGCGCTCGTCGCTGCGGCCGCGCCCCACGCCGATTTCCTCCTCATGGTCAAGCCTCAGTTCGAAATCGGTAAGGAACGGCTGGGGCACGGCGGCGTCGTCCGTAATCCGGAGCATCACGTGGAAACCGTGGAGACGGTTGCGCGCTGTGCCATCGACCTTGGCCTGGATATCGCCGCGATCGCTGCGTCGCCTCTGCCGGGTCCGTCCGGAAACGTCGAGTATTTCGTGCACATGCGCCGCGACTACCCGGATCCCATCGATCCGACGCAGCTCACTGACTACATCCGGCGTGCGGTTGAGGCCGGACCCGCTGGAGGTTCCCGATGACTCGAGTTCTGATGGTTCGTCACCGTCACCGTCCCAATGCGGTGACGAGTGCCGTGAGCCTCGCCGAGGCACTCAAGGATCGCGGTATCGACGTCGTGGACGACGCATCAGGTGGCGATATCGACATGGTGCTCTCGATCGGTGGCGATGGCACATTCTTGGTCGCTGCGTCGAGTGCTCGCGCGCTGGGGGTGCCTCTCCTCGGCATCAATGCTGGACACATGGGTTTCTTGACTGAGCTGGGCGACAGGGGCACCGGAGACCTCGCCCGCAAGATCGCGGAGGGTGACTTTACCGTCGAGCGTCGAATGACGCTGGATGTGACGATGGAACGCACTGACGGGTCTCGGGCTGATGACTGGGCGCTCAACGAGGCTGTCGTCATGCACACGGATGTCGCACATCCCGTTCATTTTGCCCTCGTTGTCGACGGGCAGGAAGTGTCGACGTACGGTGCCGACGGCATGATTTTGTCGACTCCGACGGGATCGACCGCCTACTCGTTTTCTGCGGGGGGCCCGGTCGTGTGGCCCGATACGGAGGCGATTGTCGTCGCCCCGTTGGCCGCTCACGGCCTTTTCACGCGCCCGCTCGTCGTTGGCCCGTCGGCGTGTGTGGAGATCGTTGTTCTCGATGACATGTGGACGCCTCCGGAGATGTGGTGTGACGGCCTGCGACGTATGACCGTCCCTGCCGGAGCAGTGGTGCGTGCGCGCGTCGGATCATCGCCGCTGCAGCTCGTGCGCGTGGACGATACGCCGTTTTCTGCGCGTCTCGTTCGCAAGTTCAATCTTCCCGTGCGCGGGTGGAGGGATGGTCCCCAGTGATCGAGTCGCTCGACATTTCGCATCTCGGCGTCATCGAGTCTGCCCACGTCGACTTTGCTGAGGGCCTTATCGTCGTCACCGGCGAAACCGGTGCGGGTAAGACGATGGTGCTGTCAAGCTTGCAGCTGCTGCTCGGCGCCCGCGCGGATGCTGCGCTCGTGCGCTCGGGCGCTGATCGTTTGTCCGTCGACGGCATTTTCTCGGTGGGGGAGGAGATCGCAGAACGCGTTGAGGAGAGCGGCGGCCTCGTCGAGGGTGGCGAGCTCATTGTCGGTCGTTCGGTGCGTGCTGCCGGGCGCTCCCGCGCGCACCTCGGATCACGTCCCGTGCCGGCCTCGGTTTTGACGGATATCGTCGGGTCGATGGTGACGATCCACGGGCAGGCCGACCAGATCCGCTTGACGGGGGAAGCCGCCCAGCGCCGTGCGCTCGATCAGTTCGGCGGTGAGGAGCACGCGGCTGCGCTCGAAGAGTACCGCGCCGCTTTCCGTCACGCGGTCGACGTCAAGCATCGCCTGGATTCCCTGCGTGGCGATGCGAGCGAGCGCGCCGAGGAGCTGGAGGATCTGCGAGCAGCCATCCAGCAGATCGAAGAACTCGACCTGGTGAGCGGCGAGGAGGAAGACCTCGTTCGCGAGGCAGCGCGCCTGACGAACGTCGAGGACCTGCGCGAGCTGGTTGGCGTGTCCCTGGGGTATCTCAAGGGCGACGATCGCGGTGACTTTACCGGGGCAGTCGAGGCAACCCGCCACGCCTACGCGCAGCTCGATGACGCAGCCCGATTCGACGAGGCCGTGGCTGAGTTTGTGGGACGCGCGCGCAGTCAGGTGCTCGAGCTGGAAGCGCTTGCCGATGACGTCTCAGCGTACCTGTCGCGCCTCGATGCGGATCCGGAGAGGCTGGCGCAGATTCACGCGCGGCGGGCGGCCATCAAGGACGTTCTGCGCGGGCGGGCTGCTGATATCGAGAGCCTTCTCGCGTGGGCCGACGAGGCTCGCTGCCGCGTCGAAGAACTCTCTTCGCCGGGGTCCGATCCGCAGGCGGTCGAACGTGAACTGGTGGCCGCACAGGAGCGCGTGCTCGAGTGCGGGCGCCGCGTCACGCAGGCGCGAGTGCGTCTCGCGGCACAGCTTGCGGAGGGCGTGAACGAGGAGCTGCACGCCCTGTCGATGCCCGACGCGACGCTGCACATCGATTGTGAGCCGACGAAACCGACCTCCCATGGATGCGAGACCGTCGTTTTCCGGCTGCAACCGCATCCCCACGCTCCCGCCCGTCCACTCGGACAGGGAGCCTCCGGAGGCGAACTGTCGCGCGTCATGCTCGCATTGGAACTGATGCTGGGACGCACTGAGGCCTCCTCGACGTTCATCTTCGACGAGATCGATGCCGGCATTGGCGGTCAGACGGCCACGGAGGTCGGCGCACGCCTGAAGAAGCTCGCGGAAACGCGACAGGTCATTGTTGTCACGCACCTGGCCCAAGTCGCGGCTTTCGGCGACCAGCACCTCGTCATCGAAAAGAACGACGGGACCACGAAGGTGCGCGAAGTCAGCGGGGATGAGCGCGAAGCCGAACTGACGCGCATGATGGGTGGGGATCCGCACTCAGCTGCGGCGCGCCGCCACGCTTCGCAAGTCTTGGCCTCTGCCGTGTCACAATCGCAGGGATGAGTGAGACACTTTCAAAGGAATCGAGCGCGCGCTCCGGGCGGATTCGCATTGACGACCGTCCCAAGCATCTAGCGACGCGCCTAGAGCGCGGCGAGATCGCCGTCATTAACGTTGCGGATCTGGATCGCGAGAGCGCCGTGGCGCTTGTCACCGCCGGTCCCGTGGCCGTGCTGAACGCGCAGCCTTCTCTGACGGGTCGCGCAGCCGCCCTGGGGCCTCGCCTTATTCTCGAGGCAGGCATCGTCCTCGTCGATGACCTGGGCCAGGACATCATGTCGCTGCGCGAAGGTCAAGAAGTGACGGTGACAGGCTCGAAGGTCCTCGTGGACGGCTCCGTCATCGCGACCGGCTCCGTCGTGTCCCCGGACGACTTGGACGTCGACGTCGCCGACTCGTCCGCGCTTTTCGCCGCCGTTGACGCTTCGATTGAGGACTATCTGGGCAAAGATGGCGCGACGGTGCTGCGTGGAGTCGACGTTCCCCAGCTATCCGACCTCGGTAAGCGGCCGATTCTCCTCGTGACGGGTGCTGCCGAGGCGAAGGCTGAATTGCGCGCGCTTGCACGGTGGCGCTCCGAGGTTAGCCCCTTCGTGATCGCCGTCGACGGCGGAGCCGACGTGGCTCTGAAGACCCGCCTGTCGCTCGACCTCGTCGTCGGCGATGCCGAACTAATGAGCGAGAAGGCGATCCGCAAGGCCCGCTCCTTTATCGTCCGCGTCGGAGGAGACGGTCTCGCCCCCGGCGCAGATCGGCTCGACCGCATGGGCGTTGTTTACGAACGCATCGCTATGGCTGGCACCTCTCTCGACGCGGCTCTCGTTGTCGCCGCACATTCGACGGCACCCGCTGTCGTCACCGCCGGCGTGTCCTACGGGGAGGCGGAACTGGTTGACGCAGGCCGAGCCCTGGTCGCCCCCGCATTCTTCTCGCGCCTCGCGGTTGGCTCGCGTCTTATCGGCGCGCAGGCGGTTGCGGCTACCTTCCGCCCGCGTCCGCGCGGTTGGACGCTTGTCCTGCTCGCAGTGGTCGCACTGGCCCTGATGGGTGTCGCCCTGTGGTCGACCCCGTGGGGCAATGACCTGCTGCACCCCGTTACTTCATTCTTCGACTCGCTGATGCACTCCGCAGGAGGAGCCCAATGATTAACTTCCGCTACCACGTTGTCTCGATCATCGGGATCTTCATCGCCCTGGCTGTTGGCGTCGTTCTGGGGGCAGGCCCGCTGCAGAGCCGTATCCAAGCCGGCGTCAGCTCGTCGGCTACTGCCTCGACAGCGGATCCGCTGCTGAGCGCCCAAGCCGATGCGGAGGCTGCCGGCCTCAAGGCTCTCGCATCTTCGACGCTGACCGGTTCGCTCAGCTCCGCCAAGGTCGCTCTCGTCGTCCTGCCCGGTGCATCTGACGATGACGTGGCCGCGATTCGTTCGACGCTGACCGATGCCGGCGCGAGCGTCGTCGGGCGTGTGACGCTGAGCGACAACTGGCAGTCCACCTCGATGAACCAGTATCGCACGACACTGTCCACGACCCTGGCGTCGCATCTCGCCTCCGGGGCGGCCAAGACCGCTAGCGCCGATGGCGTCGTTGGTTATTCGATCGTCCAGGTGCTCACCACCACCGGAGCTGAGACCGACCTGCTGCGTCAGATTCTCACCGACGAATCCACCCCGATCATGACCGTTGACGAGGATGCGAATGGAGGCGCCACAGCTATCGTCGCGGTCGGACCGCGCGCGCAGGCCTCGGCCGTCTCCAACGCGACGCCCGCTGCGGAGACTCAGAGCCCGGATGCGTGGGTTGGCCTCGGTCAGGCCCTCGGTTCGACGAACGGCGTTCTCGTTGGCGACGCCTCCACCCGTGACGCGATGATCTCTCAGGTGCGCGCTAGTGGCGTCACCGTCACGACGGTTGACTCCGTTGGTACGACCCTCGCTGCCGTCGATACCGCGCTCGCGCTGTCGACGCCCGCGACGGGTGCCCGCGCTTTAGGTGTGGGTAACGGAGCACAGTCTGTCATCCCCAGCAACAAGTAAAGCGCGTCAATACGCGATGTGCCTCGTCGGCCCCCGCTGATCTGCCGAGATCACGGGGGCTGATTCATGGAGGGAGTGTTAGACTGAAGTTCCATGGTGAGTACTTCAATGCGCACGGAGCGTGCGGAAAATTCCATGACCAAGCATATTTTTGTCACGGGCGGCGTTGTGTCCTCGTTGGGCAAGGGCCTGACCGCCTCCAGCTTGGGTAGGTTGCTTCGTTCCCGGGGGCTGCATGTGGTCATGCAGAAGCTCGATCCCTACATCAATGTCGATCCCGGCACGATGAATCCGTTCCAGCACGGCGAGGTCTTCGTGACCGAGGACGGCGCAGAAACCGACCTGGATATCGGCCACTACGAACGCTTCCTGGATGTGAACCTGTCGGGCGCTGCAAATGCGACAACGGGCCAGGTGTACTCCACGGTTATTTCTAAGGAACGCCGCGGCGAGTATCTCGGCGACACCGTTCAGGTTATTCCGCATATCACAGACGAGATTAAGAACGTGATGCGTCGCCAGGCGCAGCCCGATGAGAACGGGAATTGCCCCGACGTGATCATCACCGAAATTGGCGGCACCGTCGGCGATATCGAATCGCAGCCGTTCCTCGAGGCGGCCCGTCAGGTGCGCCACGACCTCGGGCGCTCAAACGTGGCTTTTGTGCACGTGTCGCTGATTCCTTTCCTGCCCGCAGCAGGTGAGCTGAAGACGAAGCCGACGCAGCACTCCGTCAGTGCACTGCGCTCGATTGGCATTGCACCGGATGCGCTGGTGCTGCGCACCGATCGCCCGCTGCCGGAAGGCATCAAGTCGAAGGTAGCGCTCATGTGCGATGTGGACCGTGACGCCGTCATTGAGTGCGCCGATGTCCCCTCCATCTACAACGTGCCGTTGACGCTGCATCGAGAGGGGCTCGACGCCTACCTCGTCCAGCGGCTCGGATTGTCCTTCCGTGACGTTGACTGGAAGGAATGGAAGGAACTTCTAGAGCGCGTGCATTCCCCGAAGCACCGCCTTGAGGTTGCTCTCGTTGGCAAGTACATCGACCTGCACGACGCCTATCTGTCGGTATCTGAAGCAATCAAGCACGGCGGCTTCGCGAATAATGCGCGGGTCGATATCCGCTGGGTTGCGTCGGATACGTGCGAGACTCCCGAAGGCGCTGCCCGCGAGCTCGCTGGCGTTGATGCGATCGTTGTTCCCGGAGGCTTTGGCATTCGGGGCATCGAGGGCAAGCTTGGTGCTCTGCGGTGGGCGCGCGAGCATCGTGTTCCGACGCTGGGCCTGTGCCTGGGTCTGCAGTGCATGGTGATTGAGGCCGCCCGTCATCTTGCGGGGATCCCGGGAGCCTCGTCGACTGAAATGGATCCTGACACGACCGAGCCCGTCATTCATACGATGGCTGACCAGCACGAATTCGTCGACGGAGGTGGCGATATGGGCGGTACGATGCGACTCGGCGCGTACCCGGCGAAGCTCACCCCGAATTCGATCGTCGCCACAACCTATGGCACAACCGAGGTCAGCGAGCGGCACCGCCATCGCTACGAGGTCAACAATGCCTACCTCGAACGTCTCGAACAGGCAGGCTTGAAGGTGTCTGGAACCTCTCCGGACGGCTCACTTGTGGAGTTCGTCGAGCTTGATTCGAAGCAGCATCCCTACTATGTTGCAACGCAGGCGCACCCGGAGTTCAAGAGTCGTCCGACGCGCCCGCACCCGCTTTTCGCGGGGCTGATTAAAGCTGCGTTGAAGCGTCACGTGGGGCGTTATTCTTCGCGTTCGGACGAGAAGGAATAAGAGACGACATGCATTTTCTGTCGAACGAGCAGGTTCAGGCCATTGCGGATCAACCAAGCCCGCACGCGGTGACGGCGAGCCAGGTCGTATGGAGCGGCCGCATCGTCGACATGGTCAAGGACCACGTCATTGTCGTCGAGGGGCAGGAACCCGTGGTTCGTGAATACACACGCCACCCGGGTGCCGTTGCAGTGGTTGTGCTGCGCGGTGAGAGTGGGGGAGAAGAGATTCTCCTCGAACGTCAGTACCGTCACCCCGTGAAGGCCTTGCTGTGGGAGATTCCCGCAGGCCTGCTTGACATCCCCGGTGAGGATCCGTGCGTCGCAGCGCAGCGTGAGCTTGCTGAAGAGGCGGATCTTGTTGCGAAACGCTGGGATGTTCTCGTCGACTACTTCACCTCTCCCGGTGGCTCGACCGAGCCGCTGCGTATTTTCCTCGCGCGCGACCTTCGGGACGCCGACGAAGCTTTCGACCGCGAGGACGAGGAGGCGACGATGGAATACGCGTGGGTTGGCCTCGACGATGCCCTCACCATGGTGCTGGATGGCCGACTGCATAACCCGTCGGCCGTCATCGGTGTGCTCGCGACCCACGCTGCCCGCGCCCGCGGGTGGGCTGGATTGCGGCCCGCCAATGCCCCGTGGCTTCGCTCCTGATTACTCCGTAGGCCCTTAGTCCCGAAATTTGTGGGCCGTCCGACACTCCTAACGGCTTTTCGCAACGCCTATTTATCGAAATTGGCGTACACTCGTTCCCAGAGAAAAGCACACAGAGGCGCAGTAATGGAGCGTCGGAGCGGAGGACACGTGGCAGAAGAATCAGACGCCACTACTCGACAGCAGGTGCTCGATCTCATTGTCGAAAAGGGGCCGGTCACGGCCTCGTCGATTGCGAAGGTCCTGGGGCTGACGACGGCTGCCGTGCGGCGCCACATTACGCTCCTGTTGGACTCCAAGGAGATCGCCGAGCACGAGCCCAGCGCTCCGTCGAAGCGTGGTCGTGGTAGGCCCGCACGTCACTACGTCGCTACCGAACGGGCACATGTTCACCTTGCCGATGGATATTCCGACCTGGCTTCCAAGGCCCTCGGGTACCTTGGGCAGCTCGGTGGGGATGAGGCCGTCGTGTCTTTCGCTGCGGCGCGTTCGCGTGAGATCGAGCGGCGCTACGCCCCGATCGTGCGCGATGCGGGTTCAGATCCGCGGGTGCGTGCCCAGGCGCTCGCCGATGCGCTGACGCAGGATGGCTACGCGGCCACTGTGCGCGACATCGGCGGTGGAACGCTTGCCGTGCAGCTGTGCCAAGGCCACTGCCCGATTCAAAATGTCGCGGGAGATTTCCCGCAGCTGTGCGACGCCGAGACGCTTGCCTTTGGCAAGCTGCTCGATGTCCACGTCCAACGACTGTCCACGCTCGCGGGTGGGGGACACGTGTGCACGACCCACATCCCCGTGGGTATGCCCGTGATCCGGCCCGGAGCGCGGAATGTGCGACGCAAGTAGCACTTGGTTAAGAACGAGAGGTTGACACCACTATGACGCAGGCACCCGCCTCGGGCGCTGATGACCGTCGAATGACCGATGATGAGATCATCGAGTCGATCGGCGGTTACGAATACGGTTGGCACGACTCCGACGACTACTCGAAGGATGTCCCCACCGGAATTAACGAAGAAATTGTCCGCTTCATCTCTGAGGTGAAGGATGAGCCGCAGTGGATGCGGGAGCGCCGCCTGAAGGCGCTGGAACTGTTCGAACGTAAGCCGATGCCGGCGTGGGGCCCCGACCTGTCCCACGTGGATTTCGATTCGTTCAAGTACTACGTGCGTCCCACGGATCGCCAGGTCAACGACTGGGAAGACCTGCCCGAGGAAATTCGTGATACCTACGACCGCCTCGGTATCCCCGAGGCCGAGAAGTCGCGCCTGGTTTCCGGCGTCGCCGCCCAGTACGAGTCTGAGGTCGTCTACCAGCAGATCCAGGAGGACCTGGAGCGTCAGGGCGTTATCTTCACTGACACCGACACCGGCCTGCGCGAATACCCCGAGATTTTCGAGGAGTACTTCGGCAAGTGCGTTCCCGCCGGCGACAATAAGTTCTCCGCGCTGAACACCGCCGCGTGGTCCGGTGGTTCCTTCGTGTACGTCCCCAAGGGCGTCCACGTGACGATCCCGCTGCAGGCGTACTTCCGCATCAACACCTCGGCGATGGGACAGTTTGAGCGCACGCTCATCATCGCCGACGAGGGCTCTTACGTGCACTACGTCGAGGGCTGCACCGCCCCGATCTACGACGAGAACTCCCTCCACTCCGGCGTCATCGAGATCTTCGTGAAGAAGGACGCTCGCGTGCGCTACACGACCATCCAGAACTGGTCGACGAACGTTCTCAACCTGGTGACCCAGCGTGCGATGGTTGAGGAAGGCGGCACCATGGAATGGGTCGACGGCAACATGGGTGCCGCGATCACCATGAAGTACCCGGCCTGCTTCCTCATGGGCGAGCATGCTCGTGGCGAGACGTTGTCCATCGGTTTCGCCGGTCCCGGCCAGCAGCAGGACACCGGCGCCAAGATGGTGCACATGGCGCCCCACACGTCCTCGTCGATCGTGTCGAAGTCCGTGTCTCGAGGCGGCGGCCGCACGTCCTACCGTGGCCTCGTCCAGGTCAACGCCCGTGCGCGTCACTCCAAGTCGAACGTCCTGTGCGACGCCCTGCTCGTCGACAAGATCTCGCGGACCGATACCTACCCCTACGTTGACGTACGCACCGACGACGTCGAAATGGGCCACGAGGCGACCGTCACGAAGGTGAGCGCCGACCAGCTCTTCTACCTGATGAGCCGCGGCCTCGACGAGAACGAGGCCATGGCGACGATCGTCCGCGGCTTCGTCGAGCCGATCGCCAAGGAGCTGCCGATGGAGTACGCCCTCGAGCTCAACCGCCTCATTGAACTGCAGATGGAAGGATCCGTCGGCTGATGACGACCCCCAACACTATTGTCGACACCATGAACAAGGCCCACTCGCACGGGGGCGACGCCGAAAAGGCTCACCCGTCGCGCGCGGACCGTCCGACCTCGTTCAACCTGGACGACATTGCGGTGCCTCACGGCCGCGAGGAGGACTGGCGATTCACCCCGATGCGTCGCATCGAGCGCCTTTTCGAGCCCTCCAACTACGACGCGGGCGACGCGCCCGTGACGGTTGACGCTCCCGCCCCCGTCGTCGTCGAGACCGTCTCGCGCGACGACAAGCGCCTGGGCACCGTCCTGGCTCCCGGCGACCGCACCGCAGTCGTCGCCTGGAACGGCTTCGAGCAGGCGACCGTCGTTGAGATCCCGGCCGAGGCCGAACTCGACGCACCCGTGCGCATTAACGTCGCAGACCTCGAAGGCACTCGCGCGCAGCACCTCGTGATCCGCGCTGGCGCTTTCTCCAAGGCGACCGTCATCCTGTCGCACAGCGGTTCCGCTCAGGCTGCGCTCAACCAGACCGTCGAGGTCGAAACGGGCGACAGCGCGAATCTGACCGTTGTGTCGCTGCAGGAATGGGACGACACCGTTCTGCACGCCTCGAACCAGCGCCTGGCCCTGGGCCGTGACTCCAAGCTCACGCACATTGTCGTCAGCTTCGGCGGCGACCTCGTGCGCGTGTGCGCCGACACCGACTTCCGCGGCCCCGGCGCCGAGCTCAACATGCTCGGCATCTACTTCGCGGACGGCGGCCAGCACCTCGAGCACCGCGTGTTCGTTGACCACTCACAGCCCAAGTGCTTCTCGCGCGTTACCTACAAGGGCGCCCTGCAGGGCAAGGACGCACACTCGGTGTGGATCGGCGACTGCCTCATCCGCGAGGCCGCCGACGGCACGGACACCTACGAGCTGAACCGCAACCTGGTGCTCACAGAGGGCGCCAAGGCGGACTCCGTGCCCAACCTCGAGATCGAGAATGGCGAGATCGAAGGCGCCGGACACGCGTCCGCGACCGGTCGTTTCGACGACGAGCAGCTGTTCTACCTGATGAGCCGTGGTGTTCCTGAGCACGAGGCACGCCGCCTGGTCGTGCGCGGCTTCTTCGCCGAACTGATCAACCAGATTGGCGTCCCCGAGGTGGTCGACCACCTCATGGCAACCGTCGAGGCCGAGCTGGCCAAGTCCCGTAACAACTGAGCTGTAAGGAATACACATGTCGACTCTGCGCATTAAGGACCTGCACGTCTCCGTCGAGACCGCCGAGGGCCCCAAGGAAATCCTCAAGGGCGTCAACCTCACCATCAACTCCGGCGAAATCCACGCCATCATGGGCCCCAACGGCTCCGGTAAGTCCACCATGGCCTACGCTCTGGCCGGTCACCCCGACTACGAGATCACCTCGGGCGAGGCCTGGCTCGACGACCAGCTCATCACCGAGATGAGCGTCGACGAGCGCGCCAAGGCTGGCCTCTTCCTGGCCATGCAGTACCCCGTCGAGGTCGCGGGCGTGTCCGTCTCCAACTTCCTGCGCACCGCCAAGACCGCGATCGACGGCCAGGCTCCCGCCCTGCGCTCGTGGGTCAAGGAGATGAAGAGCTCCATGGAGAACCTGCGCATGGACTCCGACTTCGCCGAGCGTGACGTCAACGTCGGCTTCTCCGGTGGTGAGAAGAAGCGCCTGGAGATCCTCCAGATGGAGCTCCTCAAGCCCTCCTTCGCCGTCCTCGACGAGACCGACTCCGGCCTCGACGTTGACGCTCTGCGCATCGTGTCCGAGGGCGTCAACCGCGTCCACGGCGAGACCGGCTGCGGCGTCATGCTGATCACGCACTACACCCGCATCCTGCGCTACATCAAGCCCAGCCACGTTCACGTCTTCGTCGACGGCCACGTCGCCGCTCAGGGTGGCCCCGAGCTGGCCGACGAGCTTGAAGAGAACGGCTACGACAAGTACCTGGGTCTCTGATCGCCGTGTCCACGGACTTTACTGCCGCCGAGCTCGACGCGATTCGCATCGACTTTCCGATTCTGAGTCGCGTCGGGCGCGGTGGCGCACCCATTGCGTACCTCGACGCGTCTGCGACCTCGCAAAAGCCGGCCTGCGTCATTGATGCTGAGGCCGAGTTTTACCGCCACAGCAACGGCGCGGTTCATCGGGGAACGCACCTCCTCGGCGACGAGGCGACCGACGCTTTTGAGAGCGCTCGGGTTTCCCTGGCCTCGTTCGTGGGCGTTTCGCCCGACGAGATTGTGTGGACGAAGAACGCGACCGAGGCGATCAACCTTGTCGCGCTGTCCATCGCAAACGCGTCGCAGGGGATGGGAGGTGCCCAGTCTGCCGCTCTGCGCGTGGGACCGGGCGACCGGATCGTCTGTACCCGCGCCGAGCATCACGCGAACATCGTTCCGTGGCAGCAGCTGTGTGAACGCACGGGCGCAGAGCTCGCGTGGCTCGATCTGACCCCTGACGGTCGCATCGACCTGGACACGCTGTCCGTGATCACGCCGAACACTCGGCTGGTCGCATTCACCCACGTGTCCAACGTGACCGGCGCTGTGTCACCCGTTGCGGCCGTGGCTGCGGCCGCCCGGGCTGTCGGAGCACTGATCCTCCTTGACACGTGCCAATCCAGCGCGCATATGCCACTCGACCTGTCTGCGCTGGACGTGGACTTTGCGGTGTTTTCGTCGCACAAGATGCTCGGGCCCACGGGTGCCGGTGCCCTGTGGGGGCGTCGCGCGCTGCTGGCTGCGATGCCGCCTGTCCTGACGGGCGGATCGATGATCGAATGGGTGACCATGGAGAAATCGACTTTCATGGCTCCGCCCGAGCGTTTCGAAGCAGGATCGCAGCCCGTCGCACAGATCGCCGCATGGGCCGAGGCACTGCGCTACTTGTCGGCACTCGGCATGGACCGCGTGGAAGCCCACGAGCACGCGCTCACATCCATGATGCTCGATGGAATCTCGTCGATCGACGGCATTGAAGTCCTCGGCCCGAACTCGGACGTCGATCGTATCGGCGTCGTTGCATTCGCCGTCGATGGTGTGCATCCGCACGACGTCGGCCAGTTCATGGACTCCGTGGACGTGGCCGTGCGCGTCGGACACCACTGCGCGATCCCGCTCCATACATTCTTCCAGGTGCGATCTTCCGCGCGTGCCTCTGTCGCGCCGACCACCACCGCGCAGGAGATCGAGCGTCTCGTCGATGGCCTCTCGAAGGTGCGTCCGTTCTTTGGCCGATAGAATCGACAACAGTACCGGAATCATGTGGAAAGGTTGCCATGGGAAGTCTTGAGCAGTTGTACCAGCAGGTGATCCTCGATCACGCGCGTGAGAAGCACGGCGCTGGCGATCCGAGCGGTATGGATGCCTCGTCGCACCAGGTCAACCCCACGTGCGGCGACGAAGTGACGGTGGGCGTCACGCTGGATGGGCAGCGGCTCGCCTCCCTGCAGTGGGACGGTGACGGTTGCTCTATCTCGCGAGCGTCGCTGTCCATGATGACCGACCTCACCGAGGGCAAGTCCGCCGAGGAAATCGGCCGCCTGTACCGGGACATGGAGGTCATGATGCATTCGCGTAACCTCGGCGTCGACGATGAGATCCTCGATGACCTGGGCGACGCTGCCGCTCTCGAATCCACCTCGCAGTTCGCGAATCGCGTGAAGTGCGCCCTCCTGGGCTGGTACGCGCTGCGCGACGCGATGGCCAAGTCCGGCATTGATATTTCCACCGCGGGCGAGCCCGCTGAGCAGTAAAGGAAGACCCATGAGTAACCCGATGGCTCAGTCTGAGCCCGTCGAGCAGCGCTTCGGAGCGCCTGCGCCCGAAGCGCCGGCCACCGACGTGCCCACCCGTCAGATTGACGGCACCGACGTCATCGAGCAGGGCACGCTTGCGGCCGAGAACGTCCTGGAGGCCCTCAAGGACGTTATCGACCCCGAGCTCGGCATCAACATCGTCGATCTCGGCCTGGTCTACGGCGTCGTCATCGGTTCCGAGAACCAGGTGCGCCTCGATATGACCCTGACGTCGGCCGCCTGCCCGCTGACCGATGTCATCGAACGCCAGGCGCAGACGATCCTGTCTGCCGTGACCGACGAAGTCCAGATCAACTGGGTCTGGATGCCGCCGTGGGGCCCCGATCGCATCACTCCCGATGGCCGCGAGCAGCTGCGTGCCATTGGTTTTAACGTCTGATTGGTGCATGACGTGAATCCCCCGGAAGCGTGAGCTTCCGGGGGATTTAAGCTGTGGGCGGTCAGTACCGCGTTGATCGTCGGCCGAGCCTCGGTCAGCAAGGGAAACGAAGAACCGCGCCCCGCGCACGGGTGCTACGCGCGGCCGAGCCTCTCGCGCACGACCTGGGCGACCTTGCGACGCAGGATCTTTCCCATCTGGTTGCGCGGAAGCTCGGCGATGATGACGAGCTGGCGGGGGAGAGCGTAGTGCGCAATCGTCTTCTCTGCCCAGGCGCGCACCTCCTCGAGAGTGAGAGGAGCGCTGCCGTCCTCCATGATGATGGCTGCGGCAACCTCTTCGGTCGCCTCCGAAATGGGCACCCCCACGACGGCGACGTCGCTGACCGACGGATGAGTGCGAATCGCAGCCTCCACCTGGGACGGGTAGACGTTGAAGCCGCCGGACAAAATCAGTTCTTTTTTGCGGTCCGCCATCGAAATGAACCCATCACTGTTCACGCCGACGTCGCCGGTCTTAAACCAGCCCTCGGACGTAAACACGCGCGCGGTCTCTTCGGGCGCATCCAGGTACCCGTTAAAGACCTGAGGGCCGCGAACAATAATCTCTCCTGGCTGGCCGTCCTCAACGTCGAGCGTATCGTCGTCCAGCGAGACGAGGCGCAGTTGCGTGGAAGGGAACGGAACGCCAAGAACACCGTGACGGCGCTTGTCCGACAGTGGCGCACCGGTCAAAACCGGAGCGGTTTCGGACAGGCCGTAGCCCTCGACGATCATGCCACCAGTGGCTGCCTCCCACTGGCTCGCGAGCGTTGTCGACAGCGGCATGGCACCGGCGACCGAGTAACGGATGGAGGAGAGATCTGTGTTCGTCTGTGTGGCGAGTCGGAGGATCCTCTCGAACATCGGAGGAACGCCGACGAAGAAGGTGATCGGGCGACGTTTGTGCGCGTCGAGGGCTATCTTCGCGTCGAATTTCGGAAGCAGGACCTGGGTGGCCGCCTTGCGCACGGACGCACACAGGAAGAACGTCAGACCGAAGGCGTGGAAGTATGGCAGGAGCGAGAAGAACGTCTCCGCACCCTCGTGCAGCTTCCAGACCCAAAACATGCACTGGTTGACGTTAACCCCAATGTTGCGGTGGGTGAGGGGAGCGGACTTGGGGATGCCGTTCGTTCCGGACGTATGCAGGATCACCGCACGAGCATCGGGGGAGGGCAGGGGAAACGACGGGTCAATGGGCGTCGCCGAGGCCGTGGCGCGGTCCCACGACCGCGTGCCCGCGGGAACTGAGCCTCGGAGCTGATTGCGGGTCTCGCGGGCCCGAGCGACCGGAAGCCTCAGGAGCAGACGCTGCGAGGCGGGCATGCCGTGCGAAATATCCACCGTGAACACGGTGTCGAGAACGTCAAGCGGATAGGCATCCACGCACTTTTCCCACACGATCGCCACCTTGCCGCCGTGGCGGCCCAGCTGACCCGCGATCTCCGACGCCGGAGCGAGTGGATTATGCTGCGCGGCGATCGCCCCAATACGCATGCACGCGTAGAAGGCAACAAAAGCCTGCGGGCAGTTCGGGAGCGCAATGGCCACCGTATCACCCGGCCCGACCCCGGCCTCGTGCAGAACCCGAGCAGCCTTGTGGACCTGATCGCGCACCTGTGCGTACGTGGTCGTTGCCCCGAAGTAGTCGAGCGCGATGCGATCGGGATACAAGCGCGCCGCATCGTCCAACAGGGTGTACAGCGACTCATCTGGCACGGGAACCTCGTAGGGGACCGCGTCGTACATGTCGTGAGCCTGCTTGACGATGCTGCGTGTCATGACTTCCTCCTGCGAATCGGCGCACTCAATTGTACCGAGCCACGGGTGCACTCACACCCGAGGAACACTCCAGGTGTCACACGTCGAGATATCGCCCGAATCGAGTCCGCGCTGCAGCCACGTCGCTCGTTGGTCCGCGCTTCCATGCGTCCACGTTTCCGGGTTCGAGGACCCCTGGTACTTCTCCTGCAGACGGTCATCCCCGATCGCTTGAGCGGTCTGAAGCGCACCCAAGACCTGATCGGTCGTCGGGGTCTTCAGGAACGGCGTACCGGTCGACGGATCGGGGGTGCTGGAAGCCCAGTGCATCCACACGCCCGCGTAGCAGTCGGCCTGGAGCTCGCTGCGCACGCCGGCGCCCTGTTCGCCGGACTCACGGGTATCGTGGGCACGGAAGACACCCTGGATGTTCTGGATGTGGTGTCCCCACTCGTGGGCCACCACGTATTCCTGCGCGAGCACGGAATCGGAGGTGCCGTATTTGGAGACCATGTCGTCGAAGAACCCGAGGTCGAGGTACACCGTCGAATCTCCGGGGCAGTAGAACGGGCCCACGGCACTCGTCGCGTTACCACATGCGGTGGAGACGGAGTTTGTGAAGATCTGGAAATCGGGCAGCTGGTACGCGACGCCCGCGTCCTGGGCCGCCAGCTGGGTCTTCCACACCGCGTCGAGGGACTGCGCAGTGGCGACCATCCGGCACTCAACGCGAGTGTTGGCGTCCTGTCCCGTCTGGCAGGTGGACGTATCGACCGCCGACGACGAGGTCGACGACGTGTCGGAAGACGTCGACAGCAGGCTCGTCAGATCAATGCCGGTGAAGTAGGAGAACCCGAGGATCAAGAGAACACCGAGCAGCGAGCCACCACCCGCACCCGCGATCTTCCGTCCCGCGCCGGACGTACCAACGCGCGAGGGATCCAAACGGATGTTGTCATTGAAACTCATGGTTGCTCCACACTTTCAGCGGCGGCGCCCGGCCTCGTAACGGCCGAGCATGTCGGAACGGAACTCGTCAAAGCACCCGTTGATGATCGATGCGCGGATTCCATCGACGAGACGCAGTGTAAACCACTCGTTGTGGATGGTCGCGAGCGTCGCCGACAGGATCTCCTTCGCCTTGAACAGATGATGAATGTACGCGCGGGTGTAGTGGGTGCAGGTGTAGCACCCGCAGCCCTCGACGAGCGGCGTAAAATCCCTCTTGAAACGCGCATTCGTAATGTTGAAACGCCCGTCCGGCGTGTAGATCGCGGCGTTACGTGCGACGCGTGAAGGATTGACGCAGTCGAAGGTGTCGGCACCGGCTGCGACGCCAGCGAACAGGTCCTCAGGCTCAGAAATGCCCAGAAGGTGGCGGGGACGATCCTCGCCCAGCTCCTCACAGACCCACGAGACGATCGTCCCGAGGTTTTCCTTCTCGAGGGCACCACCGACGCCGAATCCGTCGAAGCGCTGGCCGTCAACCTCCATGTCCGCCATCGTGCGTGCGGCCGCTCGACGCAGATCCTCCCACTGGGCACCCTGGATGACACCCCACAGCTGTTGATACGGCTTGTGAGCGCGTTCCTCGGTGAGGCGCTTGTGTTCGGCTAGGCATCGGGCTGCCCACGCGTGGGTGCGCTCGAGGGATTCCTCCTGGTAGGAGCGCGGGTGCAACAGGCTCGTCAGCTCATCGAAGGCAAACATGATGTCGGAGCCGAGCTGATGCTGGATCCCCATCGACACCTCGGGGTTGAAGCGATGCTTCGTACCATCGATGTGGCTCGAAAAGATGACGCCGTCGTCGTCGACGACCGCGTTGGAGGCCTTGATGGCCTGCATCTGAACGGCGGGGTCCGTTGGGTCGGCTTGCCCGGAGAACTCCTGCGACAAGACCTTCTTGAAGCCGGCTCCAAGAGACAGAACCTGGAAGCCACCGGAATCGGTGTAGGTGGGGCCGGACCAGTTCATGAACTGACCGAAACCGCCAGCCTCGTCGACGATGTAGGATCCCGGCTGCAGGTAGAGGTGGTAGGCATTCGCGAGGACGGCCTGCGCTCCCAGCGAGCGCACCATCTCGGGCGTGAGGGCCTTGACGTTGGCTTTCGTGCCGACGGGAATGAACGCGGGGGTCGCGATCGTCCCGTGCGCGGTGTGGATGACGCCGGTGCGCCCGAGGCCTCCGTGGGACTCCATTCGGTGCCCGATCGTGAAGCCTCTATCGGGATCGTGCGCTCCCTCCGAGGCCGGGGGCTCAAAAGGCGTAAGCTGCTCGGGGTCGGGAGCGGACAGCCAGTTCTCATTCATCGGTCGAAGACCTCGTCCTTCTTCAGTCCCTCCGTGCGCCGAATGGCCGCGATGACCGGGTACGTCAGCGGAAGCAGGATGACCTCAAGCAGTACCTTGTAGAAGTAGCCGGTGACGATGTAGTTAATGAGGTTACCCATCGACATCTCGCCGTAGAACAGGATCGTGCAAAACAGGATCGTGTCCGCGGCCTCGCCGACGATCGTCGAACCGATGAGGCGGGCCCACAGGTGCTTCGAGCCCCACTTCCGGCGAATCCACACGAGCACGTAGGAGTTGAGCAGCTGGCCCGCCAGGTAGCCGACAAGCGACGCCACAACCGCGCGCCACACGACGCCGAGGACCGCGGCAAAAGCGTCCTGGTTTTCGTAATCGGGGGCCGGAGGCAGATACTGCACGACAAAGAAAGTGAGCGAGGCCAACAGGGAGGCCACGAATCCCATGATGATGACGCGCTTAGCCCGAGCAAATCCGTAGACTTCCGAAAGCACATCGCCGATGATGTACGTCAGCGGGAAGAGGATCGCGCCCCCATCGAAAATGAGATAGTGAGTGGACGTGCCGAGCATGAACGCCTTGGTCGCGGCGATATTCGAGATGAGCAGCAGCGCCACGAAGGCGACGGAGACAATGTCAAGGGCGCGCGTGGGGCGCGCCGATCCAGACGGGACCGGGCTATCGGACATGGGATGAAACCTCACAAAGCTGAGTAGATATCGGTTAATTACGACACCCATTGTGCCCGCTTCTTGCGTGATCACGCGCAACAGCGCCGCCTCACAGGCGGGTTGATTCGCCCACACGCACCCCTCCCTCTACTCTTGGATCGTGATTAACGTCCAGGATTTTTCGTTGCGTATCGGTCCTCGCGAGCTCGTCAACCACGCGAGCTTCCGTATCGACAAAGGTATGTGTATCGGCCTCGTCGGCCGTAACGGCGCGGGCAAGACGACGACGATGAGGTTGCTCGCGGGCGAAGGTGACCGCGGAGGGGCGGCCGAATACACCGGCACAATCACGTCGAACGGTACGGTCGGTTACCTGGCGCAGGACACGCACGTGGGTGATCCGTCGATGAAGGCCCGCGACCGCATCATCTCGGTGCGCGGCATCGACTCCATCATCGCGCGTATCCGCAAGGCCGAACACGAGATGTCCACGACCGAGGGCGCTCGTCAGCAGCGCGCCATGGAACGTTATGTGAAGCTCGACCAGCAGTTTACGAACTCCGGCGGTTGGGCAGCCAACGCCGAGGCTGCCCAGATCGCACACTCGCTGGGGCTTGAAGACCGGGTGCTCGATCAGACCCTCGATACCCTCTCCGGTGGTCAGCGCCGAAGGGTCGAACTCGCCCGCGTGCTGTTCTCCGACGCGGACGTGCTGCTCCTCGACGAACCCACAAACCACCTCGATCACGATTCGATCGTCTGGCTGCGCGACTGGATCAAGACCTTCCCCGGCGGCGTCATGATCATTTCGCACGACGTCAAGCTGCTGGGCGACACCGTCAACCAGGTCTTCTACCTCGATGCAAACCGCGCGCAGATCGACATCTATCACCTTGGCTGGTCGGCCTACCTCAAGCAGCGCGAGGAAGACGAGCGTCGTCGCCGCAAGGAACGCGCGAACGCGTTGAAGAAGGCCGAACACCTCAAGGCTCAGGGCGAGAAAATGCGCGCGAAGGCCACGAAGGCCGTCGCCGCACAGCAGATGCTGCGCCGAGCCGAAGAGCTGTTCGCCGAAGCGGGTTCCGAGATCGTCCAGGACAAGGTCGCGCGCCTGCGCTTCCCCGACCCGGCACCGTCGGGCCGCGTCCCCCTCACCGCTGAAGGGCTGTCGAAGTCCTACGGTTCTCTTGAAGTGTTTACGGGCGTAGACCTCGCGATCGATCGCGGTTCCAAAGTCGTCGTCCTCGGCCTCAACGGTGCCGGTAAGACGACGCTCCTGCGCCTCCTGTCCGGCATCGAGGAGCCGGACTCCGGTCGCGTCGTGCCCGGGCACGGGCTCAAGCTCGGCTACTACGCCCAGGAGCACGAGACGCTCGACGAGACCCGCACGATCCGCGAAAACATGGCCGACGCCGCTCCCACCCTCGACGACACGCACGTGCGCAACATCCTCGGACAGTTCCTCTTTCAAGGCGACGACGTCGAAAAGCCCGTGTCCGTGCTCTCCGGCGGTGAGAAGACCCGACTCGCTTTAGCGACACTCGTCGTCTCGGGCGCAAACGTCCTGCTTCTCGACGAGCCGACCAACAACCTCGACCCTGCATCACGCGAAGAGATCCTCGCGGCCCTGCGTGACTACGAGGGTGCCGTGATCCTCGTGACGCACGATCCCGGCGCTGTTACGGCGCTCAACCCCGAGCGCGTCCTGCTCTTGCCTGACGCCGATGAGGACCTGTGGGACGACAGCTATCTGGATCTCGTTACCCTCACCTGACGGCGTCGCCTCGGCCGTTTCACGGCAGGTACGACAAAGGCCGGGACTGGAACACACCAGCCCCGGCCTCGTCGTTGGGAACTCACAGAACCTTGGAGAAGAACTCCTTGGTTCGCTCGGACTTCGGGTTATCGATGACCTCGGAGGGAGCTCCGGCCTCGACGATGACGCCGCCATCCATAAAGACGACCTGATCGGCGACCTCGCGAGCAAACCCAATCTCGTGGGTGACGACCGCCATCGTCATGCCCGATGCGGCCAGGTCCTGCATAACCTGGAGCACCTCACCGACAAGCTCGGGATCGAGCGCTGAGGTCGGCTCGTCAAACAGCATGATCTCCGGATCCATGGCGAGCGCACGGGCGATGGCCACGCGCTGCTGCTGGCCGCCGGACAGCTCGGCAGGGTAGTGGTCTGCGCGATCAGCCAGTCCCACTCGGTCAAGCAGCTCGAGAGCCTGCGCGCGCGCCTCGCTCTTCGACCGCTTGAGCACCTGAACGGGCGCCTCCATCACGTTTTCCAGCGCCGTCTTGTGCGGGAAGAGGTTGAAGCGCTGGAACACCATGCCGATACGAGAACGCTGAGCAGCGATCTCCTCATCGTGTCGCTCATGCAGCACGCCGTTCTTGCCCTCGCGGTAGCCGAGCAGCTCACCGTCGACGTACACGCGGCCGGCGCTAATGTCTTCGAGCATGTTCAGGCACCGCAGGAGCGTCGACTTACCCGAACCCGAGGGACCGAGGATGACGCAGACCTCGCCGGAAGCGATATCCAGGTCGATACCCCGCAGGACATGCAGGTCGCCGAAGAACTTGTGGACTCCGCGAACGGAGACCATGGGCATCGTGGTCGTCATGGTGTCACATCCATAAACTTGAGCTTGGTGGCCGTGGACTCGTCATCGTCATCGGAGCTCGATGATGCCGTTGGGGAGTGGGCACCGGCATTGTCGCGGCGCTCGAAACCCTTACCGAAGTACTTCTCGATGAAGGACTGAATCCACATCAGGAGGCTCGTGATGACGAGGTACCAAATCGCAGCCGCAATCAGGAGCGGCACGGGAGCAAACGTCGCCTGGCCGCGCTGACGCGCGATGAACGTGAGTTCGAGAGTGAAGGGAATTGCCGACACCAGGGACGTCGTCTTGAGCATCGAAATCGTCTCATTGCCGATCGGCGGCACGATCACGCGCATCGCCTGGGGCAGGATAATGCGACGGAAGATCGTTCCGCGCGGCATGCCCAGCGCGGTGGCGGCCTCCCACTGGCCCTTCGACACGCTCAGCAGGCCCGCACGCATGATCTCGGCGAGGTACGCGCCTTCGTTCAGGCCCAAGCCGATGAACGCCATCCAGAACGGCGTGAAGTACGTGGCCGTATCAAACGTCAGCTCCCAGCCCCACAGTGAGCCGAGGAACGGCACACCGAAGGAGAGCTTCGGGTAGAGCGTGGGGAGCAGTGACCAAAAAATCAGCTGCGTGTAGATAGGGGTTCCACGGAAGAACCAGATGTATGCCATCGCCACCCAGCGCAGGACCGGATTCACCGACTGACGCATGATCGCCATCGTAATGGCGAGCGCGGTGCCCACCACCATCGCGAGGATCGTCAGAATGATCGTGAAGAGCACGCCCTGCATGATCGAACGCGAGAACAGCCACTGGAACACGACCTGCCACTGGAAGTTTGCGTTCGTTACGAGCGCGTGGGCTGCCATTGCCGCGAGGATTGCCGCGACGATCGCGCTCGCCCACCTCCCCGGGCGGGGGACCGGTTTCGCGTCGATCAGCTCAACGCCGTCTTTGATGGTTGCCATGAGATCCTCAGTCGTTCGTCGCCGGGTTCAGTTCGGCGGTGGTCAGTGCGGCGTCCTGCGCGCCGTACTTCGCCAGAATGTCAGTCAGGTAGCCGTTGTCCATCAGGTACTGCATAGCCTTCTGGACAGCTTGCGTCAGCTGCGCGTCGTTCTTGTTGATGGCCACGCCCTGCGGGGCGGACTCGACGACGTCGCCGACCTGCTCAATCTTGCCGCCGGACAGGTTGGTGGTGTAGCCGATGACTGTGGAGTCTGCGAAGGTGGCGTCGTACTGGCCGCCGATAACCTTCGTGGTGATGTCAGTCTGCAGGTCGTGCGGCATGATCGTGATCTTGTCCTTGCCATCGGCGACGCACTGCTCCGACAGCTCGGTCGCGTAGTCTTCCTGCGCGGTGCCGGTCTGGACGCCGATGGTCTTACCACACGGGTTGGTTGGATCGAAGTTCTTTGGGTTGCCCGCGGCGACGCCGTAGGCGGAGCCTACCTGAACGTAGGAGACCAGGTTTGCCTGCTCCTCGCGTTCGGAGGTGATTGTGAAGGAGGAGATGCCCACGTCGAACTTCGTGCCAAGCGCCGGAATAATAGTCGGGAACTCGGCGTGGTTGGTGGTTCCCTCGTTCAGGCCCATGACCTTGGCAAGCGCCTTGTTGATGTCGACGTCATAGCCCTGAGGAGTCTGCGAATCATCACCGAGGAACTCCGCGGGCGCGTAGTCGGCGGAGGTGCCGTTACGCAGCGTGCCACGTTCCTTGACATCGTCGGGAACCAGGGCGGCGATTTCGTCGACGGTCGGGATCTTCGACACGTCGTACGAGGCCGTGGTTGGTGCCGCTGTGGAGCTGTCCGTTGCGCTCGTCGACGAGCTGGTCGACGTCGGGTCCGCGCAGGCGGTGAGGGGGAGAGCAGCTGCGGCTGCGAGGACGATGAGGGCGTGTGCCTTCGAGATTGTCATGATGTGCCTTCCGATGGGAGTGGGCTTCAGCCCGCTATTGCTACTATTATGCACCCATATGCATCTCCATGCATATTATGCGTGGCGTGTCACGAGTCAGTCGACACTCGGGTTGAGTGCGGCGGTCGTCAGCGCTGCATTCTCAGCGCCATAGGAGGCCAAAATATCGTTCAGGTAGCCATTGTCCATGAGGTACTGCATGGCCTTTTGGACCGCCTCGGCAAGCTGTGCATCATCCTTTGCGACTGCGACGCCCTGAGGGGCCGACTCGAAGGTGTCGCCCAGCTGCTCGATCTTTCCTGCAGACTGTGCGCTCGTGTAGCCAATGACTGTCGAGTCCGCGAGGGTTGCATCGTACTGGCCGCCGATCAGCTTGGTGGCAATATCCGTCTGTAGCTCGTGAGGCATGACGGTGATCTTGCTCTTGCCAGCCGCGGCACACCCGTCGGAGAGGGTCGCCGCGTATTCTTCCTGAGCCGTGCCGGTCTGAACCGCAATGGTTGCTCCGCACGGGTCAGACGGGTCGAAATTCTTCGGATTGCCAGCGGCGACGCCCCAGGCGGATCCGACGTTCAGGTAGGACACCATGTTGACCTGCTGTTCACGCTCGGGAGTAATGGTGAACGAGGAGATGCCCACGTCGAACTTCGTCCCGAGGGCAGGGATGATCGTCGGAAATTCGGAGTGTTTTGTTTCTCCGGCGTTCAGGCCCATAACCTTGGCGAGCGCTTTATTGATGTCTATGTCGTAGCCGATTGGGGTCTGCCCATCGGTATCCATGTACTCTGCGGGCGCATATCCGGTAGATGCTCCGTTACGCAGGGTGCCCCGCTTCTTGATGTCGTCGGGAACAAGTGCTGCAATCTCATCGACGGTCGGGATCGATGAGACGTCGTAGTGCGAGGAGGTCGAGGTGGTCGCTCCCGTCGTCGCATCGGCGGTGCTCGTGCTCGTCGTCGGGTCTGCGCATGCGGCCATGGCAGCCGTGGTGCTGGCCAGGGTGAGCATGGCGAGAATCTTCTTGGTGTGCATGATTATGTTCCTTGGTATCCATGATCTGAGCGGTGGCGTGTACTGAATATGCAAGCATGTGCATACTATGCGTGTCGAATGGGTCTCGGATCGTGGATACACAAGTGGGCAAGCACCATGTGCTTGCCCACTTGAAAAAGCTCAGTTTCCGCGAAGTGCGCGGCGTGACGGCTTGGCGCGCAGGGGATCGATGCCCTTCGGGATAGGGGGCTCGCCCGAGCGGAGCGCGTTGATGCGCGCAGAGACCTGGGGAACCTCCTCAGGGGTCAGCACGTTCTTCAACTTGCGCAGCTCGCGCTGCAGGTCCTTCAGGGCGATCTGCCCGTCATCGTGTCCCACCTGGATCTGATGAACAGGAACATTGCGCATGACTTTGGTGACTCGCTTCGTCTCGGCCTGAAGGAGGGGGCGAACGCGGGACGCGGGTCCCTCGGAAATAAGAACGACGCCGGCGCGCCCAACGATGCGCCACACGAGGTCCTGCTCGCGGGTGAACGCCACGGGCTGCTCGGGAATCACCCAGCCGCGCTGGATCTGGGACAGTGCAACCTTCACGGCACCAGCCGTATCCTCAACCTGCGAGTACAGTGCGCGGCGCGTCAGAATACTCAGCAGCAGAAGGGCTGCGGTGAACGAGCCCATGATGCCGACGACAAGCCAGCCAATGAATGACATGTTGGTCAGCCAGGCCACCAGCATGAACACGGCGATCACCGCAGCGGCTGTTCCGAGGAGCATCCACGGAAGTGCCGGGTAGGTGCGTTTGGTCAGTCGGTACGCGTCGAGGACGTTCTGGTAGAAGCGCCTCTTGCCGGGGGGATTCGATTCACTCATAGCCTCATTATTGTACGTGCAATTGGTGATCGAAAGTCCACCCGTCCGATCAGGCACTTTGTGAAATGAGTTGCATCACATTGCGTGGCTTTGGACAATGTCTGTATGAACATTGGCGGTTACGACGTTGGCCAAGTCTTCCACATCGGAGCGTCTGGCCCCGTGTGGCGTACGCGCACGGATGCGGGAGAAGCACTGTTGTCGTTGCGCGCTGGCGCAGATGGAGAGCGCTGCCTCGAGCGATGGAAGGCGTGGGCCTCGATCACGTCGCGACACGTCGTTGCCCTGCGCGATGTTGAACGATCAGATGACGGCCGCTGGGCAATCGTCTACGACTATGTGGCGGGACGCCCCCTCGATGCGGAAATTGGCTCGCCCGACTTGCGTCCCATCGCGACACGCCGACAGATCATCGAAGGAATTGCCGCCGGAGTCAGTGCTCTGCACAGCGCCGGAATCGTTCATGGGGATCTCACTCCCTCCAACATCATCGTGACACCATCCGGGCGTGCGGTCATCATCGATCTCATCGACGAGTTGGGAGAGCGCGACGGAACCCCTGGGTGGAGTCAAGGCCTTATCGGTCCGGAGGCTGATCGTGCGTGCCTGCGTCAGCTCGCGCACATTCTGCACATGGACGAGGCGCTGGCTGAGCTTGGCTTTGGCGATCGCGACGATTGTCTTGGCGAAGCGACGCCCGTCGTTGACGATCCGATCGAGCATCCGATTTCGCGTGAGCCCGTGGATCCCGAGCGTGTCATTGCCGACCTGCGCGCGGCTGCACTGCGCGAAGATACCTGCAGAGATGGTCGGTCCGAGCACGAAACTGTGTTGGCACCACCTGACAAACACGGCCGGAAACAGTCCCGGCGCCACGGCCACCGCCGGGCGTTGGGCGTCCTTGCTGTCGGGCTGGTGGCAATCGTTGCGGGCGTGTCCATCATCGCTTACGGCCTGGTGCACGTAGGTTCGAGCGATGGTCAAGGGGAGGCACCTGTCCACGCCGATCCCTCGCAGTCGCTCGAGCAGTCGACCGGTAGTGCATGCGATGTTTCCGCGCTCACCGAGACGATTAACCGCGCGATCCACACCCGCGACGAGGCCGTGGTGGCCGGTGATCCAACGGCTCTCGAGAGCGTTCTCGGCGGCGAGCTGCTCGATCAAGACAAGACGCGTATTGCATCGATGCAAAGCGACGGAGTGCGCGTCGCACAGTTGTCCTCCCAGATCGATAACGTGTCCGTGTTGGTCTGTGAGCCGGGAGCTATCGATGTCGGCGCAACACTGACGGTTCTCGCCTCGGAAACATGCCGAGCGGGAACTTGTGAGGCAAGCACGGCGCCGCAAGCGACCGACCTTCGCGTGCGCGTCGATCCCGTGTCAGGAAAGGTCGTGAAGGCAGAGCCAGCCGAACAGCAAAGTGGTGCCGCGGCGCAATAACACCTGACAACTGTGTGGCTCGTGAAGTGACAGTGATGGGGTGGACCTCGTGCGAGGCCCACCCCATCAACGTTCGGTGAGGATCAGAGCCCGAGGTCGGCCTCGAACGCGCCTTCCTCCAGGCGCTTCTTCACGTCCATGAGGAAGCGCGACGCATCCCCGCCGTCAACCAGGC
>CAUSHZ010000022.1:0-29397 GCA_963531605.1 uncultured Actinomyces sp.
CCCAAGGACCCCGCCCACGCCGCGCGCATGGTCGCCGCCCGCCGCAAGGCCAAGCACGCCCGCCGCCGCGCCATGGCTGACCGCCAGCGCGAACTCGCCGAGGGTGGTCCCAGCGCCTCCCGCGACGAAACCCAGGTGATCTCCAAGAGCGCGCTGCGCAAGATCATCGAGGCCGCCGGCAATGCGAACCCGCAGCTCACCCAGACCCTCACAGCGACCTCCATCGGCCGCGGCGAGCGCTTCTTCTCCGGCTCCGCCGAGGCCGATGAGCGCGCCGCCGCCCTCGAGGGCCCCGGCGAAGAGGCCTACGCCGAGCGCGAGGCCGAGACCCGCCGCGCCCGGGAACGCCGCGAGGCCTACAAGCGCCGAGAAGCCGAGGCCCTCGACCCTGAGGCCACCCTCGCCCTGGCGGCCGTCGGCGTCGAGCCGGTCGTTGCCGACAGCGAGTCGCCCGAAGGCGAGTCGCCCGAGGCGGCTCAGGATGTGGCCGATTCTGCCGCCGCCGATTCTGCCGGTGAAGCCGCCGACGAGAAACCCGACAACGACCCGGAAGCTGCCGATTCCGAGGCTGACGCGCGGCCCGACGATGTCGCGCCCGCCGAGGACAAGGCCGCCGACGTCCAGTCTGCCCCCGCGCAGGATGAGAACCTCGCGCAGGGTGAGACCCCCGCGCAGGGCGAGAACTCCGCCGACGCGGCAATCGATGCTGGCGCATCCGCCGATTCCGGCGACTCGCGCGCAGCCGATTCGCAGGAGGACAGCGCCCCCGCCGAGGACGCTGAGCGTGAGGGCGCGCCCGCCCCCGACGCGCCGGAGGAAATGGGCGGCGAGGAGGAGGCCCAGGCCTCGTCGGACGTCGAGCTGTCCCCGGACGAGCAGGAAACCACGCCGATCCTCGCGCGTGAAACATCCGTGAAACATCCCGTGCAGGTGCCCCCGCCCGTGCGCACCGGCCGACCCGTCATGACCGACACGGTCCAGGCGGTCGCGCCCGCGCTCGTGCCGCCGCCGGAGCCGACCCCCGCTGAGATGGCCGCGTCGCTCGCGGACGAGGATGAGGTTGACGAGCCCACCGTCCACCCCGGCTGGTACGCGGTCGCGGAGGAGGCGCGCCTCGACGCGGAAACCCGCCCCACGCCCACGGTGAAGCCCGCGCGCGTGTCGATCATGGACTTCTTCCCCGCCGTCGCCCCCACCGGCGCCGAGGCTGACGTCCTGCGCGCCGTCACCGGGCAGATTCCGGCCGTCGAGCCGCGTGAACCGAAGGCCGAGGATGCCGAGGCTGCGGTGGCGGAACAGGTCGCGACTGACGAGGACGAGACGGACGAGGCCGCGGCACCCGAGGTCGAGGCTGCGCAGGAGGACACTGCCGACTCTGCCGAGGGTACCGAGACTCCTGCTGCCGCCGAGTCCGAGACCGAGACCGAGGCGGACGCCGAGGCGACCGCCGTCATGGATCCCGTGGAGGCCGCAGAGGCGGGTGCGCTCGACTCCGATGCCACGCAGGTCCTGCCCTCGGTCGACGAGCCCGTGGGCGAGACCCTCGTGATGCCCGCGGCGGCTATCGCCGAGCCGGCTTCTGAGGCAGTGAAGGCTGACGAAGGCGCCGACTCCGAGGCCGCCTCGGCGGAAGAGGAGAGCCCGGCGAAGAAGGAGACCGCCAAGAAGGCAGCCTCCACCAAGGCCGGCACGAAGAAGGCTCCCGCGAAGAAGGCGGCCGCCAAGAAGGCATCGACCGCGAAGAAGGGCACCAAAAAGCCCTCCGCCGCGGCCGCCAAGACCGTGAAGGACGAGGGAACCGACAAGGCGAGCGACGCGACCCCCGCCAAGGACGCAAAGGCCCCCGCCAAGAAGGCCGCCACGAAGAAGACTGCCGCCAAGAAGGGCACCGCTAAGAAGACGGCTCCCAAGAAGGCGGCGGCGAAGAAGACCTCAGGCGCAGGGCCCGCCACCAATGAGTGACGGGGACAGGTGAACGGGCCACGGCCTCGTCACTGAGGCCAGTGCGAGGAAAATGGACCGCCCGCGCCCACGCACAGATGTGCACGGGCGCGGACGGTCCGCGACAATAGAGACATGAACGCTACTGATCCCGCTGCCCGCACCGACGCCGAGTGGAAGAAGCTCCTGAGCCCCATGCGCTACCACGTGCTGCGCGAGGCCGGCACCGAGCGCCCCTTCACCGGCGAGCTCCTCGACGAGGCGCGCGTCGGCACCTACTCGTGCGCGGCCTGCGGGTCCCCTCTCTTCGACTCCGACGCGAAGTTCGACTCCTCCTGCGGGTGGCCCTCCTTCTTCCAGGCCCACGACGGCGCGACCGTCGAGAGCGTCGACACCAGCCACGGCATGATCCGCACCGAGGTGCGCTGCGCGACATGCGGCTCCCACCTCGGCCACGTCTTCCCCGACGCGCCCGACCAGCCCACCGGCATGCGCTACTGCATGAACTCGGCGGCCCTGACCTTCGCGCCCGCCCAGTGACCGCGCCCGACCAGCGCCCCGTCACCGACCGCATCCCGCCCCAGCTCTACATCGTCGGGTCCGGCCTCATCCAGTACGTGGGCGCGGCGCTCGCGGTCATCGCCTTCGCATCCGTCGAGCCCGCCTCCGTCGCCTGGTGGCGCGTCCTGACCGGCGCGGTCGTCCTCCTAGCCTGGAAGCGCCCGTGGCGCGGCGGCCTCACGCGCTCCGACCTGGCTATTTCCGCGCTGTTCGGCATCATCATCCTGACGATGAACTCCTCGTTCTACGAGTCGATCGCGCGCATTCCCCTGGGCACCGCCGTGTCCATCGAGTTCATCGGCCCCGTCGCCGTCGCCGTCATCAGGGGCCACGGCTGGCGTCCGCGCATCGCCGCCGTCCTCGCGTTCGCCGGGGTGGCGTGCATCGGCGGGCTCGCCCTCGACCTGAGCGTGCCCAGCGTGCGCGTCGGCGTCGCCTGGATCCTCCTCGCGGCCCTCGCCTGGTCGGCCTACATCGTCGTCGGGCAGAAGGCCTCGACTACGCGCGACGGGGTGACGAACCTGGCGCTCGGATGCGCGTGGGGCACCCTGTTTTTCGCGCCTTTCCTCGGTCCCGGCGCGATGGCGGCCACGGCCTCGTGGAAGCTCATCGAGATCGTCGTCGGCGTGGGCCTGCTGTCTACCGCGATTCCCTACACTTTCGAGGCGCTCGCGATGCGGCGCCTGGCGGCGTCGACCTTCGCGCTGTTCGCCGCGATCCTGCCGGCCACGTCCGCCCTGGTCGGGGCCGTCATGCTCCGCCAGATCCCCGGCGTTTTCGAGCTGATCGGCCTGGTCCTGGTGTCGGTCGCGGTGTGGTTGGCCTCGCGGGAGTGAGGGTTTTCGGCGGTGCGGTTCCTGGATTTCTGCGCCTGTGAGTCCTTGCCATCCCCTCAGGTGACTGTCAGCGCGGTCTGACGCCGGCTGATGTGCCGGCGGTGGCGTTCGTCCACCCTGTTTTGTTACAAACGTCGTCAAACTACCCCGTTTTTCAAGGGGATTTCGCGCTCCTTGTTACAAACGTCGTCAATCCGAGCCCAAAATCGGCTTTTTCTGGCGTTTTAGCCCGCAGATTGACGACGTTTGTAACATACGGACTCGGAGACGCGTTGAAAATGCTGCAGATTGACGACGTTTGTAACAACATCCGGGAGCGTGAGCCATTCGAGGGTTCCTGTGAGTTTCGCGTTGGGCACGTGGAGGAACCGAATGCGGGGTGTTTTGGTGCTCTTGCTGATGACGTGAGTTCTAGACGCTGTGAGTGTCAGCCGTTAGGGCGGGCTGTCGGCGGCACAGGGTGGAGCCGTTCGCTGATTGCATCGCGATCAGGCGTATGTTCTGGATAGGTTGTGACGATCCGGATAGGTTGTGACGATCTGGATAGGTTGTGATGATCTGGATAGGTTAATAACCTATCCAGATGTGCGTTACCTATCCGGATGTGCGCGATGTATCTGTATCCAGGGCGCGATGATCCTGTGTCCCGCGCGCTGACGCCTCGTCAGTCGAGGCTGAGGTGGCGCGGCGTGTGTTTGCCGCCGCGGGCGATCACCCAGAACGCGAACCACGCGCCGAGCGAGCCGACGATCATGACGAGCACCATCGGCACGGCGCTGTCGCCGCCCGAGGTCGCCAGGGGAGCGGCGATGCCGTTCGCGATCGACTGGAACACGCCCATCACGGACGAGGCCGTGCCCGCGTGCTCGCGCGCCTCGCTCATGGCCTGCGCGCCGGAGTTGCCGAAAATGAAGGCGGTCGCCGTCATGATGAGCGCGAAGCCCACGCACGTCGGAATGAGCGGCAGGTCGAGGAGGAACGTCGAAATCGCGAGCGTCACCACGCCGGTCGCGGCGATCGTGAGGCCCGTGACGATGAGCGTGCGCGGCGTGAAGCGCGAGATCAGGTGCACGTTGACCAGTGCGAAGCCGGTCGACAGCAGCGCGTTGAACGCGAACACCCACGCGAAAGCCATGGGGGACAGGCCCAGCGGCCCCTGCAGCACGTAGGTGGCGTTCGAGATGTAGCCGAACATGCAGAAGCTCGAGAAGGCGTTGGTCAGCATGAAGCCCACGAACGGGCGGATGCGCACGACCTCGACGAGGCCGTGGAAGAACCGCGGAATACCACCGGGGTGGCGACGTTCCTCGGGCAGGGACTCGGGCACGACGAACCACGCGAGGGCCGCCATGAGCAGCGTGAAGGCGGCGAGCGCCCAGAAGACGACCCTCCACGTCGCGTGCGTGATGATGAACGCGCCGAGGACCGGGGCGAGCATCGGCGCGAAGCCGACGATCGCCTGGATGAGGCTCATCGCGCGTGCCAGCATCTTGCCGTGTGCGACGTCGACGAGGATCGCGCGCGCCACCGAGGAGGCGACGCCGCCGCCGAGGCCCTGGAAGACTCGGCCCACGAGGAGCACCCAGATGCCCGGCGCAAGCACGCAGATCATGGAGCCGACGAGGGCGATGATGCCGCCCGCGATGATGGGGCGGCGGCGCCCGATCTGGTCCGAGATTGCACCGCCCAGGACCTGGCCGGTCGCGAAGCCCACGAAGAAGGTCGTGAGCGTGAACCCGAGCATCGTCGAGTTCGTCGCCAGGTCCGCCGTGATCTGCGGGAACGCGGCCGAATACATGTCGGTCGCCATCGGCGGCACGGCGTTCTGCACGGCCAGTGTGATCAGCAGTGCGACCGTGAGGGCTCCGCCGACGATGCCGCTGCGGTCCTGGGTGTCGTTATTCGTCATGATGCGATTGTGCATCCTTTAGGGCGCTAAATAGACGCTGTGGTTGATTATTTGACGCATCTCGCACGTTTGAGCCTCTCGACCTGCGCGGATGCGGCGGTGTCGGGGTCGTCCAGCAGGCGGTCAACCGGGTCTGCGCGGCGTTCACTCCCCGTCCGCGCGTGCCTCCAGCGCGTCCGCCGCGGCCTCGATCTCCTCGCGCGTCGGGCACGAGGCCGGGCCGATGACCGTCGTGGACAGTGCGCCCGCGCAGTTGGCCAGGAGCAGAGCCCTCTCCAGGGGGATCCCCTGTGCGAGGGAGGCCGCCAGGACGCCGGAATGCGCGTCGCCCGCGCCGTTCGTGTCGATCGCGTCGACGCGAGGCGTCGGGACGCGGGTCGGGTCCTGACGACAGGTGCTCGTCGCCTCCTCGGAAGGGCTGGCGACGTATGCGCCCTCGGCGCCTGCGCGCACGAGGACGGGACGGCCCAGCAGGCCGAGCATCGCGCGCGCGGCCTCGCGAGGCGCGCGGCACCGGTCGTGGACGCTCGAATCCCCGCTCTGCCGAACGATCTCCTGAGCCTCCCTGAGGTTCATCGACACGATGACGTCGTCGGCGGGAAGAGCGTCCGGGATACCGATCACGGGCGAGACGTCGAGGAGGACACGCACGCCCTCGGGCAGGACGCGCAGCGCCGCCTCCGCGGCCTCCCTGTTCGCGGGGTGGTCCATGAGGTATCCGTCGATGTAGAGCACGTCGCCCGGGTTCATCGTGCGCACGAAGTCTGCCCATGCGCTCTCGGGTGCCATCGTCTCGGCTCCCTTGGTGGAGATGAAGGTGCGCTCGCCTGTGCGGTCTGTGAACGCGATGCAGAACCCGTTGTCAATGCCCGCGATGCGTGGCCCGAGGTCCGTGATCCCCTCGCGCGTCAGTGCCGCTTGGATGAGCGAGGAGTAGGGGCCGTCACCGATCGGGCTGAGGGAGACGGCCTCGGCCCCCATGCGCCGCGCCGCCACGAGGGCGTTGAAGCCTCCGCCCACGTGCATTCCCTCGTCGATGGCCCACACGTCGCCGCCCGGCGCGGGCAGAGCCTTGCCGCGCACGGCGAGGTCCACGAGGATCTGACCCATGAGGACGACGCGGCCCTCCATGGAATCGGGCGACGAGGCCGGGGTCGGTGCCTCGGGACGAGCGGCCTCGCTCGAGTCCTCAGTCTTGGATGATGCGGGCGCGCTCGCGGCAGGCTCGTGAGCCGCACGCAGCTCTAGGAGCTTGCTCGCGATGGGTTGTAGGCCGAGGTGGGAGACCTCCTCGATCGTCGAGAGGCTGTCTGCGGGCAGAACCTGTTCGCCGAGGGCAGCGCCCAGGATTGCGCCCGCGATCGCGCCGATCGTGTCGGTATCGCCGCCGATGTTGGCGGCGTCCAGCAGCGCGCGGGGCGAAGGGTCTCGCGCGAGCAACGCAAATGCCATGGGGATCGCCTGCGCCGAAGCCACGGACGTGCCCACCTGCTCGACGAGGCACTCCAGGGACGAGGACGCGGGGTTGGCGACCAGCTGCATCGCCCTGCGCGTCGCCGCCACGACGTCCGGGTCGGGGGTCCACGCGCCACGCTCGGGCAGGGAATCGACGTAGGTCACGGCCTTCCATAGCAGAGACCTCAGGTCCAGGGAAAGCGAGCGCGCGGCGTCGATACCCATGGACACGGCCGCCGCCACGAGGGCAGCCGACTGGAAACCCTGGCGCGTCGCGTGCGTGACCTGACAGGACGACCAGACGGCATCCGCAAAGGCCTCGGGATCGGCCGTCGAGACCGCAATACCGATCGGGGTGACACGCATCGCCGCGCCGTTCGTGGTGCCCGCTCCGCCCACGCTCAGCGGGTCCTCGCCCGCCCGCACTCGCTCGAGGGCCGCCTTCGTGGAGGGGCCCAGCAGGTCGAGCGACCCGCGCTCGATCATAGAATCCTCCCAGTCCAGCAGCGCGTGGGCGAACTCGCCCGCGTCCAGGGCCACGCGACCCGAGGAGGAACCCCGGCCTCGTACCAGGAGGGACGCAACCAGCAGCGCCTGCTCCGTGTCATCCGTGACCGACCCGGCCGGCATCCCCGGTGCGTAGGGCTGGGAGGCGTCCCCGTCCACGAGTCCCGTGATGCGCCCGTACACCGCGCGGATCTGCTCCGGTGACATCTCCTGCGTCGGCATGCCCAGTGCGTCTCCGAGCGCCAGGCCCGCCAAAGCGCCATACGCCCGAGAAAAACGAGGATCCATGCTGCACCTCCGAACGCGGGCGCGCGCCCGCAGATAGCGTGAACGCCCCGGAACGTTCCGAGGCGAGCAGTAGGCCCAGGGGGACTCGAACCCCCAACCTACGGATTAAAAGTCCGCTGCTCTACCATTGAGCTATAGGCCCAGCAGCCCCATTGTAGGAGGAAGAAGTCCCCATGGCCCAATCGAAGATGCCGCGACGCCCCGCCATGCTCGACGCCGCCCGGGCTGACGCCATCATCGGCGACGAAGACCCCGCGGCCACCGCCGCCGTCGCACACACCGCCGCCTGGGCCCTCATGGGCGTGGGCGACGAGACCTTCACCGACGCCGACGTCGCGCGCCTGCGCGAGACCGTGCGCACCAGCGGCGTGGACACGATCGCGCACGTGTGGTCGCGCAGCCCCGAGTTCACGCTCCCCGGGGCGCTGTGGCGCGTCTACCTGCTGCACGAGTGGTACCACCGCGACCCGCTGCTGGTGGCCGATCGCTACGCCGAGGGCTCGCGCGCCCCCATCATCCAGGGCCTCGAGGCCCCCGTCGAGCTGCGGCCCCTGAGCCTCATCATGGAAGAGGTCGACTCGCTGCTGCGCGGCGACCTCACCGACGACGACCTCGAGTACGTGCTCGGCGAGGCCTCCCGCGCCATGCGCGTGCTCGCCGCCGGCGAGGCCGGGGCCCTGTGGATCGAAGACCCCGCCGACCCGCTCGCCCACCGCGTCACGATGCGCCACTCCGCGCTGCTGGTCACCGCCGACGAGCTCGACGTCGCCGCGCGCGAGGCGGCCGTCGGCACCCTCGACTGACCCCTCTTTCGTAGCGTCGGTGCTGATCCCAGCGTGCCCCGGATGGCCTCGTGGAAGGCCTCGTGGAAGGCCCGAGCCGGGGTGACGTGGCGCGCCCACCAGGGCACGGGCGCGCGCGGGCGACTACCCTTGTCCCTATGCGTCCGATGCCAGCCCCACGCCCCCAGCGACTCGTTCGCTCCGCGGGTGCACTTGTCTGGCGTTTCACGGACCCCGAGCGCGTCGCCGTCCCCGGCGAGCCCATCGACCCCGCGGACATCGAAGTCCTCATGGTCCACCGGCCGCGCTACCACGACTGGTCCTGGCCCAAAGGCAAGACCGAAAACGGTGAGTCCCTCGTCGCCGCCGCCGTGCGCGAAGTCGAGGAGGAAACCGGCCAGATCATCACGCTCGGTGCGCCCCTGACGACCCAGCGCTACCGCCTGGGCGGCGGGCAGACCAAGGAGGTCCACTACTGGGTGGGCACCCCCGTTCCCGCGGGCCACGCCTCCGAGCGCCTGCGCGCCCCCGTCGCGCGCGCCCCGCGCACCGAAATCGACCAGACCGCGTGGGCCTCGCCCGAGCGCGCCGCCGACATGCTCACGCGCCGAGGCGACCGCCGCCTCCTCGCCGACATCGTCGCCCGAGCGCGCGAAGGTCGCCTCGTGACAACCACGCTCCTCGTCCTGCGTCCTGGGCAGGGCCTCGCCCCGCGCCTCGACGAGGCTGGGGATGCCCACGCGTCCGCCTCTCCTTCCGCTTCTTCCGGCGGCTCCGCTGCGCCCGCTGAGGCAGCGGCTCCTTCCAAGCCTCGCCCCGCGCCGACCCCCGCGATGGTGGCGTCCGCCGCGGCCAGGAGGGCCGCCCAGGTGGAGCAGGCCTCGGCGATGAAGACCGAGACCGCGCCGGAACCCGTCGACCCGCCGCTCAGCCGATTCGGCGTGCGCCAGGCTTTCGACCTCATCGATCTGCTCTCCAGCTTCGGTGTGGCGCGCGCGTTCGCGTCGCCGGCAGCCCGCTCGCGCCAGAGCCTCACCCCGTGGGCGTCGATGGGCGGGGAATCTGTGACGCTCGTCGAGTCGCTGGACCTGACCGCCTCCGGCCCGGATGCGCAGGTCGACGCCGAGGCGCGCCTCGGACGTGTCCGCGCCTTCGCGGCGCAGCGCCTGCGCGAGCACGCGGCCCCCACGGTCCTGTCCGTCGCCGGCCCTGCGCGGGCTGCGATCATCGAGGAGATCCGCGCCTTCGCGTCGGCTCCAGTCGCCGGCGCTGATGCCCCGCGCCTGGCGCGTGGCCAGGTCCTCGTCGCCCACGTCGAACACGGCCCCGATGGGCTGGCCGTCGCCGCCCTCGAAACCCACGGCGTCACCACGAAGGACCCCACCGTGCACGCGCGCAAGGCCTCTAAGAAGCACTGAGGCGGCCCGGACGTCGCCGAGCCGCCTCTAGCGCGCATGAGCGCAGGTCACATGTTGGAGTTCCTCGCGGAACCGGTGAGCTTCCTGTCGTCCTTGGCGAAGACGTAGCATTGCACCGTGTGGTCGCCCTTTGCCCAGGTCTCTTGACCGGGAAGAATCCAGTCGTAATCCAACGTGGACTCCGCGACGGGCTTGCCGACGTAGTGCTCGAAGATGAGACCACAAATCTCATCGCTCTCCTCGTTCATTTCGTCATCGGACGGAAGGCTTGTGCCTGCGAAGTCAAAAATATGAAAGTATTCCCCATCGTGAGGCTGGTTGCAGTCGACGCTGGTGACGGCACTGTCCTCATTGGGGCCGAGCTGGAAACAGTCTCCGATGTGCGTCTGCGGGTGAGTAGCCGCGGTCGCGGAGGCCGGCGGCGCTGCTGCTGACGACGCGGGTGTGGGCGTGACTTGCGAGGGCTTGGGGGATCCGGACTTCGGCTTGGAGCATGCGGACAGCCCCAGGCTCAGGATGGCGACTGAGACCCCGAGGATCAGCACTGGGCGCGCGGCGCGGGATGTGAATGAACGTTGGGACATGATTCTCCTTGATGGGGCGTGGTCGATGGGGCGTGCTGGTCGAGGAGGACTCGCGAGACGCACGATAACAATCAAGATACCGGATGGTAGAAGTATCGGGTGGTGTGCGGCCAGAGGCCACGCACCACCCGATGACGGTCGGAGACTCGACGGGCCCTACAGGCCCGACTCCTTCACCGATTGGGTCAGCTTCGAATGGTCCAACGGACGCGCCAGGCACACGATCGAACGATCGTTTTGTGCCCACGAATCCTTCGTCGGGATCATCCACGTCGCGTCGAGTGTCGAGGTCAGGTAGTCCGACCCCACGTACGCGTCGAACGCGGAAATGCAATCGGTCTCGGCCTGCCGGTTAAGCGCCTCGGCGCCCGGGAAATCCCCGTCCGGCGCGGATGCCACAGCGAAGACCTCAGCGTCGTGCTCGCGCGTGCAGCTGGTCTTCTCGAGCGTCGTCGCCGTCGTCGCGCTCTTATCCTCGGGCAGGAGGATGCACTGGCCGACCCGCATGTGCATGACGGACGAATCCGAGCATGCCGCGAGCGGGGCACCGAGAAGAGCGGCGACCGCAGCCGTCGCGACGAGGCGACCACGCATCAGTGAACTCCCAGAGGCAGCGCCACGACGAGGTACACGATGCCTGCCACCAGCGCGGCGGCCGGCAGGGTGAGGAACCACGCGATGACGATGTTGCCCGCAACGCCCCAGCGAACCGCCGAGAAGCGCTTCGTGCACCCCACGCCCATGATCGCCGTCGACACGACCTGCGTCGTCGAGATGGGGGCGTGAATGACGTAGGAGCACAGGTACAGGATCGAGGAGGACACGGCCTCGGCCGTGAAGGCGCGAGCCGGATCCAGGTCGATGATCTTGCGGCCGATCGTTCGCATGATGCGGCCGCCGCCGGCCATCGTGCCCAGCGAAATCGCCAGAGCACCAGAGATCTTCACCCACAGGGGAACATTCATCTCACCCGTGATGGGATCGAGGATGTTGTGGGTTTCGCCGTAACCGCCGGCCAGCAGCGCCATGACGATGATGCCCATCGTCTTTTGCGCGTCCTGGATGCCGTGGCCCAGGGCCATGGCCGCCGAGGAGAAGCGCTGCGCGGCGCGGAAGCGGCGCATCGTGCGGTGATACTGCGCCTTGCGCAGCGCCCACAGCACGATCTTCATGGCGATGTAGCCGATGACGAAGCCGATGATGGGGGAGGCGAACATCGGGATCACGACGTGGCTCATGATGCCCCACCAGTACACGACCGTGCCGCTCATGAGGCCCGCGCCCACCATGCCGCCGATGAGGGCGTGCGAGGAGGACGAGGGGAGCCCGAACCACCAGGTGATCAGGTTCCAGATACAGGCACCCAGCAGGGCGGCCAGGATGATGACGAGGCCCTTTTGCTGCATCTCCGGCAGGGGAGACTCGGCATAGTCGCTGATCGAAATGATGCCCTTGCCGACAGTCTTCGCGACGGCCGTGCCCATCATGGCGCCGATGACGTTCATCGTCGCGGCCATAAGGAGCGCCGCGCGAGGAGTCCACGCGCGCGTCGACACGGAGGTCGCGATCGCGTTCGCTGCGTCGTGGAAGCCGTTCGTGTAGCTGAAGAACAGTGCGACGGCGATGACGACGCAGACGAGGATCAGATTCAGATCCACGGCTCAGGATTCCTTCAGTGCGAGGGACTCGATGACGTTGGCCAGCTCCTCGAACGCGTCGGCGCAGGACTCGAGGCCCTGGACGATGTCCTTGAGTTTGATGATCGTGACCGGGTCGAGGCCCGAGTCGAACAGGGCCGTCAGGGTGCGGCGGTAGGCCAGGTCGCCCTCGTTCTCGAGGCGGTTGATCTCGATCCAGTAGTCGCGCATGTCCACGGGCGACTTGAGCTTGGGCATGTTCTCGGCGGTCAGGTCCGCGCAGTGCTTGATGACCGCGATCTGCTCGTTGAGCAGGGAGACCAGGGAGGAGGGGATGTCGGCAATGCCGTAGACGACCAGGAGGTCGCCGGCCTCGTCGATGAAGTCGAGGCAGTCGTCCAGGTGCGACGCCAGCGACTGCAGATCCTCGCGGTCGAAAGGCGTGATGAACGAGGAGTTGATGCGCTGAACGATCGCGTGGTTCAGTTCGTCGCCGCGGTGCTCGACCTCGTGGAGCTGGTCGCGCAGGGCGATGCGCTCTTCGGGGGAGGCAGCGTAGATGTGCGTCAGGAACTCGACAGCCTGCACGAGCTGGCGGGCCTGGGAGGTGAAGTCTTCAAAAAAGTCAGGGCCTTGGGTCTTAGAACGGAGTCCCATGGTGTATTCGGTCCTTCCAATGGTGAATAGCACTGTTGTGCTACCTGTAATCGTCGGTCATGGGGTGGTGTGACTTCAAGTTCAGAGATGGATTTGTGACCCCATATTCGGTGTTCTATCTCACGACGATGGGTGAATGGACGACTTCCGTCGCATTCACGAGGTTGGGGCGGGGTCGGGCGTTCATAGAGGCCCTTGTGGGTGGGTTGAAGGTCCCTATCGGCTGGGCGGTGTGTGACTTGTTCGACTACGATTGAGGTGTGACCGGGACCAAGCGCCCGTAAGCGCGGGTGAGGGGTCCGGCATGATTGATTCTGTCAATCGGGGACGCAACTGCGGCCTCGACAATCCGAAATGCCTCAGGAGGCAAAATGTCCGTGACCGAACAGGACGTGCGTGCAGCCGCTCCGGCGAACGCTCCCGAAGATGTCATCAAGTGGGTTGCTGAAATTGCTGAGCTGACCACCCCTGACGCCATCGAGTTCTCCGACGGCTCCCAGGAGGAGTGGGATCGCCTGACCTCTCAGATGGTCGAGAGTGGCATGTTCACCAAGCTCAACGAGGAGAAGCGCCCCAACTCCTTCCTTGCTCGCTCCAAGCCGTCCGACGTTGCGCGTGTTGAGTCCCGTACCTTCATCTGCTGTGAGAAGGAAGAGGACGCCGGCCCGACGAACCACTGGGCCGACCCCAAGGAAATGAAGGCCACCCTGCACGAGAAGTTCACGGGTGCCATGAAGGGCCGCACCATGTACGTGGTGCCCTTCTCCATGGGCCCCCTGGGTGGCCCCATCTCCCAGCTCGGCATTGAGATCACCGACTCCCCCTACGTTGTCGTCAACATGCGCATCATGACCCGCATGGGTGCTGCTGCCATGGACCTCATCAACGAGGGCCGCGTGTGGGTTCCCGCCGTTCACTCCGTCGGCGCTCCCCTGGAGCCCGGTCAGGAAGACTCGAACTGGCCCTGCAACGACGAGAAGTACATCACCCACTTCCCCGAGACCAACGAGATTTGGTCCTTCGGTTCGGGCTACGGCGGCAACGCCCTGCTCGGCAAGAAGTGCTTCGCCCTGCGTATCGCCTCGACGATGGCCCGCCGCGACGGCTGGATGGCCGAGCACATGCTCGTCCTGCGCCTGACCCGCGAGTCCACCGGCCAGCAGTTCCACGTCACTGCCGCCTTCCCGAGCGCCTGTGGCAAGACCAACCTCGCCATGCTTCAGCCCACGATCCCCGGCTACAAGGTCGAGACCGTCGGCGACGACATCGCGTGGATGCGTCCGGGCCCGGATGGCCGCCTGCGCGCCATCAACCCCGAGGCCGGCTTCTTCGGCGTCGCCCCCGGCACCTCCTACAAGACCAACCCCATGGCCATGGAGACCGGCAAGGCCAACTCCATCTTCACGAACGTCGCCCTGACCGACGACGGTGACGTGTGGTGGGAAGGCATCGACGGCGACGTTCCGGCGCACCTGATCGACTGGCACGGCAACGACTGGACCCCCGAGTCCGGCGAGAAGGCTGCTCACCCGAACAGCCGCTTCACCGTTCCCGCCTCGCAGTGCCCCATCATCTGCCCCGACTGGGAAGCCCCCGAGGGTGTCGCCATTGACGCCATCCTCTTCGGTGGCCGCCGCGCCACCAACGTCCCGCTGGTTGCCGAGCAGTACGAGCCCGCCCACGGCGTGTTCATCGGCGCCTCCGTGGCCTCCGAGGTCACCGCTGCTGCGACCGACGTCAAGGCCGGCTCGCTGCGTCACGACCCCTTCGCCATGCTGCCCTTCTGTGGCTACAACATGGCCGACTACTGGGGCCACTGGCTGGAGATGCAGGACAAGCTGGGCGAGAAGTTCCCGAAGGTCTACCAGGTCAACTGGTTCCGTAAGGACGAAGACGGCAACTTCATGTGGCCCGGCTACGGCGACAACTCCCGCGTCCTGGACTGGATCGTTCGCCGCGCCGCCGGCGAGGTCGAGGCCATTGACGGCGTGACCGGCCGCTACCCGAAGTTCGAGGACTTCAACCTCGACGGCCTGGACATCGACGAGGCCATCTGGGCGAAGCTCTTCGCGATCGACCCCGACGCCTGGGCCGCTGAGATGAATGACACCGAGGAGTACTTCTCGCAGTTCGGCGACAAGCTCCCCGCTGCCATCACCGAGCAGCTGGCCAAGTTCCGCGAGCGCATCGCCGCCGCGAAGCAGGCCTGATCCACGCGGATCTGAGGGTGGGCCCCGGAGGAAACTCCGGGGCCCACCCCTTTTTCTCCCCGTGGGGGTGACTGCCGAAACGCGGCGGTAAGATTCCGAGCTGCGCCCGGCCCCCGCCTCGTCGATGACGATGCGAAAACTGACCGGGTTGCGTCAACGAGGAGTCGGAGGGCTACACTGGAACAGCATCCGACCGCGCACGCAAGGAGAGCCCGTGCCCAACTACTTGACGAACGACGAGCTGGCCCACGCGAAGAGCCTGCTCGATCGCATGACCACCATCTATCAGCACACCGTCGTGGGTCAGGAAGGTCTGCGCCGCGCACTCACCGCCTCGCTGCTCGCCGGCGGCCACGTCCTGGTTGAATCCGTGCCCGGCCTGGCGAAGACGACGGCCGCGCAGACCCTCGCGTCCGCAGTGTCCGGAACGTTCCACCGCATCCAGTGCACGCCCGACCTGATGCCCAACGACATCGTCGGCTCCCAGATCTGGAACCAGGAACGCGGCGAGATGGTCACCCAGCTGGGCCCCGTACACGCGAACATGGTGCTCCTGGACGAGATCAACCGTTCCTCGGCGAAGACCCAGTCCGCCATGCTCGAGGCCATGCAGGAACGCCAGACCACGATCGGCGGCGTCAACCACAAGCTGCCCAACCCCTTCATGGTCATGGCCACCCAGAACCCCATCGAAGAAGAAGGCACCTACGTGCTGCCCGAGGCTCAGATGGACCGATTCCTCCTCAAGGAGGTCATCACCTACCCGACGCCCGTCGAGGAGCTCGAGGTTCTCAGCCGCATCGACTCCGGCCAGATGACCTCGCAGGCCTCGGTCGCCCCCATCACCCTCGACGACGTGCGCACCCTGCAGGAAGCGCGCCGACGCGTGTTCGTGCACGAGACCCTCAAGGCCTACATCGTCGACATCGTCAACACCACCCGTGGCGCCGGCCCGAACCCGCTGCCCGGATGGAACAAGCACGTGCGCGTGGGTGCCTCCCCCCGTGGTGGCATCGCCCTCATGCAGATCGCGCAGGCGATCGCCCTCATGTCAGGGCGAAACCACGTCATGCCCGACGACATCAAGGAGATGCGCTACGGCATCCTGCGCCACCGCATCATCCGCACCTTCGACGCACTGGCGGACAACGTCTCCATCGAGGGCCTCATCGACGCCGTGTTCAACGCGGTGCCCGTGCCGTAACGATTCACCCGCCCGCCGCCAACGCCCTCGAGGAACGCAATGCCTGTACGCTCGCGCGAAATCCACGCGCTCTCCACGCGCATCCAGCTGCCCGTCATGCGCAAGCTGCTGTCTATCATGGATGGACAGCACTCCGCGCTGCGGCAGGGACGCGGCTGGGAGTTCATGGACCTGGCTCCCTATCAGCCGGGCGACGACGTGCGCGAAATCGACTGGGCGGCGACGGCTCGCACCGGTTCGCCGATCATCAAGAGGCACGAGGCCACGGCGAACCTGCAGGTCATGCTCGTCGTCGACACGGGCCGTGAAATGGGTGCTCTCGCCCCATCCGGTGAGACCAAGGAAGATATTGCCCTCACCGCATGCGAGGCGATCGCCTGGCTGAGCGTGGCGCGCGGAGACCAGATCGGCCTCGTCGCCGGCGATGCCGAGCGCGTGCGCTTCATGCCCGCCCGATCCGGTAACGCCCACGCCGAAACGATCATGCGCCGCATCGAGGAGGACATCACCTTGTCCTCGCCGCACTCGGACGTGCCCAAGCTCCTGGCACGCGCGCGGACGGTGACCCGACGCCGCAGCCTCATCGTCATCGTCACAGACTCCACCCAGCCGGAGCCGACGCGCCTGTCCGATGACCTCATCAAGTCCCTGTCCGTGCGCCACCAGGTCATGGTGGTGAGCGTCCAGGACATCGACCCGACCTCCCTCGAGGAGGGCACGAACGTGGTCGACGTGACCGAAGGGCCTCTCCCGGACTTCCTGCTGCGCGACTCGCAGCTGGCCGGGGAAGCCGCCAATCTCGTGGCGATGCGCCGACAGGCGGTCGCCCAAATGCTCGACAATCGTGGGGTGATCCGCGTGGACGTTGGCTCCAGCGAGGACGTTCCGCGCGCACTCATGCGAGCCCTCGAAAGGGGAGCACATGTCCGGTGATCTCACCAGCAGCCTGAACGATCCCGCGCTGTACCCGAACTGGATGTGGATCCTGGGGACGGTGCTCGTCGTCGCCGTCCTGGGGTGGATTGTCTACAGTATCTGGCGCTGGTGGACGTCGCGCATTGGCGAGGTCATGGAGCTTCAGACGATCACGGATGCCCGCCGCAAGAAGTACCTCACGTACGTCGATCAGATTGCCGACCGCTATGCCGACGGCGACCTGGATGCGCGCGGCGTTCACCTGGCGCTCGCCGGCCTCATGCGTGCCCTGGGCACCGAGCGAACGGGCCGAGACCTCGAGGTCGCAACCGTATCCGAGGTGCGCGAGCTCGTCCCCGTGTGGCCGGGCCTGGCCGATGTCCTGCAGGCCTGCGAAGTCCCCAGTTTTACGGGTGATGACATCCCGCAGGGGCAGCCCTCTCACGAGGCTGTCACCAACGTCTTGACCATGGCCGTGGAGGCGGTGAACGTATGAGGTTCTGGTGGTTAATCCCCGTCGTCCTCGCGGTTGTCGTGATTGCGACGGTCGTCGGCTGGATGCTCGCGCGTCGCGCCGGCGTGCGCTCGGGAAAGAAGGGGTGGGTGGCCAACACCGGCTACCTGCGGGGCCTGCCGAAGTACCAGGCGCTCGTGCGTCGCACGCGCGCTTCGCTGGCTATGGCCTTCGTCTGCTTCCTGATCGCCGTCATCGCGACCTCCGTGTCGGCGGGTGCGCCCGTCGACCGCTACGTCAAGCACGACAAGTCCGCGAGCCGTGACATCGTCCTGTGCCTGGACGCGTCCGGATCGATGCTGCCCTACGACTCGAAGATCGGCGGGGCCTTCCGGCAAATCATCTCCCACTTCGAGGGGGAGAGGATCTCGCTGCAGCTGTGGGACGCCTACTCGATGACGATGTTCCCGCTCACCGACGACTACGACATGGCCAACGACGTCCTCCAGGAAATGTCGGACACGATCGACACCGGCCTCATCCGAATTGGTGGAAAGCTGTCTGGAACGCAGGAACTCTTCGACTACCTGGCACCTGTCATGGACGAGGACCAGGAGGTCTCCTCGCTCGTCGGCGACGGTCTGTCCTCGTGCATCATGGGCTTCGACCATAACGACAAGCAGCGCTCCCGCACCATCCTGCTGGCCACCGACAACGAGGTGTACGGCGATGGCGTCTACGACCTGAGCGAGGCGATCGAGTTCGCGAAGAAGCAAGGAGTGACGGTCACCGCCCTCTACCCGGGATCGGATACCAACCTGGGTTACCAGGCCCAACAGCTGCGTGACGAGGTCCGTAAGACCGGCGGCGACTTCTACGATGCCTCGTCCCCGTCAGCCGTGGATAGCGTGGTGCGCCAGATCGAGGCTGAACAGAAAGAAGAACTCGACTCCGCTGGAAAGATGGTGGAGACGGACCGCCCCGGTGCCGCCTTGGGGTGGACACTCGTCGGCGTCGTGTCCCTGCTTGGTCTGTTAGCGTTCGGGAGGCTCTGACATGATTTTTCGCCCCGTCTTTCACGTGGTCGTTCTGGGCATCATCGCTGTGCTCGGAGCGCTCTTCGTGTTCCTGTCGGCCAAGCGCGCCACCCGCCGCCACGTCATGGACGTCCTGCGTCGCTTCCTCATCGTCGTCGCAGTCATCATCATGGGCGCAGGCCCGTCGATCCACGGCGAGGCCCAGGAAGTGACCTCGACCCTCGAGGTCTACTTCGTCATCGACCGCACCGGGTCCATGGCCGCCGAGGACTGGGACGGCAACAAGCCCCGCATCGACGGCGTGCGTAACGACGTCGCGATCATGATGAACATCCTCACCGGCTCGCGTTTCTCCATCATGTCCTGGGACTCGAAGGTCCACACGGACCTGCCGCTGACCTCCGACGCGTCCGCGGTCGTCTCGTACATGGATTCCTTTGATCGCGAGCTCTCCAGCTCCTCCCAGGGATCGTCACTGAACCGACCCGCCCAAGACCTCGCCAAGCTCCTGAAGAAGAACAAGGAACGCCACCCTCAGAACGTGCGTGCCCTCTTCGTCTTCTCCGACGGTGAGACCTCCAATCAGAACCACTGGACCAGCGCGCCCTCAGGCGAAGCCAGCGACTGGGATGCCGTGAAGGAGTACATCGACGGCGGCCTCGTCCTTGGCTACGGCACCGAGAAAGGTGGCCCCATGAAGGTCCTGCGCCTGGGCGACAGCGGCTCCCAGAGCGGCGGTGAACCCGAGTACATCCACGACTCCTCGCAGCCCGGTAACCCCATCGCCATTTCGAAGATCGACGAGGCCGCCCTCGAGGATGTCGCCTCACGCGTGGGCGTCGACTACGTGCACTCGCCCGACAAGTCAGCAATCGAATCGCACGCGCGTTCCGTGCTCGACAAGGCGTCGACGCTCGCCGAGTCGCGCAACCTGAAAGACACGTATCGCTACATCATCTGGCCTTTCGCGCTCCTACTCGGGGGTCTCCTCGCGTGGGAGGGTGCCACGCTGGCGCTGCGCGCCCAACAGCTGAGGAACTCCCATGCCATCTGAGAACTCGCAGCCTGAAGCAGACCTTCTCCCCTTCGGCGCGCCCCAGGTCGATCCCGTCGATCCCTCCGTTCGCGCGAAGCTCGCCAAGGCCTCGTCCGGTAAGCAGAAGATCGAGCGCAACCCGCGGGCGCTGCGCCCCCTGTGGTACTCAATCCCGATCCTCGTCATTGTGCTGGCCGTCGCCGCGTACCTGATCGGCCTTTCGCTCTGGTCGCGCTCGTCCCTGAGCCACTGGAAGGCTCAGGAATACGACGTCGCCCAGACGGGCTACGAAGGCCAGATGACGTGGACGAAGATCGGCATTGAGCGCTGGGTCGCGCACTACAACCGTGGCACCACCCTCGTGCGTCAGGGGCAGACTGACGAGGGCGTGACGGAGCTGCGTACCGCCTTCGACCTCGTCCCCAAGGCCACCGAGGTCAAGCCCGGCCGACTCGAGCCCTTCTCCTACGAATGCCGCGTTCGCGTCAACCTCGCGATCGGCATCGAGATTCAGGGCGACGCGAAGGCTGCCGCCGGCTCGTACGCAGATGCCGCGACCACCTACCAGGAAGCCGAAGAGACGGTCGCCCCCTGTCAGACGGCCTCCAACTCCAGCCAGAACCAGTCCGACCAGAACCAGTCCGACGACAAGGACCAGTCGGGCAACCAGAATCAGTCCGGCGATCAGCAGCAGTCTGGCAACAAGTCCGATAACCCCGCCGACCAGAACAAGGAACGCGTCGAGGACAAGAAGCAGAAGGCTGAGGAGCAGTCCGAGGAGCAGGGCGGCCAGCAGAAGGGCCAGCAGAAGGATCAGCAGAAGGACCAGAAGAAGGACCAGCAGGACAAGGGGTCGAAGGATCAGCAGACGAACCCGAGTCCCAGCCCGAGCCCCACGCAGGACCCCTACGAGGGTGAGACCCCGGCCGAGAAGCAGCGCCGCGAGGAGCTGCAGCACAAGAACGATCAGCGCAACAAGGATCAGCGCGACAAGAAGGATGACCGCCGCAGCGGCAACCCGAACGGCGCCTGGTGAGGGCTACAGCCCCGTCTCACTTTCGCTGTGACGTGCACCCATAAAACACTACGGTGGCCCGGGAGGCCGCCAAACACCGATAGGCTTGAATTGTGAAGGTTCTTCTCGTTGGTAACGGGGGTCGCGAACACGCGATCGCCCGTGCGCTTGTACGAACGTCCACCCCCGAGCATCCCGTGTCGCTGGTCGTCCAGGCGGGTAATCCCGCCCTGGAGCAGCTGGGCCGCTCCCTGACCATGGATCCCCTGGATCCGAAGGACGTCGTCCGTCGCGCCATGTCCGAGAACGTCGACCTCGTGGTCGTCGGCCCCGAGGCTCCGCTCGTCGCGGGCGTCGCGGATGCGGTCCTGGACTACGGAATCCCCGTGTTTGGCCCGACGAAGGACGCGGCGCGCCTCGAGGCCTCCAAGTCTTTCGCGAAGCAGGTCATGGCCGATGCCGGCGTGGCCACGGCTCGCGCCTTCACGTGCACCACGATGGACGAGGTCGAGGCCGCGTTCGACGACCTGGGTGCCCCCTACGTCGTGAAGGATGACGCGCTTGCCGCCGGCAAGGGTGTCGTCGTGACCACCGACCGCGCCCAGGCCTCGGAGCATGCGCGCGCCTGCCTGTCGCGCGACGGGGGAGCGGTCGTCATCGAGGACTACCTCGACGGCCCCGAGGTCTCCCTGTTCTGTTTCGCCGACGGTGCCACCGTCGTGCCGCTGCAGCCCGCGCAGGACTTCAAGCGCGTGGGCGACGGCAACGAGGGCCCGAACACGGGCGGCATGGGTGCCTACAGCCCCCTCCCGTGGCTCCCCGAAGAGGCCACGCAGCGCATCGTCGACGAGGTGGCCCAGCCCGTCATCACCGAGATGGCGCGTCGCGGCACCCCCTTCCGCGGCCTCCTGTACTGCGGCCTCGCGATGACCTCGAAGGGCATCCGCGTCGTCGAGTTCAACGTGCGTTTCGGCGACCCGGAGACCCAGGTGGTCCTCGAGCGCCTCGACTCCCCGCTGGCCCCCATCCTGTACGCGGCCGCGACCGGCACTCTGGCGAAGGTCCCCGCCCCCGTGTGGAGCGAGGATGCCGCCGTCACGGTCGTCATGGCCTCGGGCGGCTACCCGGGCCCCACGGATACCGGACATGAGATCACCGGTATCGAAGCGGCCGAGAACCTTGACGGCGTCCACGTCATCCACGCCGGCACCTCCGAGGAGATCACCGACGACCCGACCGATGTCGCGGCGGGATGCTGCGGTTTCGAACCGACCTACGCGCTGGTGAACTCCGGCGGCCGAGTCCTCGACGTCGTCGCCCGCGCGGCCACGCTCGACGAGGCCCGGGCCCTGGCCTACCGGGGCGTCGACCTCATCCACTTCGACGGGGAGCACCACCGCAGCGACATCGCGACGTGGCCCGCCGACCTGGTCGTCACCCTCGACTGAGAACCCACTGAGGAGCATCATGACCGCCACCCTTCACGGCTGGACCCCGCTGAGCGCGGGCAAGGTTCGCGACATCTACGCTCCCGACGAGGCAGTGGTCGGCCCCGCGCCGCAGACCGCCACCCCGGCGGGCCGCCCGCGCCACGCGAAGACGGGACCGGAGGCGCTCCTCATGGTGACCTCGGATCGCATCAGCGCCTACGACTACGTGCTGCCCACGCTGATCCCCGGCAAGGGTGCGGTCCTCAACCAGCTCGCCATCTGGTGGATGGGCCAGCTGCGACCCCTCGTGGAAAACCACCTGCTGGCCGTCGGCACGAAGGCCCCGGCCGAGGCCTCGCGCGCCCTCGAGGGCGCCAAGCCCACGCGCTTCACGGTTCCCGCCGAGGTGGACGGGCGCGCGGTCGTGTGCCGCAGCCTGCACATGATCCCCATCGAGTGCGTCGTGCGCGGCTACCTGACCGGCTCCGGCCTGGCCGAGTACCGCGAGTCCGGCTCCGTGTGCGGCATCAAGCTGCCCGAGGGCCTGACCGAGGCCTCGCGCCTCGAGGAGCCGATCTTCACGCCCGCCGCGAAGGCCGAGCTGGGCGAGCACGACGAGAACATCACCTTCGAGCAGACCGTCGAGCGCATCGGCGAGGAGCTCGCGGTCGCGATCCGCGACCTGTCGATCGCCCTGTACCGGGCCGCCCGCGACATTGCCGCGCAGCGCGGCATCATTATCGCGGACACCAAGTTCGAGTTCGGCATCGACGTGACCACGGGCGCGCTCGTGCTCGCGGACGAGATCCTCACGCCGGACTCCTCGCGTTTCTGGCCTGCCGACCAGTGGGTGGAGGGTCAGGTCGCGCCCAGCTTCGACAAGCAGTACGTGCGCGACTGGCTGGTCTCCGGCCAGTCCGGCTGGGACCGCTCCTCGGGTGCCAACCCGCCCGCGCTGCCCGAATCCGTGGCAGCTGCGACCGCCGCGCGCTACGTCGAGGCATACCGCCGACTCACCGGGTCGGACCCCATCCTGTAAACAGACTTGCCCGCCGGGCAAGATGCGCGGCGGGATCCTCACCAACAACACAAGGAGGAACGCCGTGGGGCGAATCATCGTGGAAGTGATGCCGAAGCCGGAGATCCTGGATCCCCAGGGTAAGGCTGTCGGTTCGGCGCTGCCCAGGCTCGGAATCACGAGCTTCGAGGCCGTGCGCCAGGGTAAGTGCTTCCACCTGAGCGTGGACGGTCCCGTCACCGACGAGCTCCTGGACCAGGCCCGCAAGGCCGCCGAAGAGGTCCTGTCCAACCCGATCATCGAGGACGTCGTGCGCGTCGAGGCCATCGACGAGGCCGACGCCCGTTACGCGGGAGGCGCGCAGTGACCCGCGTCGGAGTCGTCACCTTCCCCGGCACCCTCGACGACCGCGATGCCGCCCGCGCGGTTGAGACCGCCGGCGTGCAGGCCGTATCCCTGTGGCACAAGGACGCCGACCTGCACGGCGTCGACGCGGTCGTCATCCCCGGCGGCTTCTCCTACGGCGACTACCTGCGCTGCGGCGCGATCGCGGCGACCGCTCCCGTCATGAGCGAGATCGTGCGCGAAGCCGGACGAGGCCTGCCCGTCCTGGGCATCTGCAACGGCTTCCAGGTCCTGTGCGAGTCGCACCTGCTGCCCGGCGCGCTCATCCGCAACGACCACCAGAAGTTCCTGTGCCGCGACCAGGTGCTGCGCATTGAGAACGCGGACACCGCGTGGACGCGCGCCTACAGCGCCGGCGACACCATCACGGTTCCCCTCAAGAACGGCGAAGGCAACTTCCAGGCGTCCCCCGCCGAGCTCGAACGGCTCGAGGGCGAAGGCCGCGTCGTGTTCCGCTACGTCGACTTCAACCCCAACGGAAGCGCCAACGACATCGCGGGCGTCACCAACGCCGCGGGCAACGTCGTCGGCCTCATGCCCCACCCCGAGCACGCGACCGAGGCCGGCTTCGGCCCGCTCTCCCTCGGCCCCGACGGCGCCAGCCACCACGGCGGCACTGACGGCCTGGGCATCTTCCGTTCCGTCCTCGCATCCCTCGTCGGCTGACGACGCCACCGCGCCCTCACGCGTGAGGGAGCCCCGGCCTCGTCCCAGACCTTTCGAATGGAAACACGAATGACCTCCGAAAACACCCGCGAGCTGCCCGACACCGTCGAGAACGCCGCCGCGACCCCCGGCCAGGACATGCCCTGGAAGGAACTCGGCCTCAAAGAGGACGAATACCAGCGCATCTGCGACATCCTCGGGCGCCGACCCACCAACGCCGAGCTCGCCATGTACTCCGTCATGTGGTCCGAGCACTGCTCCTACAAGTCCTCCAAGAAGCACCTCGCCGAGCAGTTCGGCGCGCGCACGACCGACGCCATGAGGAAGAACCTCCTCGTCGGCATGGGCCAGAACGCCGGCGTCGTCGACATCGGCGGCGGTTGGGCCGTCACCTTCAAGGTGGAGTCCCACAACCACCCGTCCTTCGTCGAGCCCTACCAGGGCGCGGCCACCGGCGTGGGCGGCATCGTCCGCGACATCATCTCCATGGGTGCGCGCCCGATCGCCGTCATGGACCAGCTGCGCTTCGGCGCCGTCGACCACCCCGACACGGCGCGCGTCGTCCACGGCGTCGTCTCCGGCGTCGGCGGCTACGGCAACTGCCTGGGCCTGCCCAACATCGGCGGCGAAACCGAGTTCGACCCCTCCTACCAGGGCAACCCTCTCGTCAACGCGCTGTGCATCGGCAAGCTGCGCCACGACGACATCCACCTGGCCAACGCGACCGGTGAGGGCAACCTCGTCGTCCTCTTCGGCGCGCGCACCGGCGGCGACGGCATCGGCGGCGCCTCGATCCTCGCCTCCGAGACCTTCGAGGATGGCATGCCCGCCAAGCGCCCCTCCGTCCAGGTGGGCGACCCCTTCATGGAGAAGGTTCTCATCGAGTGCTGCCTCGACCTGTTCGAGGCCGGCGTCGTCCAGGGCATCCAGGACCTCGGCGCCGCAGGCATCTCGTGCGCGACCTCCGAGCTGGCCTCCAACGGCGACTCCGGCATGCACGTCGACCTCGAGAACGTGCTCCTGCGCGACCCCACGCTCACCGCGGGCGAGATCCTCATGAGCGAGTCCCAGGAACGCATGATGGCGATCGTGACCCCGCAGGATCGCGAGCGCTTCTTCGAGATCATCGACAAGTGGGACGTCGAGGCCGCGGTCATCGGCCACCTGACCGGCGACGGACGCCTGACGATCGACCACCACGGTCACCGTATCGTCGATGTGGACCCGAAGACCGTCGCCCACGAGGGCCCCGTCTACGACCGCCCCTACGCGCGCCCCGCGTGGCAGGACGAGCTGCAGGCCGCCACCTCCGAGTCGCTTGCCCGTCCCACAACGCGCGAGGAACTCATCGCCGACGTGCGCGCCGTGCTCTCCGACGTCAACCAGGCCTCCAAGGCGTGGGTCACCGACCAGTACGACCGCTACGTGCAGGGCAACACCGCCCTCGCCCAGCCCGACGACGCGGGCGTCATCCGCATCGACGAGGAAAGCGGCCTGGGCGTCGCACTCTCGACCGACGCGAACGGCTGGTACACCAAGCTCGACCCGGCAGCGGGAGCCCGCCAGGCCCTCGCCGAGTCCTACCGTAACGTCGCCGTCGTCGGCGCCGAGCCCGTCGCCATCACGGACTGCCTGAACTTCGGCAACCCCGAAGACACGGACGCCATGTGGCAGCTGGTGACCGCCATGACCGCGCTCGCGGACGGCTGCATCGAGCTCGAGATCCCCGTGACCGGCGGCAACGTGTCGCTGTACAACTCGTCCGGCACCGAGAAGGGCCTGCCGAACTCGTCGATCAACCCGACGCCCGTCATCGGCATGCTCGGCATCCTTCCCGACGTCACGCGCGCCAACCCCTCCGGCTTCACCGAAGAGGGCCTCGCCGTCATCCTCCTGGGCACCACCCGCGAGGAGTTCGACGGCTCCGCGTGGGCGCGCATCGCCCGCTCGCACCTCGGCGGCCTCCCGCCCGAGGTCGACCTGAAGGCCGAGGTCGCCCTCGGTAACGTCGTGCGCGCGCTGAGCGCCGCCGACGGCCCCGATGGTCGGCCCCTCGTGCGCGCCGCGCACGACCTGTCGAACGGCGGCCTCGTGCAGTCCCTCGTGGACTCCGCGCTGCGCTTCGGCATCGGCGGCGTCTTCGACGTGGCCGGGGCCGCCCGCCGCGACTGCGTCGGCGACCACGAGATGCTCCTGTCCGAGTCCCAGGCCCGCGCCTTCGTCGCGGTGCCCGAGGCGGCCGTCAAGGCCGTGTTCGCGGCCGCCGAGGCCGAGGGCGTGGACGCCGTGCGCATCGGCACCACGGGCGGCGACATGCTCGCGATCAGCGGCGTGGACCTGCTCGCCGCCGAAGGCGAGGGCTGCGGCTGGATCGCCTCGATCGACGAGCTGCGCGAGCTGAGTGACACGGGACGCAAGTACTTCTGAGCGTCTGCGTCGTAGCGCTGGGGGCGCGGGCCTGCGGGCCCGCGCCCCTGTGCTGTGTTGTGTCTGATTCCCGCCTGATCTGTGGCGTTGCTTGTTGCCCCCGACAGATCTCCGGCCGCCGCGCGGCCTGCCCGCCCGCTCGCCGTCCGCGCCGCGAGCTTCGCTCGGCGCGTCGGCTCGTTGTCCGGCCAGGCCCCGCAGGCCTCGCGGCGGCCTCCACACCGGCGCGGCTTGTCGCTGTGTGTTGCCTGGCCAGGCCCCGCCACCGCCCACCGGCACCGCGGCCGGGGTTCTCGGGCTTGTTGCTTGTAGCCCCGCTGGTGTTCCGGGCGCCGTCGGGCCCGGCCGCCCGCGAGGCTAGGCGACCTCACTTCGTTCGTCGCCGCGCCTCGATGCCCGCCCGTGCCCTCCGGTCCCTCCGGTGCCCTCCACACCGGCGCGGCTTGTCGCTGTGTGTTGCCCGGCCAGGCCCCGCTTTGGCCCCACAGGCCCTGCCTTGGTGCTTGCGCACATCGCTGCTGAGCTCCTCAATTTCGCATGCAATTCCCCCACGACTCTTTCAAACCATGAATTTACAACGTTGGAATTGCAACGTTTTCAGGCTTTATTGAAACTTCACTCAATCGAATTGCATGCGATTTTTCGTCTCTTGTAGGCCTGTCACTGACCGGCACGGTGGCTAGGTCCCGCCGCCGTCTCAGCAATGTCGCACGTAATTCGCCTGCGACTGTTTCAAACCATGAATTCATGTCGTTGGAATTTCAATGCTTCTGGGCTCCTGTTGAGAGTTGATGCAATCGAATTACGTGCAACTTTTCCTGGAGTTGTTACTGCTGTCACTCGTTGCTCCCTCTGGAGATCTTCATGCCGGTGTGGCCTGGTGTGCTGTTGTGTGTGCTGGCCCCGCATCCAGCTTGTACTCGGTACATAGTTCGCCCTGCGCGGCTTGTTGGCGGCGGCAGCGGTACAAAGTTCGCCCTGCTCGGGCAAAACCTGCCAAATTGGGCCTTTTTGGGCGAGCAGGGCGAGTTTTATACCGGGAGTGGGGCTGTGCGACTTGTGTTGGGCGAGTTTTGTACCGGGAGTGGGGCCGTGCGACTCGTGCAGGGCGAGTTTTGTCTCGCCGTGGCACCTCCCTTGTTCACTGTTGCCTGGATTCCGTCGCCCGCGGGCACTGCGGACAGGGCCCGCAGGCTTTGGGATGGCTTCCATGCTGGTGATAGAGGGGGATTTGCAGCATTAGGAGCTGGCTGGCGGCGTGTCGCCGGCGTGTCAGATCTCTAATGATGCAATTCCCCCCGTCGGGCGCCGGCGGGGGAGCGACTCGGGGTGCTAAGGCACCCAAAGTGCAGACCACCTCGGTAAACAATCCTGAAAACAGGACGATGTGGGCGAAGTGTTCTACGTTTTGGGCACATCGGTGCCTGTCATAGCGCGTAGGTCGGCTCCGGTGACATTCGGTACGCGCACGCTGGTCGGCGCAGCCCCCAGAGTGGGCATGAACACTTCAGTGACCGATGAGTACCGATGCGAAACGTCATGAAGCAATGTCATGATGAGTAGGAATGGCGTCCGATACGTGCTGTGACAACGCCCCGAACGCGTGCCATGTGATCGAGGCACTACCAAGACCCCACCATTCTTTGGCATACTGAGGGGCGGAAATTATCCGCCACCACAGGAGCCTTCCGTGCCTGAGCAAAACGTCCCCACTACAACTGAGCAGGCCCCGGCCTCGTCTGAGAGTGCCAGCAAACCGAGCCTGGGCCGCGTGATCGCCGCCTGGGCGGTGCACGCGTTCACGATCTCCGGGCTCGCGTGGGCGACGCTCGCTCTGTTCGCGATGCTCGACAACAACATCCCCATGATGTGGCTGTGGTTCGTCATCGCCCTGGTCGTTGACGGTGTCGACGGCACGCTGGCCCGTAAGGTCGGAGTCCGTCAGGTCATTCCCTGGTTCGACGGCGGAGTCGTCGACAACCTCGTCGACTATCTGACGTGGACGTTCCTGCCCGCGCTTTTCATGGCGATGTACCTGCCGTTTGGGCCCAAGCCGCTCCCCGTCATCATGATGGTCGTCATCATCGTCTCCTCCGTATTCTGCTACGCGAACGACGGCGAAAAATCCAACGATAACTACTTCGTGGGCTTCCCCGCCGCGTGGAACTGTGTCGCGATTGTCATGTACGTCCTTCAGACTCCGGCGTGGGTCAATATCGCTGCGACGATTTTCCTCGCGATCATGACGCTTGTTCCGCTTCACTACACGCACCCGGCGCGCGTGAAGCGTTTCCAGATCCCGAACATCATCGGTGCGACCGCGTGGATCGTCGCGTGCGCGTACCTGGTGGTCGTTTACCCGGTCCAGCCCCTGTGGACTCTGATTCTGTTCTGGGTTGGCGGCGGCTGGTTTATGATCGCCGGCTTCATCCGCACGGCGACCGGCGAGGACAAGTAGCCGTCGCGCCACGAGCGAATACGAACGTCCCCCGGGCCTCGCGCTCGGGGGACGTCGTTATGCGAGCCCGCTCAACCCAATCGCGGTCACGTCACGTGAACGCAGGGTGGACCTCAGGGGGACGAGGCCGGGGCGCGTTGCGTTGTGAACGCGCAGTATGTGGAGGGTGCACGTCGCCGCTGTGGAGGGTGCCGGAGGGCCCGGCCGCTGTATGTGCCGGTGGGCGGCGGCCCGCCCGCGAGCCGTCCGCGCTGCGAGCTTCGCTCGGCGCGTCGTCTCGAAGCCCGGCCAGGCCCCGCCACCGCCCACCGGCACGGTGGCAGGTCCCTCCGGCGCCCTCCGGTCCCTCCGCACCGGTGGGGCTTTGTGTGCTGGCGTGCTGCAGAGCTTAGCGGAAACCGCGGGGGCAGCGACGCTGCCGCGGCGACTGAGTGTGCCTACAGCTGCTCTGCCAGGCCCTTCTTGACGGCTCGGTCGCGCAGGTAGCGGAACACTTCGAGGAAGATGCCGCCGAAGAAGATCAGCGCGATGGCGGTCCACACGCCCG
>CAUSHZ010000023.1:0-28560 GCA_963531605.1 uncultured Actinomyces sp.
CATGGCGATGATCTTCGTGGGCGAGTCCTGGCTGGTTCGAGGCCTGGGCATCGCTTTGGCCGCCGGCCTGGTGTTCCTGTCGCTCGTGCGCATCCGCCGCGCGGGCATCGACGAGGCCGTGGCCGACTTCAGCGGCAACGAGTGAGCCAGCAATCCTGACACACGCGTCGAGGGGGCGGAGCCAAGCGGCTCCGCCCCCTCGTTTTGCTATGCCGCTCTTTGTCCTTGTGATACTTGACGGTCACAAGAAGGGGGGCTATCCTGACATGTTAATGTTGACCATGTCGTAAGGGAAGACAAATGACCGGCAGGGTCATCTGGGACGCGACCGCAGTGTCACGCGCCATCACGATCTTGAACTATTCAAGCGAGAACGTTGCATCCCGCACTCTTACACCACCCAGTAACGCGGGGAGTAATGAGGCGGACCTCGCGACACAGGTTGAGAGGATCAATCGCGTCATCCAGATGGCGTCCTTCTGCTCGATGGCTGTCGCTCACGGGCTGACTGCCGCTTCCGAGGCTTTTGCTGCCGCCGACGATCAGGAAGCTGTCAACCTTGAGACAATGCAAGAGTATCTGCGCAACAGGGGGGCGTAATGAGCGCCAACAACGGCACACCAGCAGCCTCGTTTTCCATGCCATTCCCCATTAGCGTCGACAATCTCTTCGCGTTCAAGGATCAATGCGCACAAAGTTCCGGCGCTTTAAGTACCGCAGACGGAGACGCAATGCGTGCTTCCTCCATTGTCGGCCAGCAGGAGGCACTTCTCGTCGAGGAATGCCAGCACGATTTACAAGTCACATCAAACGTCTGTGAAGAGATCTCCAACGATCTGAAAGCGCTCACGAACGCTGTCTCAGAACTCGCCTGGGCAATGAAGTCAGTACGCGACACGTACCAGGGAATCGCGCAGAAAGCTCAAGACTGTGGTCTGCTCGTCGCCGGTGACACAGTGAGCCTAGTCGATGAGTCGGACGACTACCTTGTCAGCAGCTTTAACGAGCTGCAAGCGCAAGCAGAGGTCCAGCGGTTGAATTACGAACGCGCAGAGTACGTGTTTTCACTCGTGCTAGACAACCTCAAAGTGGATGTCTATGAGCAATGGATTGAGCCCGTGTTCAACGCACTGAAGGAACAGTTCATTCTGGATGACAAGCATCCGATAGCCAAGGCGATCCCCTATGGTGTGGGATTGCTGGACATGAGCGGGCAAATGACAATCGGGGCTTCGATGTGGCATTTCAATGGACTGTATGAGCCTCCAAAGGGATTCTTCGCCAAAGGCGACCTGTCGAAGTGGGCCTACCGGCCGATCGGGCGACACGGGCTGGAACCAATGGCAACACGTTCGGTATCTCCGATCGCGACAAAAATTGGGAAGGTTGCCGGCCCGATCGGAGCGGTCGTCGACGGCGGTATCACCGCCTATGACACCTACCAAACCGATACCGAGCAGCACCCCGAATGGAGCGAGGGCCACAAGGTCGCGCGAGCGGGCGTGAAGGGGACCTTCACAGGTCTGGGCACATGGGGCGGCGCAGCACTAGGAGCCAAAGGCGGCGCCGCGATCGGTGCAGCAGTCTCGGGGCCTTTCGCCCCCGTTGGTGCTGTCGTTGGCGGCATTCTCGGTGGCGTCATCGGCGGAGTGGCCGGCCACTATTTTGGAGAAGCTATTGGTGATGGGATAAACCATCATGGTGTAGATCGTATCGCAGAGAGGATGGGGTAGGATCGCACATGAAAGAGCACCTGTTTGGCATTCTGTGTGCTTTGTTTATCGGCGTTCTTGGCGTGGTCACATGGTACGCCGAAATGTTCACAGACTCCAAGGCTGCGAACCTGTGGCGTCGCATGAACGGACAAGGTCGTATCAGCAAAAACTGGGCAGCTATTGGCTCTCCAGCTCTTACGTCTATTGCTTTTATCTACATTCTTCTCACCCTCATAGAAAAGCATGCCCCTGACTGGCTTACTTTTAGTCTCGCATGCTTGATGATGCTCCTCGGCCTCGTCATTCTTATCGGCCTCCTACCGATCAAATTCCCCCGGTGGATCTACGCCGATTGGCAGTACGCCAAGCGCCATGGGCTCTTAGACGCCGATGGAAACATCGATCAGGAGGCGTACGAGAAACATGCGGACAGGAAGGAATTCTGGTGAACGAACAGATAACAATGACCCTTTCCTCGGGATGGAGATTCCTGACCCCGGAGGAATACGCACAGCTCGGACCCCTCGCAGAAGATCCCAGCGTTCGCCTCGTTGCCGTCGCTCAGACGAAAGATGAGGGTAATGTTCCGACCTTCGTGGTGACCGGCGGAGCACTCAGCACCGACGCGAGCGACGACGAGGTCTACGCGGACACCATCAGTCAGGTGGAGGAAGCGTTGCCCGGATTCCACCTTATTGACGACTTCGCGTGGCCGGTTCACCCGGAAGGTGCTCGTTGGCGAACAGGCGTCTACATTCTCGACGATGTGTCGCTGACGCTCAGTCAGCTCACGTGGATGACACACATTGCGCCCGCCGGGCAGCAACCTCCGCAGCGTTTCCTGTGGACCGCGACGTGTACGTGCCCCAGCATTCTATTCCCAACAGTCATCGATGATTTCATCACGATGGCTCAAACCCTGGAGGTGACACCGTGAGCGACCAGCCAATCGACACCAACTCCGCGGATCAGATCATCGTCACCGTCGAGCAGGCCGATGCCCTGCTCGAGATGATTGCCAGTGACGAGAATGCCGGGCGCATTTCAAGCGCTGCTCTTTCCAGCGGACTGGTCTCACTCGGACTGGCCAGCGCCAACGGCTTGGCCGGCAACGCCGCACGAATCCTCGAACCTGTGCGAGCTGCACGCACCCAACTTGCGATCCGCGTCGTGTCCCCCAGCATGCGCGGCATCGTACGAGACTGGAGGATCTGGCCCACAACACCTCGCTCCGTCGTTATGCGTTCCGACGTGGACGGCGTGCACTTCAGTCAGGTTGATTACTGCGAAGTCCCCCACATCGCAGCCCTCGCCTCCCTGCTGCACGCCGGACCTACCATCCACGACGGGCCTCCTTACATTCCTGCGGATTTCGTCGCTGCGATTCGTTCTCTCGACGCACAAGGCGCTCAAGATGTGCTCAATGATCTCGTGACTTATGGTCCCGCAGAGTCGCACTTCGCCCAGGACTGCGTCTCGGGGCGCTGGAGTGTCGTCACCTGCGTACGCGAGGAGATGCACGGTCGCAAGTGGCGAACCGGCTTGCACTATGAGTGTTTCGTGACGGACCATCTGCACGCGCAAATCCACGCGCCGCTTGACGAGGAAGCTCTCGCCCATCTGTCAGCTGATCCGACACTGGACGCGCCACCTCGCGCGGCGATCTGGGCGATGTTGATGGGGCTACTCGCACCCTAGCATCTGCCCGCTACGCAGCCGCTACCCGCTGTCAGCACAGAAGCACCCCATGGGCCGCACTACTTGGCGAGCAGCTCCATCATGAAGCCCCACAGCGCCGTGCGCGGCGGAGCATCCAGGGTAGGGGCGTTCTGCTCCCGCATGAGGGCGAGTGCGCGCGGATCGATGGGCGCGTGAATTTGCGCGTGCATGTGGTCGGTGACGAAGCACTCGACGTGCCCCGCGTCCTTCCACCCCTCCGGGGTCCGTTCTTCCCGCACGCACAGCGCGACGCTCCAGCGCTTGTGCCAGCAGTCCTGGGAGAAGTGAGAGTCCATTGGCCCTTGGGCAGCCACATCGATCAGGGCTGACTGGGCCCTCTCCAGGTCCACGTCACGCACCGCCTTTACGAAGTCTGCGGAGATCCACGGCGGGCCGTCATGGATGGTCGGCCCGGGCTCCAGGAGAGTCTCCTCGGCCAGGATACGCGGGACATCGCAGTAATCAACCTGGGTGAAGTGCACGCCGTCAGCCTCGGTGCGCATGACGACCGAACGAGGCCGCGTGGGCCAAATCCGCGCATTGCGCACTCCGAGGCTCTGCCTCGGGGAGACGACGCGGATGGCCAGACGCGAGTCGACCGTGCGCGCGGGACCCAGGATCGCCTCGGCGTCACCGGTGAGGCCGCCAGAGTCGACGAGGCCCGCGCTGATGAGTCCACTGACAGGCATCGCGCTCGATAGAGCATGTGCCCATTTAGTCGTGCCGATGAGGTCGATAAGCGCATTCGCCTGTTCGGGGGAAACGACGAGCTCCTTCGGTGACGAGGCCGTGGTTCCTTCGACGGTCACGATTCCACCTCCAGGGTGTGTGCCATTGTCATGAAGTCCTCGATGATCGGTGGGCAGGCGAGGCTCGGACACGTGCATGTTGCAGTCCACAAGAATCGGCGGGGTTCTTCGTCCCCGTCGTTTCTGTGCCGGGTGAGCCACACGAGCTGCGTGACGGTCATCGAGGTGTCGTTGAGGGTGTACACACCTGTGACGAGGCGGGTGCGCTCAGTGGGATACGGCGCGACGGCGTCATCAATGAGGCGGCATCCCGGGTGCGGCTCAGCCAGGCGACCAGCGCTGCCGTCGAGGATCTCCTTGTCCCCTTTGCCGCTGATGACCTCAGTCTCAGTGATGACAATGTTCGGCACGTACCCCTCTGTTGCCTTTCCGACGGCAATGAAGCGAATACTCTCATCCTGGCCGAGATCCCCGAGCTCGCTGCGTTCTTCCTCCGACAGCTGCCTCCAGCCGGAGGCCACACGCACCGACACGCCTGTGCCTGTATGACAATCTCCCCCGTCGGAATCGCTGTTCTTAGAGGACTTTTTGCTGGTCTTCCCTTCGTCCAGTAGGCCGTTGCGCTTAGCGTATTGCCATTCCGGGTACATACAATCGGGAAATTTGATGGGCAGAAAACCAACAATGACCATTATCAGGAAAAGAAATACTGGAATAGACGCGCAGAAAAACAACCACTTCGGAGGATCATACTGACCAAACCACCCGACCACCGGACCGAGGATCAGACACATGGAATATGACGGCACGATGACGGAGTCAAAGTTCTTGGGGCGCCTAGATCTCCCCACGCGTTGTGGTGAATCCCAGCCTCCGCTGGCGTGAAACATCTTGTAATACCAGTAGGCCATCCCCACGACCCCGAGGAGGAAGAAACCGAGCGGGTATGACGTAAGCTCCGAATTCATAACTCCCTCCCCGGTCTCCCTACGATGAGAGCGGACAAATTTTCTCCCGGCGCCGCAGCAAGCAGTAACACGCCAGAATATTGCACGGCCAACGATAAAGTCAACGCACCAGAAACACGAAAAGCCGGGCGCGCACCCGCCGGTGCGCGCCCGCCAGTTCAAGCAATAACCTCAGTCCCTGGGGCCCGAGGCAGCACCGGGAGCCGGAGGCTGGGTCCACAGGCCTCGCTGATCCAGGAAGTCGCGCAGGAAGACGGGACGGTCGGTGATGATGCCGTCGACGCCGACCTCGAGGAGGCGCAGCACGTCGGCCACCGTGTTGATGGTCCACACGTGGACGGCCAGGCCCAGGGTGTGGGCGGTGGCCACGAAGCGCTCGTCTACGACGCGGATGGGGCCCTGATGCATGGGCACCTGCGCGGCGATGGCGCCCTGGCGCGGGCCGGGCACATGCCACCATGCGGGGTTCGTGGCGCTCTTCGCGGCACCCACGAGGCGCACGACGGCCTCGGTACCCAGTGACGTGGCAACCGCGCGCGTAGGGTCCGAGGCGGCGGTGTCGCGCACGGCGCGCAGGCGCGGCTCGGAGAAGGAGGCCACGAGCACGCGGTCGGCCGCGCCGTGGTCGGCAATAACATCCAGGAGCGGGCCTTCGACGCCCGGCTCCTTCGCGTCGATGTTGAAGTACATGTCGGGGAAGGCCTCGAGGACCTGAGCGAGCAGCGGCATCTGCTCCCCGGAGTCGCGGTGGCGCAGCTTGGACAGCTCGCGCCACGTCATCTGAGCGATCGCGCCGGTCCCGTCGTAGCAGCGGTCCACGGTCTCGTCGTGGCAGATGACGACCTTGCCGTCGGCGGTGACGTGGGCGTCGGTCTCCACGTGGCGGATCCCGGCCTCGTACGCGTAGGCGAAGGCGCTCATCGTGTTCTCGGGGGCCTCCTCGCTGCCGCCGCGGTGGGCGAAAACGATGGGTCCCTGACGCATGGTCACGGGCATCATGAGCAAGACTCCTGTCCGAGATAAACAGCTTTGTTTGCCTGCATCCACGCGTCCGGATCCACGGGGGTATCCGAGGAGTCGTGGATTTCGAAGTGCAGGTGCGGGCCCGTCGACCAGCCGTTATTACCGACCGCGCCGATGACCTGCCCGGCGGTGACGGTGTCGCCGACCTTCACCTTGATTTTGTTCATGTACTGGTGCAGGTAGGCGGAGTGGAAGACGGTGCCGTCAGACTTCGTGTGCTTGATCTGCACGTAGGCACCCGAGCGCGAGTTCTCCGCGACCTCCTCGACGACGCCGCCATACACGGCCGTTATCGGGGTGTCGAGCGGGGCGGCCATGTCGATACCCTCGTGGGCGAGGAGCTGGCCGGACACGGGCGAAATACGCATCGTGAAGGGCGAGGTGATCGTGTAGGTCCCCTCCGGCAACGGCCAGTAGATCGTGTCGGCGACGACGCGCACGTTCCGGTTGCCGTCCGCCCCGTTGCCCGACGCGCAGCCGGTGATGGACACGGGGGCCTTCGCCTTAGCGCGCGAGTTCGCGGTGAGGGTGCCGTCCAGGGCGGTCGCCTGGGGCAGCGCGGAGGACACGGCCCAGCTGGGGCCGCCCATCGAGGTGCCGAAGGCTCGCGCGGGCACGGTCAGGGAGGAGTCGGATCCGACGCGTCCCGTCATGGGCACGGCAATCGTCGTGCCAGCCAGCCCCAGCAGGAGGAAAGCGCGCAGCACGTAGCCGACCGGGTGAACGTTGCGGCGTCGCTCCCCCACGGACGAGGCCGGGGCTTCCTCCGCGTCCTCTCGGTCCGTCGTGGGATCGGGAGTGGGGGCCGAGGCCTCGTCAGTCATCGGGATCGCAGACGTCGTCGGGTTCTCCTGCTGATCGTCCGCGTCGTGGGGGCGCGCCGCGCGCAGCTGCGACCGCTTCGGCAGCGGGCACTCGGTGTCGCTCACGCTCTCCCCCTTGTCTGTGTTCGTCACGAAGTATTGACCTCGATCTAATGTACCTTGCGGATCGCGGCTCGTCACGGGCGCTGGAGAACGTCTCGGACTTCGCCGACCAGCAGTTCGAGGATGTCCTCGAGGAAGAGGATGCCGACGACGGTGCCCGCCTCGCGCACGAGGGCGCAGTGCACGCCGGTGCGCTGCATGTGGCGCAGCGCGTCTTCGACCTGGTCGTCGGCGGACACGGCCTCGAGGCGTCGGATGCGCCACGGGGTGATCGGCTGCTCGCGCTCCTCGCCGGTCGCGTACAGGACGTCTTTGAGGTGCACGTAGCCGACGATGGAACCGTCATCGCCGGAGATCGGGAAGCGCGAGTAGCCCGTGTGGGCGACCTGTTCTTCCACGTCGGCCGGGGTGGCGCCCTCGGGCAGGACGACGAGCTTGTCGAGGGGGACCATCGCGGTCCCGGCCGTCTCCTCGGAGAATTCCAGGGTGCCGCTGAGCAGGCCCAGCTCGTCGGTCAGCACGCCCTCCGCCTGCGAGGCGACGACGATCGAGGCGACCTCTTCGACCGTGTAGGAGGCCGAGATTTCCGAGCGAGGCTCGTAGCCGGCCAGGCGCACAAACCAGTTCGCGAAGCGGTCCATGGCCTCGATGATCGGGCGCAGGACGTGGCCCAGGCGCACGAGGACGGGGGCCAGGATCAGCAGCATGCGCACCGGCGCGGCGATCGAAATGTTTTTCGGGACCATCTCGCCGAAGACGACGTGGCAGAAAAGAACGACGACGAGGGCGGCGGCGAAGCCGACAACGTGACTGGTCGCCTCGGGCGCGCCCAGGCGCTCGAGCGGCGACTGGACGAGGTGGGCGATCGCGGGCTCGGCGACGACACCCAGCGTCGTGGACGCGACCGTCACGCCGAGCTGGCAGATCGCCAGCATGAGGGACACGTGCTGCAGGGCAAAGAGAGCGGCGCTGGCTCCACGCGCCCCCTCGTCGGCGAGCGGCTCGACCTGCGAGCGGCGCGTCGAGGTGACGGCGAACTCGCCGGCGACGAAAAACGCATTGACGGCCAGAAGCGCCACGGTGATACCGAGACCAACTCCCACGCTCACAGCGACACCTCCTCGTCCTCGGCCTCGGGGGCGGGCGTGATCGCCACCTGGGCGACGCGCCTGCCCTGCATCTGCGTGACCTCGATGCCGATGCCGTCCACGCTCACGCGCGATCCGACGACCGGGATCTCGCCCAGCTCGTTCATGACGAGGCCGCCGATCGTGTCATAGGGGCCATCCTCGGGCAGGTTGATGTCCGTGCGGCGCGCGAGCTCGTCGGGGCGCAGCGTGCCGGGCACAAGGAACGTCCCATCGGGGCGCGGGCGGATGCCGAGGCGACGCTGGTCGTGCTCGTCGGAGACCTCACCGACGATCTCCTCGACGACGTCCTCGAGGGTGACGATGCCGGAAACGCCGCCGTACTCGTCGACGACGACGGCCATCTGCAGGCCCTCATCGCGCAGCTGGACCATGAGGGGACCGATCGGCACGGTCTCGGGGACCGAGGGCGCGTCGGTCATGAGAGACGAGGAAATGACGGGAACCTCGGCGCGACGATCGGCGGGCACGGCGACGGCGCGGCGCAGGGAGACCAGGCCGAGGATGTCGTCGGAGTCGTCGCCGATGACGGGGAATCGGGAGTGTCCGGTTTCGCGGGCCAGGTCCAGCACATCCTGGGCGCTGTCTCCCTCGCTGAGGGTGTGCAGGCGGCCGCGGTCGGTCATGACGTCGGCGGCGCTCAGGGTGGACATGCGGATCGTGTTGACGAAGAGGTCGGCCGTGGACATGTCGAAGGTGCCCTCTTCGACGGAGTGCTCGACGAGGGCTGCCAGCTCAGAGGCGGAGCGCGCCGAGGAGATCTCTTCCTGGGGTTCGATGCCCATGCGGGCGAGCACCCAGTTCGCGGTGCCGCCCAGCACCCAGATGATGGGGCGGGCGATGGCGGTGAAGACCATCTGGAAGGGGACGACGCGCACGGCGGTCGCCAGGGGGTGGGCCAGGGCGAGGTTCTTGGGAACGAGCTCACCGAAGAGCATCGAGAAGACGTTGATGAACGCGGCGGCCACGAATGCCGCAATGCCTGTCGCAAGCCCCCAGGCGAGGCCCACCGATCCGAGCAGGTCCTTGAGCAGCTCCGCGAGCGCGCTCTGCGTCGTGTAGCCGAGCAGAATCGTGGTCAGCGTGATACCCACCTGGGCCCCCGACAGCTGCGTGGACAGGCTACGGGTAGCGCGCAGGACGGAGGCGGCCCCTCGGTCCCCCTCCTCGGCTTTCTTGTCAAGAACGGCCTGGTCGACCGCAACGAGCGAGAACTCGGCGGAGACGAAGACGAAGGTGCCTGCGGTCAGGACGATGCCGAGCAGAAGCATGAGGGCGGTCGTCATCGCGTGGCCCCCTCGACGAGGCCGGGGCGCCTCGCGGGTACGCGCGCGGAAGAGGGGTCAGAAAGAGCGGCGATAAAGCCGGCAGTGTCGCAGTCCATGATGGTTACAGTTTAGCGGTCCAGACCGTCTCTCCCCGCGCGCATTTCCACACACCGCGGCGCATGTGCCAACAATCATTCTTCAACGGACCAAAGGCCCTTGAAGTACACGCCAAAGGTGTACCAGGTTTCGTGAAGACGATCACGCGGCGGTAGAATTGCGAAGGTATGGCCGCGCAGGATTTTGCCCATGCGCGCGGCGCGACACTTACGGAGGAATACGTGCCCACTCCCACCGCTTCCCAGCCCGATCCGCAGTGGTACATCGCGAAGATGCGAGACCTCTACGAGCGCGATCCGCAGCTCCTGGATCCCTCCTGGCGTGCTTATTTCTCCACCGAGTCCGCCCCCCCGCAGCTGCGCGCCAAGCGTCCCGACATCCCCGAGGGCACCGCCTCGATGCCGGAGCCAGCCCCGGCCTCGTCTGTCAATGCCGCACCCCCAGTTGACCACGTCGCCCCCATCTCGGTCACCCCGCCGACCCTCGACATCGAAGAGGACGGGCCCGAGGCGGCCGCCACCGAACACGCTCCCGTCGTCTCCGTGACGCGTTCCGACCTGCCGCCCGCCCCGCCCGCCGCCGTCGCCGAGGCCACCAGCCCCTACACGCGCCAGCAGCACGGGCGCGCGGCCTTCACGCTCTTCCAGGGTGCCCCCTCGCACGACGAGCTGCACATCCTCAAGTCCGCGGCGCGCGCGACCGCCAAGCACATGGAGGCGTCGCTCTCCATCCCCACGGCCACCTCCCAGCGCCAGATCCCGGCCAAGCTCCTCATCGAAAACCGCGCCCTCATCAACGCGCACCTGGCGCGTACCGTCGGCGGCAAGGTCTCTTTCACGCACCTCATCGGCTACGCCCTGGTGGAGGCGCTGTGCGAGATGCCCGACCTCAACGTGCGCTACACGATTGAGGGCGGCAAGCCCGCCGTCGAGCAGCTCGCGCACATCGGCTTCGGCCTGGCCATCGACGTGGCAGACGCGCAGGGCAACCACTCCCTGAAGGTCCCCGTCATTCACGACGCCGACACGCTGACCTTCGCCGAGTTCGTCGACGCCTACCAGGACCTCGTTGCGCGCGCCCGCACAGCGACTCTGACGACCGCCGACTTCCAGGGCGCATCCGTCACGCTGACCAACCCGGGCACGCTCGGCACCACCACGTCCGTGCCGCGCCTCATGGTCGGCCAGGGCCTCATCATCGGCGTCGGTGCCACCGACTACCCGGCGGAATTCCGGGGCGTCTCCCCCAAGCGCCTGGCCGCCCTCGGCATCGGCAAGACGATGTTCTTCTCCTCCACCTACGACCACCGCATCATCCAGGGCGCGGCATCGGGCCGCCTCCTGGCCCTCGTTGACGCCAAGCTCTCGGGACGCGACGGCTTCTACGAGCGCGTCTTCACCTCGATGCACGTGCCCGCGCGCCCCTACGCGTGGGAAGCGGACTACGACTACGACCCGAACCGCGAAAAGGGCAAGCCCGCGCGCATCGCGGAGCTCATCCACGCCTACCGTTCGCGCGGCCACCTCGCCGCCGACACCGACCCGCTGGCCTACCGCGTGCGTCGCCACCCCGACCTCGATCTGTCCTCCTACGGCCTGAGCGTGTGGGACCTGGATCGCCCCTTCCCCACCGGCGGTTTTGGCGGCTCCGACCAGATGCTGCTGCGCGACATCCTCACGCGCCTGCACGACACCTACACGCGCACGGTCGGCATCGAATACATGCACATCCAGGACCCCGAGCAGCGCGCGTGGGTCCAGCAGCGCATCGAGCGCCCCTACGAGGCCCCCTCCCCCGAGGCACAGCGCCACATCCTGGGCACCCTCATCCGCGCCGAGGCCTTCGAGGAGTTCCTCCAGACGAAGTTCATGGGCCAGAAGCGCTTCTCGCTGGAGGGCGGCGAGTCCCTGATCCCGCTGCTCGACCACATCCTGGCCGACTCGGCGCGCACCGGCATCCACGAGGTCGCCATCGGCATGGCGCACCGCGGCCGCCTCAACGTGCTCGCCAACATCGCGGGCAAGTCCTACGCGCAGATCTTCGACGAGTTCGAAGGCAACTACATGCCCAACTCCGTCCAGGGATCGGGCGACGTCAAGTACCACCTGGGCACGTGGGGCGTGTACTCCCTCGACGACGGCCTGGCCACCAAGGTCTACATGGCCGCCAACCCCTCGCACCTGGAGGCCGCCGACGGCGTCCTGGAGGGCATCGTGCGCGCCAAGCAGGAGCACCTGGGCGACCCGGACCTGCCGATCATCCCGATCCTCATCCACGGCGACGCGGCCTTCATCGGCCAGGGCGTCGTCCAGGAGACCCTCAACCTCTCCCAGCTGGAGGGTTACAAGACCGGCGGCACGATCCACATGATCGTCAACAACCAGATCGGCTTCACGACGGGCCCGACGCAGGGCCGCTCCACCGGCTACGCGACCGACCTGGCCAAGGGCCTGCAGGTCCCGATCCTGCACGTGAACGCGGACGACCCCGAGGCCGTCATCCGCTGCGCGCACCTGGCCTTCGAGTACCGCAACGCCTTCCACAAGGACGTCATCATCGACATGGTGTGCTACCGCCGCCGCGGTCACAACGAGGGCGACGACCCGTCGATGACCCAGCCCGTCATGTACTCCCTCATCGACCGCATCCCCTCCACGCGTGCCGTGTACATCCGCGGCCTGGTTGGTCGCGGCCAGCTCACCGAGGACGAGGCCCGCCAGTCCATCGCACAGTACGAGGCGGAGCTCGGGCGCATCCTCGAGGAGACACGCGCGGGCGGTGCCTCCTCAGTGTCCGAGATCAACCCGGGCAGCCGCACGCACGACCCGGCGCTTACCGCCGGAGTGGGCGAGGCCGGGGAATCCCCCGACGAGGAATGGACCATGCCGGAGTCCCAGATGCCCGGCATCGGCATGATGATCGGCTGGACGTCTGCTGCCCCCGCCAAGCAGCTGCGCCGCATCGGCCACGCGCACACGCGCTTCCCGGAGGGCTTCAAACCCCACCCGAAGCTGCGTCAGCTGTGCGAGCGCCGCCTCGAGATGGCGCTGGGCAACAAGCCGATCGACTGGGGCTTCGCGGAGCTCCTGGCCTTCGGCACGCTCCTCATGGAGGGCACCGGCGTGCGCCTGTCCGGCGAGGACGTGGGCCGAGCGACCTTCGTCCAGCGTCACGCGATCCTGCACGACGCAAACGACGGGCGCGAGTTCACGCCGCTGCGCTTCCTCACCGAAAACCAGGCGCGCTTCGACGTGTGGAACTCCCCGCTGAGCGAGTACGGCGTGCTGGCTTTCGACTACGGCTACTCGGTGGAGAGCCCCGAGACCCTGACGATCTGGGAGGCCCAGTTCGGCGACTTCGCGAACGGCGCGCAAACCGTCATCGACGAGTTCGTGTGCTCGGCCGAGCAGAAGTGGGGCCAGCGCTCCTCGCTCGTCATGCTCCTCCCCCACGGCTACGAGGGCCAGGGACCCGACCATTCGAGCGCGCGCATCGAGCGCTACCTGCAGCTAGCCGCCCAGGACAACATGTGGATCGTCCAGCCCTCAACGCCGGCGAACTACTTCCACATGCTGCGCACGCAGGCCTACAAGCGCCCACGCAAGCCGCTCATCGCGTTCACGCCCAAGCAGCTGCTGCGCCTGTCGGCCGCGTCCTCGCACATCGACGAGTTCACCTCGGGCGGCTTCCAGCCCGTCATCGGCGATGACACCATCACCGATCCGGCGTCGGTGACGCGCGTCCTGCTGTGCTCGGGCCGCCTGTACTACGACCTCGTCAAGGAGCGCGAGCACCGCGCAGACACCTCGACGGCGATCATTCGCCTGGAGCAGCTCTACCCGCTGCCCGAGGCCGAGGTGGCCGACGCCCTGGCCCAGTACCCGAACGCATCGGTGACCTGGGTGCAGGACGAGCCTCGCAACCAGGGCGCGTGGCCGCACCTGGCGCTCAACCTGTTCCCGTCGCTGGGACGCCCGGTGCGCGTGGTCTCTCGCCCCGAGTCCGCCACGACCGCTGCGGGACGTGCCTCGCTTCACAAGGAGCAAGCAGCTACCCTTATTGCGCAGGCCTTCGAAGGCTAACGAGGGCCGGCGCTCCCACCGGGGGCGCGGGAGGCACCGGAAAGGAACACCATGCGGATCTGCTTCATCGGAGACGAGCTCGTCGCGGGCGTCGGCGACCCCCGCGGCCTGGGCTGGGTCGGTCGCGTCAACGCGCACTCCACCTTCGATCTGCCCGCCACGTTCCTGACCCTCGCCGTGCCCTCTGAGACGACGAAGCAGATGGCCGCACGCTGGGAGGCCGAGGTCCTGCCACGCCTGGCCGAGGGAGAGCCCCACGGCCTCGTCATCGGCGTCGGCCCAGGCGATGTCGCGGCGGGCATCTCGACGGCCCGCTCGCGCCTGAACCTGGCCAACATCACCGACCGAGCGACCGCGCTGGGCATCCCCAGCTTCGTGGTGGGTCCCCCGCCGCTCGCGGGCGTGGACTCCGGGTCGCTGAAGGCCCTGTCCTCCTCGTGCTCCGAGGTGTGCGCGCGCCGAGGCATCCCCTTCGTCGACTGCTACACGCCGCTCGTCGCGCACGACCAGTGGTTCGAGGACATGGCCGCGTCGTTGGCCCGAGGCGCGGATGGCCAGACCCTGCCAGGACAGGCCGGCTACGCCCTCATGGCGTGGATCGTCCAGCACCAGGGCTGGTACGAGTGGACGGGAGCGACCCCAGCAGACGTCTAAGAGCAGGAGGAATTGAGCATGTATCCACGTCGTTCGCGCTTCTTCCCTGAGATACGTCCGGGCAACGCTCAGCAACAGCTCGGCATGACCATATGGGCCTGCGTGTTCCTCGGGGCCCTGATCGTCATGTTCGCTGCGTTTATTCTGTCCGGCAATTTCGGTATCCGTGAGTTGGTCTGTGCGATGATCAGCTCTGCGGCGTCCCTTGTCTGCGGCATCTGCTGCTATGTAGCCCTCCCAACGCTCGTTCGCTCAATGCGCGATGCGCTGCAAGGGCCGGGCGACAGCCGCCCAGCAATCGGCTCATTCATCTTGATTGCTGCCGCTGCACTCATCGGAACAACGATGGTCGTCACGGGAGGCGGGGCCTTCGCAGAAGTCTACGAAGACGCCCGCACCGGCCCACAGATGAGAGCCGTCACAAGCTGCGAAAAATTCCGTACTGAGACCGAGCGAGGGCATCGCGGCGCCATACGCTACTACACCACTTTTACTCTCCATTTTGACGACGGAAAGTCGCGTCGCTTCAAGATCAGGACGGACTCGCAAGACGAGTTCGCGCAGCCGACGAGCCCCTACTATGCCCTCTATCAGGCCTGCGTCGTCCGCCCTTTCACAACGTCTATCGTCGTTGACGTCTACCCGCGCAGCGGGATCATTAAGGCCATCCGTGAGGCGTGAGCCGAACGCACCCCGGCCTCGTCACTCCCGAACATGTCCGTGAGACCATGAGCAACCAGTCCCCGTTCTTTCCCTCGAGCGGTTTCCCCGGCCGCGACAGGGCCCATCATTTTTTGCGGGACCGATTGGGCTGGCACTCGCCTTGTATGCGGTGTCCTACGGAGTGCCCGCGATCCATGACCTTGTGAGCGGCCCGCAGCCCAAAACGGTTTTTTCCTGCCTGTTCTATAGCACGCAGACAACCAAGCACCTCACTCGCAGTGGCACAACGACCGTCTACGAGAACCACTTCACGATGACCTTCGAGGACGGCACCTCGCACATGACGACGTTTGAGACGCCCTACGAGCACGACATCCAGACCCAGGGTGGCCTCAGCGAAGCTCTGTACAACGCCTGCATGTTCCGCGATTCCGAACAGACGATGATCCTGTACTACTATCCCCGTACGTGGATCCTCGCCGACGTGCAACTGGCCGACTAACGCCGCACAGTCCCCGTCCGCGCGACGAGCGTGGGCGGTAGCGTGGACACAGACACCCAGGCTGCCAGCTGGACCCTCACCGCGCGCCTGCCCACCGCGGCGTGCGCACCCTCCTAGTCCAGGCCTCGCCCGCCTCCCGAACACCCGCGCAGGAGATCATGACCACCCACCCTCAGAAGAGCGCCCCACGCAGAGGCAAGAAGACGCGCATCTCCCTCCCGATGGCCCTGATTCTCGCCTTCGTCTACATCTACCAGATGAGCGGGCAAGGGCGAGATTTTGGCACGGACAGGTTCATCTGGGAACTGGTCGGAGCCGGAGCCGCCCTCCTCATTCCGCTCGCCTGCCTGCTCGGCATCGGCGTGCTCGTGTATAGCTTCACGCGCCCCGGAAAAACAGGAAGAGGACTCGGCGCGACCGTAATCTCCCTCCTGCTCGGGGTCGCTTTCTTCCTGTCCGCTCTCATCAGCTACTTCCCGATCACCTACGCCATCCCCCGAATCCGCGACGCGATCGACGGGCCACAAACCGTCACCATTATCTCGTGTCGATTCGAGCAAGACACGCACACCGAAAAACAATCCCGACACGGCGGCGCAACCGTGTACGACAACATGTTCATCATGACTGCATCTGACTACACCAGGCACACAACGACAATCGAGACCCGGTCACAAACCGCGATCCAGCGAGAGACTGGTTTTTCCGCTGTGCTCTACGATGCCTGCGTGACGCGATCCGGCAACGCAACCCTCACCGTGAACGTCTACCGCCACAGCTGGGTCCTCATCGACGTACGGGAGAACTGATCAGGCACGAGGCCCGCACATCACCAGCGACTTCGCGAGCATCGACGGAGCCATCACCTACGCTCAGCAATCCGGTTTCACCATCATCAACCTCTTCAACGAGTACGCGCCGTTGAGCAAATACAGGGACGCCGTCGGCGCGGAAATCCTCTACCTGGCTTTCTCCCACATCGCCGAACTCGACAAGAACGCGTCGCACACCGTCACCGGCTCGGCGACGGAGGAAGCCCTCACCCTCACCCTCAGCGCGCTCACAGATCGCGCCCCGTCCTGGGCGCACGACACATGGGTGAGATCCGCGCCCTCGCGACGAGCGTGGGCGGTAGTGTGGACACAGACACCCAGGCTGCCAGCTGGACCCTCACCGCGCGCCTGCCCACCGCGGCGGACGCACCCTCCTAGCCCAGGCCTCGTCACACACCCCTCACAGCATAGGTCCCCACATGAGCAACCCCAACCAGTTCAACTCCCCGCAGAACCCCTCCGGCCCCGGACAGGTTCCCCCCATCGGTCCCTCCCAGTACAACTACCCCTCCAACCAGGGCACCGACTCCCAGCAGGCCCCCGGATACCAGTACCCGCAGTACGGGCAGCCCTACCAGGCGCTCGGCACCGCGTCGCCCGACGGCTACGGCGGCGCGTATCAGGGCCAGCACGACCCGCACGCCGGCTACCAGTACCCGCAGTACGGGCAGCCCTACCAGGCGCTCGCGGGCGCCGCCTCCTACGGATACGCCCAGCCCGACCCCTCGCCCAACGAAGAGGCCGCTGCCCCCACCCAACAGAAGAAGCGTTCCCTCGCGACGACCATCCTCACGATCCTGGCCGTCCTCGCCGTCGTCATCTACGCCGTGGTGGGAGGCTCATACGACTTCGGTACGGAGAGGCTCGTCTGGACGGCCGCGGCCAGCGGGCTCGGGCTCATCGTCGTCATCGGGTGCCTGGTCAGCATCCCCCGCTCCTTCCGCGAATTGCGGCGAGCCAAGGCCGCCGGCGACATCGCAACCAGCCGCATGCGCGTTCGCGCCCTGTTTTTGGCCATCATCATCCTCCCCCTCAGCGGCTACTTCTCCGTCACCTACGGCGTCCCGGCTGCCCAAGACCTCGTCGAAGGCCACCACACCGTCACCGTCACCTCGTGCACCTACGAGCAGGGCTCGCATCGAAGGTCACGTCGACGCGGACGCGGGCGTACCGTGTACGACAACTACTTCACGATGACCCTCACCGACGGGACGCTGCATACGACAACCATCGAGACAAACCAGCCCACAAGCATCCAGACCATGGGCGGCACCTACGAGGTGCTCTACCAGGCCTGCAATGTGCAATCGGGCAACGCGTCCATGACCCTGGACGTCTACGAGCACAGCTGGATCATCGTCGACGCGCGCCTGAACTGACGGGTCCACCGACCCGGCCTCGTTTGCGTCCATTCAGCTGAAAAGGTTCCCATGAGCAACGGATCCTACCCCTACACCCCACAGACACCGGTGTCCCCACAGCCGTTCGACCCCGGCACAGCTACGCGGATCCCACTGACGAACGTATTCGCGACCCCCGTTCCCCCGCGTACATCGGAAGGCCCGTCGAGGGGAAGGGCTCGCGGCGTCGTCGCGCTTGTCGTCGCTTTATTTATCGGTGAGTGCATCGCGGCCTTCCTGTGGGTAAGCACCACGACCTATGGCTTCACCAGGATCCTGTCGCTCGCCTTGGCCTACACTGTCGCATTCCGGATTATGTCCGCATGTCTGGCAGCGATCATCTGGCAGCTGCCTCACTTTCGACGGGCCCGGCGGGTTGATTCAACGCAAGGCCGCCACAAGCAGCTCACGGCTCTGGCGCTGCCGGTCGTCCTCCTCGTTCCTAGCGCATACATTTCTCTGGCCCACGGAATGCCAGTTGTTGTTGACCTCATGACGGGGCCTCGCACCGTCACCGTGTCATCCTGCACCCACGAGATGCGTACGCACCAGATTAAATTTGGAGACTACTGGGGCAGGCCAACGTTCAGCCGCGACTTCACGATGACTCTTCCCGACGGAACCACCCGTCAAACAGTAATCGGGCTTCGCCAGTTCGGGCATGCCGCTGAGATCGAGAGCCCTCTGTTCGAAGCGTGCGTCAGGCATGACGGGGAGACCTCGATGACACTCGACGTCTACTACCGTTCCTGGGTGATTAGCGGCGCCAGGCTGGACTGACGAGGCTCGCCGTCTCTCCGTCCACACGTATGCTTCGGCGGCTTCTTGTCCTCAATCAGCGAGGCCGTGAAACGGGGCATGAAACGGGGCGTCTCACGCCTGGGGGAGGATCCCCGAGATGAAACGCCCACTGTGGTCGAGGGCGGCCTCGGGAACGGTGGGAACGCCCAGGACATACACGTGGAAGCCATCCAGCTCCACCCGCAAACGCACGTCGACACCGGCGCGCGCCGCCTTGCGGGCAAACTCGATCGGGTCGGAGCCTGAGATACCCGCGCCGCATAGGTGAGATGCGCGCCCTCGTCGAGGCCGTGAGCGGTACTGTGGAGACTGACAAGCACGTCGGTGCCTGGTCTCTCACCGCGCACCGGGATTCTCCCGGAAGCGCACCCTGCCTCGCGCAGACACCCCAGGCTCGTCGTCATGCACCCGTTCGACAGACAGCAGCCATGAGCAATCAGTATCCTTATCCGTCCCCCTACGATCCGCCTCAGCCACCCAGTCAGGCAACCGATCAGCCATCCGATCAGGCGCAGGGTCAGTGGACGCCGCAGTCTCAAGCAGGCGACGCTCAACCTTCCTTGCCGCCGCTGTCGTACCAGGGGTGGGGATACCAGGGATCCTCATACTGGGACACATCTGCCGCATCGTCGGGCGCTGATGTGGCCTCCCAGAGCAATCCCTCTCCTGAGGATCCTTCCGGTGAGCGTAAGACACCGAATAAGCACGCGGGCTGGTGGATTCTCCTGACGCTCGTGGGCCTCCTCGCTGGCATGGTCTTCTATTTCTTCGGCGAGTTGTTTGAGTATGGTTCGGAGCTGCTCGTCTGGACCCTCATCAAGTGCGCTGTCGCGCTCGTTCTCGCCCTCGCCACGATCCCCCTCTATATTGGCGCACGGCGAAATGCCCTCACGGCGAGCGCACAGGGCGACGAAGAACTGGTACAAACACGCAAGCGCGGCCAGGTCATGGCAGCCTGCGTTGGCCTCGGGCTGTGCTTATACGCCCTGTCGAACAGCGTTCCCGCTGTCCTCGACCTTGCCGGCGGCCCGCGCACCGTCACGGTGACGTCGTGCAGCTTTGAGCAGTACAGGTCGAGCAGGTCGCGCTACCGCGGCGGATCCTGGACCGTGTATGAGAACCAGTTCATCATGACGTTTGACGACGGCACGACCCACACGAAGACCGTTGAGACCGACAACAAGGATGAGATCGCGACGCAAGGGGACCTGACGGCCGTCCTCTACGAGGCCTGCGCCCTGCGCTCCGGCAGCGCAACCATGACCATCGGTTACTACACGCATTCGAGGGTCATCGCGAGCGCGAGGATCAACAACTGATCGCTCGGCCGACATGCCCAGGAGGCCTGCGCTAGTGCCCCGGCCTCGTCCCCAAGCTCTGTAGCGCGAAAGGAACCTCATGCCACGCAACGCTGCATCCTCTCCTCGTCGAGCGTCCTCGCCCGCGCAAGGCCCGACACGCACAGGCATCCTCAAGAAGATCGCCACCGTCATTGGGGTCGCTCTCATGGCTCTGGTCATTGCTGCCATTGCCATCTTCTGGGTCATCGGAGATCACACAGATTTCGGCCGCGATCGCGTCGTGTGGAAAGTGCAGGCCTGCGGCGTTGGGCTCGTCCTCGTCGCGGGGCTCCTCATCACGTGCGCGGTCACGTACCTCGGCGTTCGGCGCGCCAAGCGCGACGTCGATATTGAGAGGTACAACCAGCGTTCCTTCGCCATCGTTGTCCTGTGCGTGACCGCGTTATTCGTGGGATTTCAGTCGATTAGCCGCGGCCTTCCCGCCTTCCGCGACCTGAAGGAGGGCACCACCACAGTCACTGTCACCTCGTGCAGCTTCGAGCAGATGCCACGGTCAAACTCGGGGACGCGCGCTGATCGCAGACCCGATCACGGATGGGACAACTACTTCACGATGACGCTCGCTGACGGCACCAAGCGCCTCACGGTCATCAAAACAGATCATGCGGACGACATCGCATCGCGAGGCGGTCTCACGGGCGTCCTCTACGAGGCCTGCGCTCGGCGCTCCGGGTCCGCCTCCATGACCATGGAGGTCTACCCCCACACGTGGTCCATCGTCGAGGCACGCATCGACTGACAAAGCACAGGAGAGAACCATGAGCATGCCCCTGCATGAGCCTTCCTTCCCGCCATCGCGGCAGGACTACAGAGACCTCATCGACCACCACTACGTAATCCGCGGCCTCACGTTCGCCCCGCTCATCCTCTTCCCGATCGCACTGAAGACCGGCGCGCTATACGGATCGCTCAGCATGTGGACGGACATCGGCATGAACCTCAGCATCCTCCTCACCTGCCTGACGATCCCGCTGGCGATTCCCGTGATGCTGCGCGACGCCCGCGAGGCGCAGGACCGCGGCGTCGACAAGGCGATCCCCCGCCGACGCCGCTGGAAAGCCGCCGGGCGAGTCGCCATCGCCATCTCTTTCGGGATACTGAGCACCGTGCGCATCATCCCACTCGTCCAAGACCTTGCAAGCGGGCCGAAACCCGTGACCGTCACCAGCTGCACGAGTAGCGTTGCCGACCGAGAATGGCGCAGCGGCCGACGAGGATCGCGCACAACCACCATCTATCAGGTCTACGAGATCACAATGCAGCTCGCAGACGGCTCCACCCACGTCCTAGACATCAGCCTGCAACCGCAGGACTCCGAACCCGCCAGCTCCCTCGCGGTCTACGACACCCTCTACGACGCCTGCGTCACCCATCCCGGCCAGACACCCATGACGCTACAGGTCATGCCCCGCACGTGGCGGATTATCGAGGCCCACCTCGGCTAGCACCAGGCCCCACGACCTCCACACACAGGACACGATTCCCCATGAGTTTTCCCAGCACCCCTCACCTGCCTCCAGTTCCTGATACTCCACCCCAGCCTCGAGTCCCCACGCCCGCCGACACGAAGCCGGGCCGCCATACAGGACGCTCCCTGTTCCTGCTCCTCCTCGTCCCCCCGGCGCTGACCATCACGATCATCGTCGTCATGCGCAACATGGGCTCGTATGGGAAGAGCAAACTCATCGGCACCATCATCCTGTGTTGCCTGGGCCTCCTTGTCGTCATCGGCGCCGTCGCCACCCTCCTCGCCTCCGTGCAAGACCTGCGCGCCGCGAAACGCTCCGGCGATCGGCGGGCTGTACGCAAGCAGCTGGACAACCTCGCCTCGATGACCTGCGGCGTCCTCGTGATTGCCGCACCGGTCCTGTACTTTCTCACGCCCGCGGTGATCGACCTGGTTCAAGGACCCCAACCGCGCGCGGTTGCCTCCTGCAGCTACACCCAAGACACCGTCACACGATCACAGTGGTTCACCGGAGGCACCAGCTACAACAACCACTTCGTCATGAGCTTTGACGATGGCACCCAGCACACCTTCACCATCGCCACCTCTGAGCAGGACATTTCCCAGCTGTCGGGCATCATTCATCCGCTCTACGAAGGCTGCGTCCTCCACTCCGACCAGACGCCGCTGACCATCGACATGTACGTGCACAGTAAAACCCTGGTGGACGCGCGGCTCGACTAGCTGCGGGGTGACGCCGGGCAGCCTGTCGCCTTCGCCCCTGATCGACGAGGCCGTGAAACAGCGCGTGAAACGGGCGGGACTACGCCTGGGTGAGGATCCCCGAGATGAAGCGCGCGCTGTGGTCAAGGGCGGCCTCGGCCTCGGGAATGGTGGGAACGCCCAGGACGTACACGTGGAAGCCATCCGGCTCCACCCGCGCTCGCACGTCGACACCCGCGCGAGAGGCCTTGCGCGCGAACTCGATCACGTCGGGGCCGATGATGTCCGCGTCCCCCTGGAAAATACGCATCGGCGGCAGCCCCGACGGGTCACCGTACAGGGGGCTGACACGCCAGTCGGCCGGATCCAGGTCGCCCGCCCACGCGCGGCCCGCCCACGCCAGGCCGGGGACACGCAGGATCTTGTCGCGGGGCTGCACCTTCTCAATCTGGGGGTTCATCATGGTCACGTCCACCCACGGCGCGTACAGGACGAGGCCATCCACCTGACGCTCGTCCGATTCGCGTCGCTGCATGGCGAGGGACAGCGCCAGGCCGCCACCCGCCGAGTCGCCAAAGATGACGACGCGGCCGAACTCAGCCTGTGCCTCGTCAATGACGGGCTGGACGAAGTCGAACGCTTCGGTCACCGTGTGCTTGGGGGCAAGCGGGTAGTCGGGAATGATGACGGGCAGGCCCGTGCGGTCGATAAGGCCCTCGACGATGCCCCACTGGCCAGCGACCATCGGGTACGCATACGCTCCACCATGCAGATAGATGAGTACACCGCCCGAGCGCAGGCCCCGCTTCGGGAAGACACGGGTTATGCCTTTGTCGCTCGTCGCGGTGAAACGCCTCCGCATCGACGCGGGCATGGGATGCGGCTGCGGGGCATGGAGCGCCATCTGCTCAGTCGCTGCCTCGCTGTGTAGCAACGGAGGCACAAGCCCCATACAGAAGTGAACAACGCGCATCTGGAGGGACATGGAGCCTCTTTCGCTCTTTCAGATCGACAAACGGTTTCTGTTCGCATCGGGACACACCCGCGCGCCAGCACGTACCAGGATACGCTGCGAGAGAGGCTTCCTACCTGTCACACAGGCTCTTTGATGCTCGATGGGCGCGAGTTCGATCCGTGCAGGGCACGACTTCGCCGCCACCCGCGTCGAAGTCAAAGCGTCTGTGTTTCCCACAGGAGTACGAGGCACCCGGTTATCGCGGGCACCCGTAGCTCAGACGTTGGCTGTCGCTCACGCGGATAGGTTATGAGTATGCGGATAGGTTACGAACATCCGGATAGCTTAATAACCTATCCAGATGCGTGGTTCCTATCCAGATGCGTGGTTCCTATCCAAATGCGCCACCACGCGCGCCTCGACGCCAGCCAACACGCGCCCCTCGACTCCATCCAACACGCGGATAGGTTACGAACATCGGGATAGGTTACAAACATCCGGATAGCTTAATAACCTATCCAGATGCGTGGTTCCTATCCAGATGCGCGGTTCCTATCCAGATGCGCAGTTCCTATCCAGATGCGTCCGCAAGGTTATCCACAGGGCGTCTATCCCCTACCGGTTGTATCCACAGGCCACCATCTAGCGCTTTCCTCACTGCTGATGATGGTACGAAACTTCGTCTATGACGCAGGCTTCCATCATCATCACCCCTCCAGCAGACTCACCTCGTGAACAACCACCATCAACGACGGTCCGCATTATGCGTGGCATCTGTGCAGTCCTACCCATCGATTCCATAAATTCCAACCCTTGGGATGTGTGGGATGCCGTCGCTCGCGCACGCATGCATGCCGTCGATACCTCCCACAAGGACTCTCCCGTCTTTGTCGGACAGAGCTGCTTACGGCTGATGGGGGTTCGCGGCTGGTCACAGAACCCTCCCGTTACCATCTACCGGGAAAACCGAAGATGTACCTCTTCTCTCCCTTCGTGCCACGTCGGCTCCACGACGGTTCCAGCAACGTCGGTGTCATGCTCTGGGTTTCCACCTCTTTCGGAAGAACGTCGCAGGATCAACAGCTTGGTCGTAGAGCACCCCTACGATGCGCTCGTGAGATGCGCGCTTCATGATGAGCCGTTAGAGTCGTTCGTCCTCGGCTGTATGGCACTCAACGTATGGAGCCAGTTCTCGATGTTTCATCAGGATGAGTGCCGCCGGAGAGCCGAGGAGATACGAGCTGAACTGCTCGCTCGACTTGAGCGGGCTGGCCACGTGCGCGGCTACCGACGCGCTCACGCGGTCCTCAAGACTATCGACCCGGGCTGCGCCAATCCCGCTGAAGCTGCGCTTCTGTGGCTGGTACGGTCCACCTGTCCCTTCACGGTTAAAACACAGGTGCATATTGGGGTAAGCGGCCGCCACTACTACATCGACATCCTGATTGAAGACTTACACCTCATCATCGAATTTGATGGGGTAGCGAAACTTGGGGAAAGTCGCGTCGAGTTCGAACAAGCCAAGCGCGAGTGGGTGTTGCGTGATCAGAACCTTCGAGATGCCGGGTGGCAGGTCATCCGAGTGAGTTGGCCAGACTACGACGACTGGGAACAGCTGCGGATCCGGCTGAGCCGAGTCCTGGGTCCGATCAATCCTGCTCCCGACTGTCGTTTCCTGTGGAAACTACCGACACAACGTTGCGATGGGCCGTTGCGACGCTTCTACTCACAAACCCGACGCATGAGAGGCAATCACGCGGAAAGCTAACAAACATCCGGATAGGTTACGAACATCCGGATAGGTAACGAACATCCGGATAGCTTAATAACCTATCCAGATGCGCAGTTCCTATCCAGATGCGTGGTTCCTATCCAGATGCGCCGTTCCTATCCAGAACGACGGCCGATGGATTGGCACCACCCATTGACGGGTTGCTCATGCCACCGCGCGCTCTCGGCATCGGCCCAGTACACGGACAACCTATCCGCATGCACGTGGCACGCTCACGATCGGCCGCGAAGTCGGCCTAGCACACCGTTTTCCTACGCCGCGGGGACACAAACCAAGCGGCGCACACCCCACACGTCACGCGTGCCTCGCACAACCGCACCCGGCACGCGCCCAACACTCGCGCACCAACCCGCGCATACAAAACGCGCCCGGACCAACCGGTCCGGGCGCGCAACGTATTCGGCTCAGGCGTTAGGACGCTTGCCGTGGTTCGCGCCGTGCTTACGACGATCGCGACGCTTACGACCCCGCTTCGACATGTCATTCTCCTTGGGTTTGTTGTCTAGACTGAAGCATTTTTGCACACATTGACCCAAACCACCAAGACACAGGCCGTTCGCGGCGACGAAGGTCACCGAAAAATGGGCGGCAGCCCAGGCCTCGTCAGCCCACGTAACGCCACGCGGTCGCGCGTTGTCGCAGCGCACTTAGCGCCAGGAGACGGACACGCTGGTGATCGAGGCGACGACGCGGGCACGCAGCGCATCCGAGGCCTGCTCGGTCTCGTAGCAGCCGCGCATGAGGGCGCGCACGTGGCGCTCGGCGTCCAAGGCGTCGGTGCAGTGCGCGCAGGTGGCGACGTGCTTGATCATGAGGGCGCGGGCGCGAGCATCGGGGCCGGGCACGGATCCGGCGTCGATGAGGCCGCTGCGGCGGTCGCACTCCTCGCAGTCGATCAGTTCGTACAGGGCGTCCTGGACGTCCTGGCACGTGATGTGGGTGGTCACTTGGCTCCTCCGATCCCGTATTCCGCGGCGACGTCGGCCAGCGCGGAGCGCAGGTTCTTGCGCGCGCGGTTCAGTCGGCTCATGACGGTCCCCATGGGAACTCCTAGTTCTTCGGCGATTTCCTTGTAGCTCATACCTTCAACGTCAGCCATGAGGACAACCATCCGGTGTTCCTCTGAGAGCGAATCGATGGCGTCGCGCAGCTGCGAGGAGGGCAGCGCCTCGAGAGCCTCGACTTCCGCGGATTTGAGGCCGACCTCCGAGTGGGAGGCTGCGTCGGCGAGCTGCCAGTCCTCGACGGTGTCGCTGGAGGCTCGCTTGGGAGAGCGCTGCGCCTTGCGGTAGCTGGTGATGTAGGTGTTGGTGAGGATCCGGTAGAGCCAGGCCTTGATGTTGGTGCCAGGCTTGTATTGGTGGAACTTCTGGTAGGCCTTGAGATAGGTCTCCTGAACCAGGTCCTCCGCGTCGGCGCGATTGCGGGTCATGCCCAGCGCCGCGCCGAAGAGTTGGTTCATGAGGGGCATTGCTTCGTCCATGAAGCGTGCCTCGAGCGCAGCTCCGTCCTGGACGGACGAGGCCGGGGCGGGGTCGGATGCCTGCGGCGTCGGTGAGGGGGTTGTCGTATCCATCGCCTCCCAGCGTAGTCGCGCGGGCGTGCGGCGCGAATGGGAGTGGGCGATGGGCGGTCATACTGAGGGCAACGCCTCACGCCTCTGTTTATTCCACAACCCCCAACAATTGTGCGTTGCACCACTTTCACCCCGTTGTTTGGGAGTGGCCGGGCCGTTCGGCTTCCCCCGGGGGCAAAGGTGTCGAACAATAGGGGTATGAATCTGCTGCGCGTTGTTGCCCGTCCCCTGCTCGCCGCCCCGTTCATCGCCGACGGGGTTGATGCCCTCATGCATCCGCGTTTCCACGTGGAGCGCGCCGCGGGCGTTCGTCCCCTCATCGACAAGGCGACCGACGCGGTCGGCCTGGAGCCGCTGACGGATCAGCAGCTGGCGCTCGCGACCCGCGTGACGGGCGCGGTGACGGTCGTCGCCGGCCTGCGTTTCGCGCTGGGTCGCAAGCCCCGCGTGGCCGCCCTGACACTGGCCGCGATCGGCGCGCCGATGGCCCTCGTCAACGCTCCCCTGCCGGGCACGACGCGAGGCCTGTCCAAAGAGCAGATCAAGCGCCGTCGCTACCGCACGCTGAATAAGGCGGGCCTGGCTGCCGGCGTCCTCCTCGCGTCGACGGACCGCGTCGGTCAGCCCTCGGCTCTCGTCGCCCACGCGATGCGCCGCGATCAGCGCCGCGCGATCGCCGCGGCCGAGGCCGCCGTCGTGGAGCGTCTGAGCGGCACCGCTTCGTGAGCGCGCCCTGGCCCGCTCCCCTGGTCGCCTCCCCCGTGGATGCCACGGTCGAGGTGCCGGGTTCGAAGTCGATCACGGCGCGCGCCCTGTACCTGGCGGCCGTCGCCGATTCCCCCTCGATCATCAGGGGTGCCCTGGATGCGCGCGATACGCGACTGTTCGCAGCCGCCCTGGAAGTGATGGGCGCGCGCGTCGAGGACGAGGGCGCGGGCATTCTGCGCGTCACCCCGATGGAACTTCCGCCGCGCGGCGGTCGCATCGAGTGCGGCCTGGCCGGTACAGTCATGCGTTTCCTGCCGCCCCTGGCGGCGCTGTCCCCCGAGGAGACGCTCTTCGACGGGGACGAGCAGGCCTACGCGCGCCCGCTCGGCCCGCTCCTGGACGCCCTGGTGCGCATGGGCGCGACCGTCACGTATCACGGGGAGCGCGGGCACCTGCCCTTCACGATCCAGGGCCCGATCCACACGCCGCTCGGCGCGCAGGCATGGGTGGACTCCTCGTCCTCCTCGCAGTTCCTCTCCGCCCTGCTGCTCGTCTCTCCCCTGGTGGGCGATCCCCTGTTCGTGTCGGCTCCGGGTATCGTCCCGTCGATGCCGCACGTAGAGATGACGCTGGCCTCCCTGGCGGGCGCGGGCGTCGACCTGGAGGTCGTGGACGAGGGCCGCGCGAACCTGTCTACCTGGCACATCTTCCCGTCGCGCCCGCGCGGCTGCGACATCACCGTCGAGCCGGACCTGTCTAACGCCGGCCCGTTCCTGGCCGCCGCGATGGTCACGGGCGGGCGCGTGCGCATCCCGGCGTGGCCGGGGGCGACGACCCAGGCGGGCGACGCTTGGCGCGCGCTGCTGGGCCACATGGGCGCGACCATCACGCTCAACGAGGAGGGCCTGACCCTCACGGGTCCGGGTGCCGGCAACTACCCGGGCATCAAGGCGACCATGGCCGAGGTCGGCGAGCTGACCCCGACCCTGGCCGCGATCTGCGCCTACGCCTCGACTCCCTCGCACCTGAGCGGGATCGCGCACCTGCGCGGGCACGAGACGGACCGCCTGGCTGCCTTGGCCGCCGAGATCAACCGCGCGGGCGGGCAGGCCGAAGAGACCGAGGACGGCCTGATTATCACGCCGCGCCCTCTCCACGCCGCGCAGATTCGCTCCTACGCGGATCACCGCATGGCAACCTTCGGCGCGATCCTGGGCCTCGTCACGCCCGGCATCACGGTCGACGACATCGCCTGCACCTCCAAGACGCTGCCGACCTTCGAGGCCATGTGGGCCGCGCTCGTGAGCGCTCACGGTCAGGAGAATGCTCAGGCTGGCCCGGCCTCGTCCGTCGAGGAGGAGCAGTGATGGCCCGGCGCGACACCGGAACCGACGACCCGCGCGTGCGCGTGCGCGCCGGCAAGGGCTCGC
>CAUSHZ010000024.1:0-27759 GCA_963531605.1 uncultured Actinomyces sp.
CTTTTCGAGGCCGAGGCTGGTGGCCAGTCGAGCGGCCACTCCCCCGGCGTCGACGGTGATGGAGGCGCGCACCGAGGTGGTGGTGGCGTCCTTGCCGCGCCCGCTCTTGGCCTGCACGCCGACGACGCGACCGGAGCCGTCCTGGATGGCGCCGACGACGGTGACACCCTCGTAGAGGCGGGCACCCGCCTCTACGGCACGCTGCGCGAGCGCATGGTCGAGGTCCACGCGGGCGCGGGTCATTCCGTAGCCAGGCAGGGACTTCTGGTCGGGCCAATCCATGTGGACGGTGTGGCCGCCGCCGATGACGGTCAGGCCGCGGTTTCGCATCCAGCCGGTGGTGTCCACGCCCATCGCGATGAGCTCGTGGACGGCGGCCGGGGTGAGCCCATCGCCGCAGATTTTGTCGCGCGGGAACGGGCTTTTCTCCAGGAGGATGACGTCGAGCCCTGCTCTGGCCAGGTGGTAGGCGGTGGAGGACCCGCCAGGGCCTGCGCCGACGACGACAACGTCAGCGCTCATGTCGCTAGGCATGGTGGATGCCACGGCATTCCTCCGTCATGTGGTGCGCGGGTGCATCCGCGCGAGTGTGCAAGGTGGATGAAGCGTGCACATCACTTCATTCCGCAAGCAACCCTAGCTAGGTCGCCCTCACCTCGGCGACCGAGCGCACTTTTCCTCGCCGTTTCAACGAACGAGGCCCGGACAGGCCACGCTCATAGCACCCATTTGCGCAAGGGAACTTTGTCGTAAATGGCGGCCCAGGCCTCGTCATCCGACTACAGATCCACGCGCCGACACTCAGCGCACACCCCGAGAACAGCGACGCGTAGACCGCCGCGATACGCCACGTCGCCCGGCCTACCTTCGAACCACAGCCCACGACGAGGACACACCTCTTCAAATGGCCGACATGATCCGACTCTCCCTCGCGAGCAGCACCCGCACACCTCCACACCACGACGCACACATGACCGCCACAGACTTGTCAGATAATCACTTACCGGCACAATTTTTCACAATCTTGCGCGAAGTAACACCAAAGTGGTTCACTTGACAGCCGTGGAGACCTAGCTCGCACACCACTGCACCGTCGCACACGCAGGTTCCACGCGACGCGCCCACGCCGCCCCTGTCCCCAGCCGCAGCACAGACTGAAAGGACCTCGCGATGAGGAAATTTGCTCGCATCGCCATCGCCCTGGCGGCGACCGCAGGACTGGCGGGTGCCACCCTGCCGGCCACGGCCTCGTCGGCCGCCACCGACCAGTGGACCACACTCAAGGAAGCCCCTGCCCCCGTGTCGAACCCGATGAAGGGCTTCATGCCGTGGGCACCCGCCCCCGGCGGTAACCCCGTACTCGCACAGGGCGCGCTGCCCTACACGCTCGAATGGGCGGTCTTCCCGCTCAAGGATGTCGTCACCGGCCCCGACACCTACGACTTCAGCTCCGTCGACGCCATGCTCGATTCCATCGCGGCACGCGGGCACCAGGCCGTCATTCGTTTCTACGTCGATAACCCGGGCGAATCCTCAGCGCTGCCCCAATACCTCATCGACGGCGGTACGGACACGAGCCGCACGTACGACTTCCACGGCAACAAGAAGAAGTCTTTCTCTCCCAACTACGACGACCCGAACGTCCAGCAGATGTTCCTGCACTTCGTCGCAGCCCTGGGCGATCGGTACGACGGGGACCCGCGCCTCGGCTACATCACCGCCGGCCTGTACGGTTTCTGGGGCGAGGAGCACACCTACCCCTACAATGGCGCGGTTAGCTCCCAAAACCCGACGGGCATCAACTGGATGCCCTCCGACGCATTCCGCGCCCAGCTCGTCGAGGCCTGGGACGACGCCTTCGACGAGACCTTCATCCAGAACCGCTACCCCACCGAGGCCACGAAGGCCCACGGCATGGGCTACCACGATGATTCCTTCGGATACGCGACCATCGAGGGAGTCAGCTGGCACTTCATCCCCAAGCTGAAGAATCAGGATGAAGCGGACGCCTGGCAGCACGCTCCGATCGGCGGCGAGCTCTACCCGCCCATCCAGACGTGCATTTTCTCCCAGCCGATCAACTGCCCGAACATGGACCCTGAAGGCGACTACAAGGCTCTCGAATCGATTCAGGGCGCGCACGCCACGTGGCTGATCAACCAGAAGGCTTTCACGGTCGGCTACACCGGCGACGACCTGACGCGCGCCAAGGCCGCGAGCGCCGCCATGGGCTACACGCTGCAGGCCACCCGCACGTCGGCGACGTATCACGGAGCGAAGGCCACCGTGGCCGTCGACATCACGAACACGGGATCCGCCCCGTTCTATGCGACGTGGCCGCTCGAGGTCGTCCTCGTCGATGAGAATAAAAACAATGAGATCGTGGCCAGCCAGACCATCGAGTCCATCCTGCCCTCGATCCTTCCGGGCCAGACGGGGAGGGTGACCGCGCGGCTGCCGCTGCCCGCGGAGTACCGGTCGAACAACTCCGCGCGGGAGCTGACGGCCGCGATTCGCGTCGTTAACCCGCTGCCGAACGGCGCGCCTGTCGCCTTCGCGAACGAGGACATGAACAAGCCCTTGCCCGGCTACCTGGGCCTGTCGACTCTGAGCCCGGGCCGCGCTCCGAAGAACTAACAACGAGGCCGGGACCCCACACAAGGGGCCCCGGCCTCTCACTGTTTCAGCTGAGCGTTCGTCTACTTCGCGTGGTAGCGCGGGCTCGTACCGAGGTGTGTCGGGTATGGGTTCGTGGTTGCTCCGAGGACAGATTCGTCCAGGCCGCGGTACGTGTATGAGTTGTCAAAGACGATTTCCGCCGGTGGAACCACTCCGTCGACGTACTGCGCGATCTCCTCGGGGGTTGGGCTGGAGCCGCCTCCCTTATCCGCGAGGGGATTAACATCGGGATACTGACTGGGATCGGTATTCATCATCGTCGCGGGGCTCGCGACGCCGTAGCCGGTGTACTGGTTCCAGCCGCCGTCCGGGTTCACGGTCGTGTGCACCAGGAGTTGCAGCAGCTGGTTCGATGTCGCATCGGGCCACTTCTGGCGAGCCATCGCGAGGAAGCCGGCGACGATTGGGGCAGAACTCGAAGTACCAACGCTTTGCGCCAGCGTGTTAGCCGGATACTGACGGATAGTGATTGGGCCCCCAACTGCGGCAGTTGTAACTCCTTGACCCCACGACGAATAGCTTGCTCTCGCACCGTTAGTGTCGACAGCAGATACACCCACTACTCCGGACCACCAGCCCAAATGAGAGCTGTTCGAGTCCTGTGCTTCATTGCCAGCCGAAGCGGTAATGAGTACCCCTTGATTCATAGCCCTCGCTATCGCCCACCGCAGTGCATCACTATGGTCGGAACTACTGAGCGATAGCGTGATGATCTGTGCGCCATCATTTATTGCGTGATTGATGAGTGATGGATACCCGGCAAGGTTCACGCCATCACTTCCTATGCAATCAGAGCCAAGTGCCGCATCGCCAGCATCTGTTCGATATGCATGAAGAGTTGCGTCAGGAACCACCCCATAGTCACGGGCAACAAGCAGCGCAGCTGTACTTGTTCCATGCGCGGTAGCTTCAGGAGTTTTTTCTATAGAGCACGGACTATTGTCGATGATCGATGCACCAGACAACTCTGGGGCACTCGTCTCGACTGGCCCATCAATCATTGCGATCGTGACACCTTGACCCGTGTACCCTTTAGCTCTCGCTTGGTCGAGGTGGTAGTAGGCAAAGTAGGGTTGGTCGGCGGCAGTAATGGTGTCTGCCGCCCGTGTCGGTGCGGCGGGAACTACTACGAGCCCCAGGGCATAAGCGGACGCGCAGGCAACAGCGAGGGGCACGCGCGAAACCTTGTACTTGGAGGTCACCATTGGCGCGGGTCCCATCCGTCATCCTCGCGCTTCGCGGGTGCCAGGTCCTTGTCCGATCCGTAGGTCTGAGACAAGGGATTCACGTAGCCTTCAGCCCCGACGCCGAGCATTTCATTCACGACCGCTACCTCCATTGCCCCGGCCTCGTCGTATCAGCGATTACGGCAGTGGCTTGACCGCGCGGTGCATGCAGGCGATGCCGCGGGTGAGGTTGCGGTACTCAACCTCACTCCAGCCGTTCGCGGCGATCATGCGGCCGAGCTCCTCCTGGGTCGGCCACGCGCGAATCGACTCGACCAGGTAGTCGTAGGCGCCGTCGTTCGTGGAGGCCAGGCGCGCGATCGCCGGCATGACGGTCGACTGGTAGACGTTGTACATGCCGCGGAAGACACGCGATGGTGGGGTGGAGAACTCCAGGACCACGAGACGGCCGCGGGGGCGCACGACGCGCGCCATCTCGCGCAGCGCGAGCTGCGGATCCGGGATGTTGCGCAGGCCCCACGAGATGGTGACCGCGTCGAAGGAGCCGTCCTCGAAGTCCAGGTCCATGGCGTTGCCGTGCACGAACTCGATCTCGGGGTGGCGCTCACGGCCGACCTCGATCATGCCTTCGGACAGGTCGCAGGCGACGACCTCGGCGCCGCCCTTGGCCAGCGCGGCCGACGACGTGCCGGTGCCGGCCGCCAGGTCGAGGATGCGTTCGCCGGGGTGCGGGGCGACCGCCTTGCGCAGGGCGGTCATCCACACCCTGTCCAAACCGCCCGTCATCAGCGCATCCATCACGTCGTATCGCGAGGCGAGGGAGTCAAACATCGAGGCGATCTCTTCGGGATCCTTGTTCAGGTCCGCGCGCGGGGATTCAGTCATGCGTCAATACTCGCACGTCTTCCAGCGCGCCGCCGCCCCTACTCCTACCATGGAACCCATGCACAATGACTTCGGATGCTCGCGCCTCGTCTTTCGGGCGTTGGTCCTACCCTCGCAGCACCCGGGGTCTACTTGCTCACTGACGTCCCTGCTTCCCGACTCCGGGGGCGGCGCCTGGCTGGGTGAGCGCCGCCAGATGATCGGCCTGGGACGGGCGCTCACGCTCGAGTCCGCGACCCCGGGTGCGATCGCCGACGTGCGCCGCGCGTGGGAGGCCGCCCCGGCCTCGTCCACCGACGGCGCTCCTTCCCCCGTTCTTTTTGCGTCCTTCGCGTTCCGCTCCCCCGCCCGCTCGGTCGCCTTCGTGCCCGCGCTGACTCTCATCGACGAGGCCGGGGCCCGCTGGGCGATCACGGCGGGCATCGGGGACGCCCCGGATCCGCTGGCGGCTGTTGACGAGGCCCTGGCCGAGGTGAGGCCCGCCCCGCGCGTGCCGGAATCCCTGACGTTTGGGCACGGGTCGATGTCGCGCGGCCAGTGGCGAGACTCGGTGCGAGCGATGGCGCAGCGCCTGCGCGATGGCGCCGCCGACAAGGCCGTCATGGCGCGCGATATGACGGTGCGGTGCGCCCACGGATTCGACGAGCGTTTCCTGCTCGAGCGCTTGAGCGACCTGTATCCGTCGACGTGGCGTTTTTGCGTGGATTCGCTGGTGGGTGCGTCTCCGGAGATGCTGATCGCGGCCTCGGGCGGCACGGCGAGCTCGCGCGTCCTGGCGGGCACGTGCAAGCCCGGCGAGGGCGAGATGCTGGCGTCAAGCGCGAAGGATCTGCGCGAGCACGACCTGGCCTCCGAGTCCGTGTCGTCGATCCTGACGCGGCTGTGTACCTCGGTGACGACTCAGGGGCCGTTCCTCCTGTCGCTGCCCAACGTCGTCCACCTGGCGACGGACGTTCACGCGCGCCTAGGGTCGGCGCATCTGCTCGACCTCGTGGCCGCCCTGCATCCAACGGCCGCCGTGTGCGGCACCCCGCGCGACGCGGCGATGCGCCTCATCGAGGAGCTGGAAGACACTGAGCGCGGCCGCTACTCGGGGCCCGTGGGCTGGGTGGACACGGCCGGGGACGGCGAGTTTGCGATCGCGCTGCGCTGCGGGCTCACGTCGGGCACACGCCTGCGCCTTTTCGCGGGTGCCGGCATCATGCCGGACTCCGACCCGGACGCCGAGCTGGCCGAGACCGAAGCGAAGATGCGCCCGCTGCTGGACGCCCTCGGGGTCTGAATCGCGCGGGGCCAGCAGCGCTGCGGCAGTGCGCACGGTTGATGGATTTGCGTGCACGGGCCGCAGAGGGTGCGGGGGGCTCCCGTCAACGGGCGGTGCATCAGCAGCCAAGGACCGCGCGTCTGTGAGGCACACACCCACTCAACAGCTGCACCCACAGCACACCGCATATTGGCCCACCCGTGACGGAGCATTACACCAGTTAGGGAGCATTACACCAGCTCCCAGCCGGTGTAATACCTAGCTAAATGGTGTAACACCACTTAGCTACAAGCCGAATCGCGCTCACAGCAAGCAGCGCTGCCACACTCCTTCCATCGCGCCCAGTCTGCGGGCACCCCGAGCCCCGTGCCCACCAGACGATCACCACACGCGTCCACCACGCGCAAAGGCCCGCCGCCCCTGACAGGGACAGCGGGCCTCGTCAGCGCGCGGCACTGGAGTCACTCCGCAGCGCGCAGCGTGCGCTCAGCGCGCACGCAACGCACGCAGCTCACTGAATCCGCACGGACACGTCCTGCGTCTGCCCGTCGCGCACGATCGTCATGGAGACGGTGTCGCCGGCCTTGTAGCGGCGCACGTAGCCGATCAGCTGCTTGGGGCTGGTCACTTCCTGGCCTTCGACCTTGACGATGACGTCGCCGGCGCGGATGCCCGCCGCGGAGGCACCGGAACCTGCGGAGACGTCCTGGACCTCGGCACCCACGTAGGTGTCGGAGCCGACAGTCGTGGTCGCGGCCTTGACGGTCACGCCAAGCATGCCGTGGGACGCCGAGCCGGTGGCGATCAGCTGATCAGCAACAGAGACGACCAGGTCGGAGGGGATCGCGAAGCCCAGGCCGATCGAGCCCGCCTGCCCGTCAGACGAGGTAGCGAGTGACTTGATCGACGAGTTAATGCCGATGACAGCGCCGCTCGCGTCGAAGAGGGGGCCGCCCGAGTTACCGGGGTTGATCGACGCGTCGATCTGGATCGCGTTCGTCACCACGAGGTCCGAGGACGCCTGCGAGTCCTGCGACGAGGAGTCCTCGTCCATCGAGACCTCGACGGGGCGGTTGAGCGCGGAGACGATGCCGGTCGTCACCGTGTTCGACAGGCCCAGGGGCGCGCCGATCGCCATGACGGGGGCACCGACCTCGAGGTTCGCGGAGGAGGCGAAACGCGCGACGGTGAGGTTCGAGGGCGGGTTGTCCAGACGGATGACGGCCAGGTCGGTGGTCTTGTCGTGGCCGACGACCTTGGCGCTGTAGAGGCGCCCGTCAGCGAGGGTCACCTGGATCTGTCCACCGCCCAGGACGGACGCGATGACGTGGTAGTTGGTGACGATGTCGCCCTGCGCGTCGTAGATGACGCCGGAGCCGGTGCCGCCCGACGAGGCGCCCTGCGTCTGAATGGTCACGACGGCGGGCGACACGGCGGCGGCAACGTCCGTCCAGTCCGTCCCGGAGCTGTTCGAGGCGGGCACGGTGGCCACCGTTCCCCCGTTGAGGTTCGTGGGCGCGGACGCGCGCAGCATCGCGGGGCGCGCGTAGAACACGGCGCCGAGGGTGAGGCCGATCGTCAGTAGCATCGCGCCGAGGAGGGCGGCCCAGCCCGGGCCCTTCTTCGTCACGATGACGGTGGGCGACGCGAAGGCGTCCGGCGAGGCCGGGGCCGCGTATCCGCCGTAGGGCTCGCCAGCGGGGGCGGAGTATGTTCCGCCGGCCGCGGGGGCTTGCTGCGCGGAGGGGGCGGGGGCCGCCGGTGCGGAGGCCGGCGGAACCGCGCCCGCGGGCGGCGCGGGGATCGTCGCGGCAGAGGGCATCTCGCGCGTGGTGTCCTGCGCGGCCGGAAGCTCCTGGGTAGCCGAGTGGTCTTGAGCCGTCGAGCGCTGCGGGTAGCTGGGGGCCGAGGCCGCGTCGACGTCGCGCGACGAGTCGGCGTCGCGGGCCGGAATATCAGGCTGAGTCATGGTTTCCTCTGGTGTCAGTTCGTTATCTGCCCACCAGTATGGGTCGTTTCCTCAAAGGGTCACTGAAAGCGTCCTGGAAGTTTCCTATAAACCGTTTAACCTCACAGTGAACGCGCTCCCTCCTCAGGAGAGCACGTCACGGAGCGCCGGGTACAGGTGCGCGGCGCGCTCGACGGGGGCGTGGACGAGGCGTGGGCCGACCTCGCCGATCTCCAGCAGTTGAGCGAGCTGCGCGGGCGTTTCGGCGCGAGCGAAGGCCACGCCGTACGCGGCCGCGAGCGCCTCGTAGTCCACCGCCTGGGCGACGCCGAACCACCGGTCGTAGGCCTCGGGGCTGGCGGCGCGCCCGTGCTCGAGGGTGGCAAAGATTCCGCCTCCCTGATCGTCGGCGACGACGATGTCCAGGTGAGCGCCCGCGTTCGCCGCCAGGGCGAGGGAGGAGGCGTCGTGGCAGGCAGTGAGGTCACCCATGACGGCGGTGACGCGCCCGCCCGCGGGGGCCGAGGCCTCGCCCGCGTATCCGGAGCCCAAGCAGATGCCGACCGCGGTCGCGATGGCGCCGTCGATCCCCGCCTGCCCCCGGTTGGAGTGGACGGCGCGCCCCGCCAGTGTGGGGACGGCGAGGTCGAAGGCGCGCACGGGGTTGGAGGCTCCCAGCACGAGGGGGCCGATCGTCGAGGCGGCGACGGCCCGCGCGAGGTCAAGCATCGTGCGCCCGGAGCCGGAGGCGAGCAGGGAGTCGATGCGCTCGCCCGCGTCGCGAGCGGCGTCGCGCACGCGAGCGGCCCACTCGGCCTGAGCAGCACTGATCGGCTCAAGGGCAGGCTCGAGGTCGGCGACGACGACCGAGGCGTTGCCCGAGATGTCCACCCACGGGCTGCGCGGGTCTACGACGACGACACGCACATCGGGGCGCGCGAGCAGCGCCTGAATCGGTCGGGACAGCGTCGGACGCCCGGTCACGACGACCGCGTCGACCTCGCGCCCGAGCTCCGAAGCCACGAGGGACTGCTCGAAGGGGGTCACTCCCCCGCCGCTCCACGCGCCCGATGCCGGTTCCGCGAGCAGCGGGAAGCCCGAGGCGCGCGACCACTCGCGGGCGCGAGGCGAGGCCCCCTCACCCGCAACAATCAGCCCGGCGGCGGCAGGGCCAACCACATCCTCCCAGCGCTCAGGCACCGCAGGGGCTCGCAGCACCAGGGTCGGGCGAGGGACGAACGAAGCCCCGGCCTCGGCCCCGCAGTCGCAAGCGGGAGGGACGGGGGTCAGCGGATCGCGGAAGGCGACGTTGATCTGCACGGGGCCAGGCGCGCCACTGGGTGCCCCGCAGGCGGCGGCGACCGCGCGGGCGAGGTGGCCGACCAGGGAGGGCGAGGCCTCCTGCGGCTCCAGGTCAACGCTCGCGCGCACGTGTGCACCAAAGAAACCGGACTGGTCGGTCGCCTGGGACGCTCCGACACCGCGCAGTTCGCCGGGGCGGTCGGCAGTCAGGAGGAGGAGCGGCAGGCGCGCATGGGAGGCCTCGAGGACCGCGGGGGCCAGCTCGGCGACGGCGGTTCCTGAGGTGACGACGATGGCGGGCAGGGCCCCGGTACGGGCCAAGCCGACGGCCGCAAAACCTGCGCCGCGCTCATCCAGGACGGCGCGTGCGTCGCCGCCGAAAGAACCCGCTTCGAGGGCGTAGGCGAAGGGCGCGGAGCGCGAACCCGGGCAGTACAGGACGTGCGTGACGCCCAGGGCATCCAGGGACTCAAGGATAGCGCTGGCGGTATCGACGGAGGGCATGCGCCCAGCCTACCGGCCCCCAGCCCCCAGATGCTCAGCCATGCCTTCGAGGCGCATGCCCCAGCGGGAGACGAGATCGCCGTCGACCGGAGTGCGGTCGATGAGCTCCTGGTCCGGCTCGAGGCGCCTCACAGGAAGGCGGCCACGCTCGGGAATCAGGGGCCGGGTCACGTCGCCGACCAGCAGCGAGGCGGTGGCCAGTCCGGCGGCCCGGGGCACACCGGGAACGGCGGCAGCCGCGGCGACGCCGACCGACAGGCCGACGGAGGTCTCGAGGGCGGAGGACACGACCACGCCGAGGCCGCTCTTGCGGGCGACCTTCAGGGCAGCGCGCACGCCTCCGAGGGGCGCAACCTTGATGATGACGACGTCGGCGGCCTCCTTGCGGGCCACCTCCAGGGGATCCTCGGCACGGCGGATCGACTCGTCGGCAGCGATCGGCACATCCACGGATCGGCGCACCTGGGCCAGTTCATCCACCGTCAGGCAGGGCTGCTCGACGTACTCGATGGGGACAACGCCGGCGGCCGAGACCATTGCGGGGATGGCCTCGCGAGCCTGATCGACCTCCCACGCGCCGTTGGCGTCAAGGCGGATCATCGCCTGCCCGCCCACGGTCTCGCGCAGGGCGTCGGCGACGGCGGCGATACGGGCACAGTCGCGCCCAACGCTGACGCCAGGCTCGGCGACTTTGATCTTCGCGGTCGCGCACCCGCCCGAGGCCTTCACGCGCTCGTAGGCCTCCTCGGGCGAAATGACGGGGATCGTGACGTTGACGGGCACGAACTTGCGTCGAGGCACCGGAGGGAAACGGCGAGCGGACTCGAGGGCTGCGGCCAGCCAGCGCGAGGACTCCAGATCGTCGTAGTTCCAGAAGGGCGCAGCCTCTCCCCAACCGGCATGTCCGTGCAGGAGGAGCCCCTCGCGGCGAGTCACGCCGCGGAAGCGCGTCGTCATCGCTACCTTGTACACAAGGATGTCGTCGACGCCTTCGAGGGCGTAACGCGTTTGACGGCTAAGCGTGCGCATCGGAATGCGCATGAGCGTCGGTTGCTGCGCTACGTTCACAAGAACCCTCCTTACTTACCGGTAATATTATCGCGCAACCTCGCACTATCGACAAATCTTACGCGCATCAACTTGTAACCAATTGCGCAGTAAGTGCCACAAAGTGACAGACACTCGAGGGCGATTGAACATATGGTAAGTAGGCGCGTCTCACGCGACACATCTGCGAGTGTCAAGAAAGCTCATAGAACGGTTACCCGTCAGCAGAGTTTGTTCCGTTTGGTTAGGCTGCGCACCCCATTCCCCACGCATGCCCGTCGGCCCAGACTCGTCGGCAACTTCGCCAGCCCCTCTCGAGCACGCGCACCTCGACGCCTGCCACTGCCTCGTCGATTAGAATCCGACACGTGAGCGCTCTCCCCTTCGTGTCCGACACCTTCGACCCGACCCGCTGGCGCGAGGTCGAGGGATTCGACTTCGCCGACATCACCTACCACCGCGGCATCTCGCGCGGCCCCGAGGCCGACGGCCGCCCCGAGGGTGCCGACATGCCGGTCGTGCGCATCGCCTTTGATCGCCCCGACATCCGCAACGCCTTCCGCCCCGGCACGGTCGACGAGCTGTACCGTGCGCTCGACCACGCGCGCCAGACCTCCTCGGTCGCGGCCGTCATCCTGACGGGCAACGGCCCCTCGGCGCGCGACGGCGGATATTCCTTCTGCTCGGGCGGCGATCAGAGGGTGCGAGGCCGCGACGGCTACCGTTACGAGGTCGAGGGCGCGGACCCCGAGGCGGCCACCGCCCAGCGACGCGAGCAGATCGACCCCGCGCGCGCCGGGCGCCTGCACATCCTGGAGGTCCAGCGCCTCATCCGCACGATGCCGAAGGTCGTCATCGCGGCCGTCCCCGGATGGGCGGCAGGAGGCGGACACTCCCTCAACGTGGTCGCGGACCTGTCGGTCGCCTCCATCGAGCACGCAGCATTCATGCAGACGGACGCGAACGTGGGGTCTTTTGACGCGGGCTATGGCTCAGCGCTCCTGGCCCGCCAGGCCGGGGATAAGCGTGCGCGCGAGATCTTCTTCCTCGCCGAGCGCTACGACGCGCGCACCGCCGAGCGCTGGGGCGTCATCAACCGCGCGGTGCCGCACGCCGAGCTCGAGGAAACCGCCCTAGAGTGGGCGGCGACCATCGCGACGAAGTCCCCCCAGGCCATCCGCATGCTCAAGTTCGCCTTCAACCTGGCCGACGACGGCCTGGCCGGCCAGCAGGTCTTCGCGGGCGAGGCCACGCGCATGGCCTACATGACAGCCGAAGCCCAAGAGGGGCGCGACGCCTTCCTCGAGCACCGCGCCCCCCGCTGGGAGGATTACCCCTACTACTACTAAGGCCTCGCCTATCAGCAGCTGCTCATCAGGCAGCCCCCACACGGAGCCCCGGGATCACCGATCCCGGGGCTCCGCCAGTCTCACGCGAGATAGACACGCGCCTCCCACGGATCCAGGGCTTCCGGGACTCCCCGGTCCTCCTCGGGCAGGTCGCGGTTGGCCAGGAGGAGATCCCCCCTCACCCCGCGCGCCGCGTCACCGAGGGACGCGGGCTCGGAGGAGAGGTTGACGAGGATGGTTGCCACGGCCTCGCCGAGAGTGCGCCGGTAGGCGAAAACAGCGGGCGAGGGGGTCGCGATGCGCTCGTATGCGCCAACCGCGATGACGGGCAGGCCGTGGCGAATGTCCGCGAGCGCGCGGTAGTAGGCGTACACGGAGGACGGGTCGCCTGTCTGGGAGGCAGCGTTGATCTCCGTGTAGTTCGGGGTGACGCCGATCCACGGGGTGCCCTCCGTGAAGCCGGCGTTCGGCCCCGCGTCCCACTGGACGGGGGTGCGCGCGTTGTCGCGCCCGATCGCGCGCATACCCGCCAGGACGGACTCGGGGCTCTCCCCCGCTGCCACCGCCTCGTTGTAGTAGCGCAGGGCCTCAACATCACGGAAATCGTCGAGGCCATGGAACGCCCCGTTGGTCATGCCGAGTTCCTCGCCCTGGTACACGTAGGGCGTGCCGCGCAGCAGGTGCAGGGCCGTGGCCAGGGCCGTCGCGGACTCGTACCGGTGGGCCTCGTCGCCGAAGCGGCTGACGGCGCGCGGCTGGTCGTGATTGTCCAGGTAGAGGCTGTTCCAGCCGACCTCTCCCTGGGCCTCCTGCCAGGCACTCAGGCAGTCGGCGAGCTCGCCGGGACGCAGCGGGCGCGGGTGGAACTTCCCCGCTTCGAGGCCGAGGTCAACGTGGTCGAACTGGAACACCATGTCAAGCTCGCGCCGGGCCGGGTCCGTGTACAGCAAGACGTTGTCGCGGCGCACGCCGGGGCACTCGCCGACCGTCATCGTGCCGCTGCGTCCATCGAACACCTCGCGGCGCATCTGCGCGAGGTATTCATGCAGGTGCGGGCCTTCGGAGAAGTGCGGGAAGCCCTCACCCCACGCGCGCCCGGGGTAGACGATGCCGTCGGGCAGGCCCGGGTCCTTCGAGATCAGGTTGATGACGTCCATGCGGAAGCCGTCGACGCCGCGGTCGAGCCACCAGTTCATCATCTCGTAGACGGCGGCGCGCACCTCGGGATTGTCCCAGTTCAGGTCGGGCTGCTTCTTGTGGAACAGGTGCAGGTAGTACTGGCCCGTGGCCTCGTCCCAGGCCCAGGCCGAGCCGGAGAAGAAGGACCCCCAGTTGTTGGGCTGAGCCCCGGCCTCGCCGCCAACGTGCCCGGGGCGGGGGTCACGCCAGATGTACCAGTCGCGCTTGGGATTATCCCGCGAGGAGCGCGACTCGACGAACCACGGGTTCTCGTCGGAGGAGTGGTTGACGACCAGGTCCATGACGAGGCGCATGCCCCGCTCGTGGACGTCCGCGAGCAGGCGGTCGAAGTCCGCGAGCGTCCCGAACATGGGGTCGATGTCGTAGTAGTCCGCGATGTCGTAGCCGTTGTCCGCCTGCGGGGAGGCGTAGATCGGCGACAGCCACAGGACGTCCACGCCCAGGTTCTTCAGGTAGTCCAGCTTCTGTCGGATGCCTTCGAGGTCCCCGAACCCGTCGCCGTTGGAATCCTTGAAGGAGCGCGGGTAGATCTGGTAGACGACCGCGCCCTTCCACCACTCGTCGGGGCCCAGGCCGTTACCTGCGGGGTTCAGCGCGTCGTTACAGAAGAACATGGAGCACCTGCCATACGTTGAGGTCGGGCCACCGGCCCGCTGCCATTAGGCGCAGACTACCGCGTCTCACTCACATGACCCAACCGTATGCTGCGGCGTGGGGCAACACCGCCTCCAATCAAGAGCCATGACGAGGCCAGTCAGCAAGGCATAACCCGCCCGCCCCTCACAAGTCGCATGCAATTCAACCAAATGAAAGTTCAACAACGTCTAGAAACGTTGCAATTCCAACGATCACATTTCAACTCTTGAAATAGTCCCAGGGGAATTGCCTGCGAAATTGGTCCCCAGCTGATGAGCGGCATCCGCAAGGAATGCGGACCCACCACACGCCCACCATGAGGGCCTTCAGCAGCGCCTCCGCGGCACAACTCACCTGTCCGATACGGCACACCCGGTATAAAACTCGCCCAGCACACCCCCACCAACACCGCACCCGGTATAAAACTCGCCCAACACACCGTAAAACGCCCAATTTGGGCACTTTTTCGCGTGCAGGGCGAATATATTCACGCATAGGGATCAAACAAGCCGAGCAGGGTGAATTTATTCACGCATGCGGATCAAACAAGCCGAGCATGAGGATTTCTATTGCACACGCAGTCACCTTTGAGACGTGGCATCCGGCCCCGACCTCCACACCCCAACATGGCGGCGCCCCTCATCGGCAGGCGAAGCCCGTCATACGGCCGCCGACCTTCACGCCCCCAATCCGACGACTGTTGATGAATCCGGTGGCCACAGCCAGGACCGGGATGAAAGAAAATACGCCCATGCGTGAGTTGTTCGGGGCACCGTGAAACATTATTTGCCCCTGCACGCCCAAAGAGGCCAATTCTCGCCGATTTTGAGCGCGCGTGGGCGGTTTTTGTTTCAACGAGGCGTCATGCCACGAACTAGAGCACCATGCTGGGGCGATATTTCTTTCACCAGAACCCGACTGGGCCAGTGATCCAAGTCCAGTAGCCCGTAGCACGAGGCTGGGAGCCGTTTCCTGCGTCCTATGGCCAGCGTCCTGTATCGGAGACAGCTCCCAAAAAGTTGCACGTAATTCGATGACGAGAACTTTCAACAAACGCCGAAAACGTTGCAATTCCAACGATGCGCATTCAAGATTTGAAACAGTCACAGGGGAATTACGTGCGAAATTGGTGAGTGTCAGCTGCGGCGGCCGGAGATCAGGCGGGGCAACAGACACAACCACAGACACAACAAAGCGGGCCAGAACCTCTCGGTTCCGGCCCGCCCTCAATGCTCAGTGGCGATCAGCGCACGACGCGTGTCAGTAGTGCACGACCACCGTGTCACCCATGTCAGTCCAGTCGTAGATGAACTTCGCGGCGTCGACGGGCATGTTGACGCAGCCGTGGGAGCCGCCGTAGCCGCTCCAGCCGAAGGAGGAGCGCCAGGGAGCACCGTGCATCGCATAGGAGCCGGTGAAGTAGGTGACCCACGGGACGCCTTCGGTCTCATACTTGGTACCGTCAGCGTTCTCACCGCGCATGGTCTGCACGTCGTACTTGAGGTACACGTGGAAGGTGCCGGTGACGGTCGGGGTGTTGGGGGCACCGGGGACCATGTAGAAGGGGCCGCCGGCGACCTTGCCACCGACATAGGCGGTGACGGTGGCGTCGGAAAGGTTGATATCGACCCACTTTTCGCCTTCGGCTGCCTGGTAGACCAGGTTTTCGGTGCCTTCGGCGACCTGCTTGGTCTCGGAGCCGGGCTCGACGTCGTCGTAGTGGAACATGCCCTCATAGGCCTTGCCGTCGGTCATGGCGGCGACGACGTCCTTGGTGATCTGCTCGGTGTTGTTGGTCTTGAGGCCCTTCTTGCCTTCGCGGGCGACGGTCAGGACGTTGCCCTCGGAGTCGACGTTGTCGACGCGGTTCTCGGGCTTGACGTCAGTGGTGGCGGCCAGGGCGTTGACCCAGTCGGCGACCTTGACGCTGCTGATGGACGGGTCGTCGAGGCTGCCGTCATCCTTGGTGAGGAATTCGATCCACTTGACCTTGTCGGAGCGCTCGGCGGTAAAGGTGTCGATACCGTCGGAGATTTCAATGCTCGTCTCGAGGAGGGCGTTGGCCTTCTCGGCGACGGCCTCGGCGTTCTCGGTGGTGATGGAGGGTTCCATCTGGCGCACGCTCACGTCCTGCGTGACGGAGGTGAGGGTGGCACCCGCCTGCTTGACGGCGGAGGCGACGTCCTCGATGGACACGCCGTTGCCGTTCTGCGCGGGGGTGACGGTGAAGGATTCACCGTCTTCGGCAACAACGACCGCTGCGTCCTTCATTTCCGAGGTGAGGGTCGAGTTAGCGGTCACTGCGAGCTTCTTGATGGATTCGTCGCTGACGGTGAGGACGGGTTCGACGTCACGCTTGGAGAAGATGGCGCTGACGAACGCGGGCAGGGACGTGGAGCCCTTCATGGCGGCGTCGGCGGTCTCGTCGGCCTCGACCGTGATACCCGCTTCGTTGAGCGAGGCCTCGGTGGTCTTACCTTCGACGGTGAGCGTGACGGTCGCGGCGTCGGCACGCTCGTTGACGGCGGAAATCACCTGGTCGCGGGTCATGCCCGCGACGGGTGTGCCGGCGACGGTCGTGCCCGGCAGGGCGCGTCCGGAGTAGTTGGCCGCATACACGATGCCGGCGCAGACGATGAGGAGGACGAGGGCGCTCACGACGCCAATCGCCCATCTGGTTTTCAAGGATAGTTTTTTGAGCATCGCGTCTTATCGTATCCCCTCATGCATGGCCACGCGAACATTCCGTTGAATTTTCAGCTGCGTTGTCTGCCACAAGGAATTGGGCGCATTTTAGCCATTTCGACCGACAAACGTGATTATTGCCGCGAGACACCTCACCACCTGCGAGAACGCAAGCCTCTATCCTGGTTGTATATGCGTTCGCCGTCGACTTTGGGAGGCTCATCATGACTGCGCCGCGACTTCTTGTTGTGCCCGGAGGCACCGCTATCGGCGCGGTCGCTCTGGCGAATGCGTCGATTCATAAGCTCGTGGAGCTCTACGAGGAGCGTCAGGCAGACCCGGATCATCCGGCGCCGCACACGGTCGTCGTTCTGCGCGCCCCGGAGGATGTGCCCCCGGCGACGCTGCGCGGTTCTGCGGTGACTCCCAAGGAGGCTTTCCCCGAGGATCGCTTCCCCAGCCTCGCCGAGGCGATCAACGCGGACCCGAATTTCTTCGACGGCATTGACCTGGTCGTCCCGACGTCGGGGTCGAGCGCGGGTACCCCGCGCCTCGTTGGCCTGTCGATCGAGGCGCTCATGGCGTCGGCGAAGGCCACCGAGCTGGCCCTGGAGGGCCCGGGCCGTTGGATCTTGGCGATGCCGGCGCACCACATCGCGGGCGCAATGATCCTGCTGCGCGCGGCGGTCGCGGAGACGAACCCGCAGATCGTCGACACCTCGGAAGGCTTTGATCCCCGCGCGCTCCTGCCTGCGATTCAGGGTGCTACGCAGGACGATATGCCCGGCTACCTGTGCCTCGTACCCACCCAGCTCGCCCAGTGCCTCGACGCCGGCGAGGAGGTCGTGGGGCCGATGCGCTCGCTGGCGGCGATCCTCGTGGGCGGGGCGGCGACCAACCAGCATCTGCTCGCACGCGCCACCGAGGCTGGCCTGAAGGTGCGCCTCACCTACGGCATGACGGAGACGGCGGGCGGCTGCGTGTACGACGGCAAGCCTCTGCCGGGCACGTCGGTGCGCGCGGTGGATTGGGATGGGCGTACGCGCCTGGCGATCCACGGCCCGACACTCATGACTCGCTACCTGGACGCGGACAGTCCCTTCTTTGACGAGGGCGGCCACCGTTGGCTGCTCACCGGGGACTTGGGCATTATCCGGGCTTCAGGGAAGGTGGAGGTGCGCGGTCGCGCGGATGACGTGATCGTCTCGGGCGGCCTGTCGATCGCACCGGGTCCGGTGCGCCGAGCGGTGCGGTCCTTCGAGGGCATTTCGGACGCGTGGATTTTGGGCACTCCGGACGAGAAGTGGGGCCATGTGGTGACCGCTCTCGTGGTTGTCGGTTCGATGCCGTCGGATTCGCTGGAGATGGCGGAGCTCGGCTCGGCGATCCGCGAGCATGCGGCGGCGCATATCGGGCGCGCGCAGGCTCCTCGCCGGGTCGTGGCCGTCGAGGCCCTCCCCTATTTGGGCTTCGACAAGATCGACCGCGCCGCCGCCGTGCGGGCCGCGGCCGAGGCCTCGGGCACCGAGCGGGAGTGGGTGCGCTAACCCGCTGCCCGGACCCGTGCCCGCTCCAACTACACTGGTGGGCATGGCTTCCGTTTCTGACTGGATTGAAGGCGCTCGCCTGCGCACCCTCCCTGCCGCCGCCGCACCCGTGATTGTGGGCTCGGCCGCCGCGCACTACCTGGGGGGTTTCAGCGCGGCGCGCGCTGCCTTGGCGCTGCTGGTGGCGCTGGCGCTGCAGGTGGGGGTCAATTACGCGAACGATTATTCGGATGGCATTCGCGGGACGGATGACAACCGCAAGGGGCCCGCGCGTCTGACGGGCGGTGGCCTCGCCAAGCCGACAACAGTCCTGGCGGCCGCGCTGGGGTCGTTTGCGCTGGCCGGGGTCGCGGGCCTCGCGCTGGTCGCCGTGTCGGGCACCTGGTGGCTGATCGCTGCGGGCACCGCGGCGGTCGTGGCCGCGTGGTTCTACACGGGCGGCAAACACCCCTACGCGTACATGGGCATCGGCCTGTCCGAGCTGATGGTCTTCGTGTTCTTTGGCCTGCTGGCGTGCGTGGGAACAACGTGGACGCAGGTACAGTCGGCTCCGTGGTGGCTGTGGATGAGCGCGTCAGCGCTGGGCCTGCTGTCGGTGGCGCTGCTGATGGCCAATAACATTCGAGATATTCCGACGGACCGCGAATCCGGCAAGATGACGGTGGCCGTGCGCCTGGGCGATCGCCCGTCGCGCTCGGTGTTTGCGGCGTGCGCGTGGATTCCGGTTGTGCTGATCATCATGCTGGGCGTCGCGGTGGGGCTGCACCCCTTCGCGACTGGCGCGCTGGGCGTGGGCGCGGGAGCATGGGCAGCCGGGGTGAGCATGCCGGTCCTCACCGGGGCCTCGGGCCGCGAGCTCATCACGGTGCTGCGAAACACCGGTTTTTTCACCCTCTCCTGGAGTGTTCTCGCAGCCATTGCCCTCGTGATTTCCTAGGTTTTCATCGACGAGGCCGGGGCTCCCACGCTCGCAGGGTCTCCTCGAGCGATGAAAAACGACCACCTGTCAGATAGGATGACCTGCAGCACTACTCACCGTTTAAGCGGAGACCACGATGAGCAATGATTCCTACACGCCGGGCGCGCACGCCCCGATGGGCACGGTTGCCCCGGGTTCGGTGATGAAGCCGTGAACTGGACAGACATTCAGCAATGGGAAGCCGCGCCGCTTCAGGAGTACGCAATTGAGTGCGAAAACAAGCAGCGCAAGCTGCAGACCGTTGGCGACGACCTCGGACAACGATTGGACAGCCTCATTGGTTCGGGCCACACAATCAAGGCTGCCAAGGCCGCACTGCGCAAGCAGATTATGGCTATCGAGAAGGAAGTCAACTTCCTCATCAGCTCAGCCGAGATCGCCTCTGAGGGCGTTCAGGGCATTAACGAAGTTCGCGCGAACGCTGACGACGCGAAGCAGCTGGCCAACACGTGGCGAATGACTATTGACTCGAGCGGAAATGTGTCAATTGACGCAGCGGAGGTGAAGAGGCTCAAAAAGGCCGGAAAGAATATCCTCGATATCAAGTACATGGTCGACACCGCACAGAAGCGTGTCAACACAGCCCTCAGACGAGCCCAGGAACTCGTCGAGTCTCTCTCGCAGAAAATATCCGCGTTGGACGCGGGAACCTACGACAACAACGTTCACTACTCTGCTACCAAGAAGGTGCGTCCCTCGCTGCCACCCCCCGGAGCCTCGGCACAGGAAGTCGCGTCTTGGTGGAGCTCCCTATCCGACGACGACAAGCAGTGGATGATCGAACAGCATCCCGACGTCATCGGCAACCTTGAGGGCGTCGACTACACGTCGCGAAACCAGGCAAACCGGATCATGCTGCCACGGCTCCAGAAGCAAGCAAAGGAAGAGCTGGACGCGTTCATCGCGAAGATGGACCCCCACATGAGCGGCCCGGAATTTGAAGAATTCATGCGCCTATCAGCTCGTGTCAAGGCTTTGGATGAAATTGATAAGACGCTCAAGAAAGCGGACTCCGATGGAGTTGATCGCTTCCTGATGCAGCTTGACCCGAGCGGGCCAAATATCCTCGCGGCCGTCTCGCAGAATAATCCGGACGATGCCGATCACATCGGTGTCATCGTTCCCGGCATGACGACGAGCGTCGCAGGCTCTATCCAGGAGTACGACGGTCACGCCAAAGTCATGCGCGAAGCGGCAGAAAAGTCAGCAGGCCCCGGACAAAAAGTCGCGATGGTCGAGTTCTTCGGATACGACGCACCTCCCGGTGTCCTCGAAGCGTCAAATACCGACATGGCTCAGGCGGGTGCCAAGAAACTCTCCAGCTTCCTGACCGGCATCGACGCGGCGCGTGAGCACGGGGCAGGCGACGCCCACATCACTGTCGCCGCCCACTCTTACGGCTCAACCACCGCAGGCATAGCTGCAACACTTGTCGGAGACGGCGTCATCGACGACCTGGTTCAATTCGGCTCGCCCGGCTCGGGCGTTCAGGACGTGGCCGAGTTCCACGTTCCCCAAGGACACATGTACGTCAGTGCAGCCCCATATCTGCAGGACTTTGTGCAGGGCTTGGGCCCAGATGGCTCCTTCGGCAAGAACCCGACCAAAATGCCGGGCTATACGCGCCTCTCCGGAGAGACCGTTCGAACTAGCTGGACACCTCTTTTCACTAAACACAGCTCGTATTTCGTAGAGAACACTCGGGCAAACCGTGACATTGCCAGTGTCATTGGAGGTAAACCAAACGTATGAGGAAGATCTTCGCGACCCTTCTCGCACTCGCATCAACCATCGCATGCGCCTCCTGCGCACCGTTTTTTGGAGGATCCATGAACCCGTTTAGCCCCCATGTCAAATCCGTCGAGGCCTTCCAGCGCGATATCGAGCCCGCGATCATCGCCGCGCGCAATGAGCTCGTCACCGCCGAGAACTTCATGGCATACAAGAACAACTACTCGATCGACAGTTATCCCAAAGATGGCAAGACCATCTACTCGTTCCATTCGCGCATGTTCTTTTTCACCGAGCTGAACACCGACCACATCCGCGACACCTACAACGCTCGTCTCCTCCCCCTCGGATTCGAGCTCTCCGAAGATCGCTGGACCTCCGGCGGAGTCGAGATCGTTGACTACGTGTGGACTAACGAGGAGTACCAGGCCGTGGTCTCCGCGACGACACGGCTCGGCGAGCAAACCTCCACGTACTACTACACCCAGGGCACCCCCTCGGACGGGTCCACTGGCAACCCGCCGCAGCTGATCGACCAGCCCGGACGCATCCCCGACTGGTTCGACACCAACCTCCCACCCGCAGGACAGGGATGACACAGCAACTAACCGCACGCCGAGGAGCGCGACCGCTCGCGCTCCTCGCGCGCATGCACCGCGGGTGAGAAAGTAGCTCAGCACCCGCGGCGGTAGAGGTATTCGTGCAGCCAGTCGCCCGCAATGCCGGTCGCTGCTGCGACGACGCAGACGAGGGCGATGGCCCGGAAGGCACCCGACGCGAGCAGGGGCGTGAACACGCCGATGCCGATTGCGGCGCTGCCCTGCATGGCGAGGTCGTTCATGGCGACGGCGCGCCCGTTTTGCCCCGGAGCGACGGTCGCGAATACGGTGTCGTAGATGGGCGTGAACAGGGCACCGAAGCCGGCGTAGATGAAGCACATGGCGGCGGTGATGACCCACGGCCCCATGCTCATGCACAGCGCGAGGAGGGCGGTACCCGCGAGGATGAGGCTGACGCACGCGCGCACGGTCCGCCCGCGCCCGATGCGAGCCATGACGGCACCCGACGTCATGGCGGTGGCCAGGGCGACGCAGTAGGCGGGCAGGAGGCGCACGGACACCTGGGCGGGCGTGAGCCCGTAGTTGGCGGCACCGATGCCGTTCATGAGGGGCGCGACCGTGAAGTTCATGCAGTAGACGATCAGGATGAGGCTGATCGAGCGCGCCCACGGAACGTTCGTGAAGAAGGAACGCGTGATGAAGGGTGTGCGCGCACGCCCGATGTATCGCCAGAAGATGACGCCGCCGAGGACGAGACCCGCGATGAGCCACCAGCGCGGGTTCGCGGCGACCAGGGTGAGAAGCAGGGCCAGGGAGGAGAAGATCGCGAGGCCGACGACATCGACGCGTCCGGCGCGGGCGCGCGCGGGGACTCGGCGCCCCATGATCGGCAGGAATGCGAGGCCGGCCAGGGGGATGAGGAGGAGAAGCGCCCAGTTGATGTCGGCGAGAATGCCGCCCGAGAGCATGCCGATCGCGGTCCCACCCTGGAAGGCGGCACACATGAGGCCGACGTAGAGGCCTCGTTTCTTCGGGTCACGGATGGCGGTCGCCAGGATCATGTACGCGGAGGCGGCCGCCTGGTATCCGAGGGTTTGGAGCGCGCGGGCGACGATGACGCCGACCAGCGACGAGGAGAAGACGAAGCCAAGCAGGGATCCCGCGACGATCAGCGCGATTCCCACGTCGACGATGCGGCGCAGCGGAATGAAGTCACCGAGGGTTCCGTACAGGAAGCAGGCAACACCGAGGACGATGCCAGGGATCGCCGTGATCAGGCCGGAGGCGTCCCCCGCGCCGATGTCCTGGGCGACGCGCAGGTAGACGAGGTTGAATCCCTGGAGGGAGACCGTCCCAAGAGCGTAGATGCCGAGAAGCGGCAGGAGCACGCGCGCGGGCCCGTGCGCGTATTCGCCGTCCGTGGCGACGGTGCGCACGTTGATCGCTGGGGCCGAGGCCTCCCCTCGGATGACCTGTGAGGGGACGGTGGCGACGCGGCAGGTGGAGCCTGCCGCCCGTGATGAGATGAAGAATCGGAGCGTGCGCACGGCGATTAGTTCACCACAAATCAAACATTTAGCACTATTACAGGAAACTAGTGCTCGAATGAAGCTGTACTTAATCCAAGAGGGGTGAACAGACGCGGAGCGCATACCGACACGTAAGTGCGCAAAGCCACAACGCAGCACCCCTGGCGTGGCACAATGAATCATCCCTCGCAAAGGAGCACCATGTCTCGCGTCATCGTTGTCGGTTCCATCAACCAGGACGTCTCGGTCACCGTCGACCGTTTCCCGAGCCCCGGTGAAACGCTTTCGGGCACCTCGCTCACCTACGGCCTCGGCGGCAAGGGTGCGAACCAGGCCGCCGCGGCCGCACATTCGGGGGTTCCCGTCTTCTTCGTGGGCGCGGTCGGCGCGGATCCCTCCGGCCAGCGCCTGCGCGCGGATCTGGCGTCTCACGGCGTGGACGTCACCCACCTGCGCGAGGTCGACGGCCCTTCCGGGACCGCGCTCATCACCGTCGCTTCCTCTGGTGAGAACACGATCATCCTCGACGCCGGGGCCAACGCGACCGTGACCGTCGAGCCCGCCAAGGCCTCGTTGTTCCCCGCCCCCGCCGACATCGTCGTCCTCCAGGCCGAGATCCCCGAGGCCGCCAACGCCGAAGCCCTCACGTGGGCACACTCGTTTGGCGCGCGCGTCCTGCTCAACCTGGCCCCCGCGCGCCCCACAGACGCCGCATTCATGGCGCGCGTCGACGTTCTCGTCGTCAACGAAACGGAGGCAGGCCTGGCGCTCGGCATGCCCGCCCCAGCCAGCCCCACCGAGGCGATCGGCGTCGCGCGGGCGCTACGAGGCCTCGGCCCCAAGCACATCATGGTGACGCTCGGCGCGGACGGGGCTGCGTGGGCGTCGGGCAGCGAGGCCGGGCACTGCCCCGCCCTCACCCTCGGCGAGGCCGTGGACACCACGGGAGCCGGGGACGCCTGCGTGGGCGCGTTGGCCGCCGCAATGGCCCTCGGCAAGCCCTTCACCGAGGCCGTGTCCGACGGCATGCGAGCCGGATCGACGGCGGTCCTCGCGCCGGGCGCCGCCCCCTCGTACGCGACGCTCCCCCGCGTCACACGGGCCTGAACGCCGCGCGGTTCCTCCGATTGCTCCGGGAGTGAACGCGCCAGCGTGAGACGGCCCACGCCCCTATGCTAGGGGCATGCTCAGGATCGCCCTTGTCGTCGCAATGCTCGCAGTCACCATCTACGCTGCCGCCGACTGGCACCGCACGCCCGAAGACGAGATGCCCGGAAAGATCGCCAAGCCCATCTGGCTCATGATCATCCTCTTCACCGCGACGATCGCCGCCATCGGCCCCATCGCCTGGCTCGTGTTGCGCTGGGTATCACGCGCGGAAAAGAAGCAGACGCGCACGCCCGAGGCCCCCAAGCGCCCCTCCGCCCCCGACGACGACCCGGAGTTCCTGTTCCGCCTCGAGCGCGACATCCAGCGCAAGCGCCGCGAGGACGAGCGCCGCGCGCAGGAACAGCGCAAGCGCCGCGAGGACGAGGGGACCGACCCCGCCGAGGATTCCAGCGACGAGGCCAACTGAGCGGCGCTCACACCGCACGCCTCGGACAGTGCTCGATCACACCTCGGGCACTGCCCTGTCACGGCGCGACGCGGCCGCGATACGACGCGCTCGCCCGGCGGCTACGCTCAGCGGCGCAGGTCCGCCTGCGAATCCCCCGGCGTCATATCCTTCGCCATCGCGACCAGGTCCGCCGCGGGCTCCGCATAGGAGGTGCCCACCAGCGTCGCGCCCGAGAAGATAAACGACGTGATCGACGCGAGAGCACAGTGGCGCGACTTCGGCGCGTGCGCCAGCGGCTGGCCGTTCACGAAGCGCGTCAGCGTCACAATCGGATTCTGGTGGGACACGACGAGCGCCTCGCGCCCCCGGGCCTCGCGCAGCGCCGAGGAGAGGGCCGCGCTCATACGTGACGCGATATCCCGATAGGGCTCGCCCCAGGAGGGACGCAGCGGATTGCAGTAGTACCTGTAGTACTTCGGGTTCGCCAGCATCGCGCGGTTAGTGTTCACCGGCAGCCCCTCGAAGACGTTGTCCGACTCAATGAGGCGCGGATCCGACTGGATACTCAAGTCGTACGCGGCCGCCGTCGGAGCCGCCGTCAACTGCGCGCGCAGCAGCGGCGAAGAAATCACGCGAGCAATATCCGCACCCGAATCAACCAGATACTCAGCGGCGCGGGCAGCCATCGCATGCCCCAGCTCCGTCAGCCCAAAACCGGGCAGCCGCCCGTACAAAACACCGTCGGGATTGTCCACCTCGCCGTGGCGCATAACGTGAATAATGGTGCGGTCCATGACACCCAAGTATAGGGCCCCGAATACACGAGAGGCCCGACCAATTGGCCGGGCCTCCGCTCGCTCACTTCTTGTTGCGACGCTGGTGACGCGTCTTGCGCAGGAGCTTGCGGTGCTTCTTCTTCGCCATGCGCTTGCGGCGCTTCTTGATGACGGAGCCCATGGGGTTCCTCCCTCGTAGTGTGTGCGGCAGAGGTACTACCGCTGATGGATGATGGGTGCCCGAGCCGGGCACATCGTGCCTATACTACCCGCCAATGACGCGAGCCTGGTCACCAGAGTGATCTGCCATACCGGCCTGAATCATCTGGGCGACCGCGGCCTCCGGGACTCGGAAGCTCTTTCCGACGCGAATCGCGGGCATTTCGCCACTGTGAATCAACCGGTACACAGTCATCTTAGAGACGCGCATGATGTCCGCCACTTCCGTGACAGTCATAAAGCGCGGCGCCGACTGCTGTTCCATTAATGACTCCCAGATATGCTCGCGAGGCGCGCTAAACCCGATTCGTTCACCGCTTACGTAGCCTCACGAAATATACTACTGCCCAACCACATGGAAACTGCAACTTTGTCCACTTTTGTTGCAGAGTCGTTAAGGAGCATCGATGGCACCGGCACGCAAGGGTCGTCAGCAGCGAGGGAAGACACCTCGCTTACGCCCCAACCCCGGTGCCACCCGCTCCCTGAAGCGCGGACGCGCCACGGCCTCGTCCCCCATGCTCTCTGAGGAACCGCTGAGCCCACAGCCCTCCCCCATCGTCCGCCGCGTCCCCGAAGGCCCCCAGAACCCGCACGGCGAGGTACCCACCACGACCATGCAGCGCGTGCGTGCGTGGCTGTCCAAGCAGGCACGCTATTCGCCCGCACGCCTCGCTCTGGGCACATTCGCGCTCATCATCGGCGTCATCACGGCGCTCCTCATGTTGCCGATCTCCTCCTCGTCCGACGCCCCCGCACCCTTCGTCGACGTTCTCTTCACCGCCGTGTCCGCCGTCTGCGTCACCGGCCTGACCACCGTCGACACCGCGACCTACTGGTCCCCCTTCGGGCAGGCAGTCATCGCAGCCGGCATCGTCGTCGGCGGCCTGGGCGTCATGACCCTCGCATCGATCCTCGGATTCGCCGTCTCGCGCCACCTCGGCCTCACCCAGCGCATGCTCGCCACGCAGGAAACCGGCAACGGCGCCATGGGCCAGATCTCCACGCTCCTCAAAGCCGTCATCGCTACGTCGCTGACCATGCAAGCCCTCCTGGCCGCCATGTTCCTCCCGCGCTTCCTGTCGATGGGCATCGACCCCGTGCGTGCCGTGTGGGACGCCGTCTTCATGGCGATCTCCGTGTTCAACAACGCGGGCTTCGTCATCCTGCCTGAAGGCCTCTCCCCCCACGTCACCGACTGGTGGATGCTCATCCCCATCATCCTGGGCACCACCGTGGGAGCCATCGGCTTCCCCGTCATCATGGACGTCGCCAAGAACCTGCGCACACCCCGACGCTGGCGGCTCCACACCAAACTCACCCTGTCGACCTACCTGATCCTCGCGTTCGTGGGCGCGCTCGCCCTCGCGCTCACCGAGTGGAACAACCCCGCAACCCTGGGCGCGATCGACACTCCCTCCAAGATCCTCAACGCCATGCTCGCCGGCGTTAACTCCCGCTCATCCGGCCTGTCAGCCCTGGACGTCGGCGCCATGCAGCCCCAGACCCACTTCGTGCAGGACATCCTCATGATGATCGGCGGCGGCTCCGCATCCACTGCGGGCGGCGTGAAGGTCACAACTTTTGCCGTTCTCGTCTTGGCCGTCATCGCTGAGGCTCGAGGCGACCGCGACATCGAGACCTTCGGGCGCCGCATCCCCACAAGCGCCGTCCGACTGGCGGTTGCCGTGTCACTGCTGGGCCTGGCGCTCGTGGCCGTGTCCGTGGTCCTCCTGCTGTCAATGACGCACTATTCTCTCGACATCATCCTGTTCGAAACCGCCTCCGCATTCGCGACCGTGGGCCTGTCCACCGGCATTACCCCGATCTTGCCCGTCGGTGCCAAGTACGTGCTGATTGTCCTCATGTTCGCTGGGCGCACCGGCTCCATGACGGTGGCCGCAGCCCTCGCACTGCGCGAGCGCTCCCGCGTCATCCGCATGCCGGAGGAACGGCCGATCATCGGCTGATCGCTGGGGCGGCTGGCGCCGTCGCGGCACGCGGGCGTCCTCGCATCAGGGCCAGTGGCGCCGCTTCACCGGATGACGCCAGCGCGCGATAAAGTTCGGCCAACGCGCGCCGTACAACGCGCTCGCCCGGGGCGCGAGTCCGCACGCGGTACAAAACTCTCCCTGCACGCCCACCTCAAGGCCCAACCGGTACAAAACTCTCCC
>CAUSHZ010000025.1:0-27044 GCA_963531605.1 uncultured Actinomyces sp.
CCCTGGATGTCACCAAGGTCAAGGACCTCATCGAGAAGTGAGCCTCGCTCGCTGATGAAGCATCCGGGCCCCGCGCAGCACTGCTGCGCGGGGCCTCGCCTTTTGTATCTGACCTTCATCCTTTCCCAAAAATGTCGCACGTAATTCCCTTGCGAGTCCTTCAGGTTTTGAAATCGGATTGGCAGGATCAAGCGGTTTTTCGAGTGTCTATAAGAATTTAGGGTGCCCAAATTACGTGCGACTTGGTGTTGTGGCTGATCTTTCCGGTGTTAGTGAGGGGATCGCAACCCTGCCTCGTCTGTGATGCTCGCCCCGTTGCTTGCGTGCACATGCCCGCCCTGTTAAGCTGATCCGTGCCGAAGACCGTTGGTGTCCACGCTAGTGGAGGAAAATCCAACGCAGGTGAGTGAGCAGCCGCGTGCTGCAATCGAGCGTACGCCCGACACGATCCTGCGTGTCGGGTTTTTTCTTACCTACGGTCACGTATCTGGAAGGAGGACCATGGCGAAGTCCGACAAGGTGGCAGCAGTTGCCGAGCTCGTGGAGCGTTTCCGCGCAGCCGACGCTGTCCTGCTGACCGAGTACCGCGGCCTGACCGTCGGCCAGCTGAAGCAGCTGCGTCGCGGCCTGGGCGAGAACGCGACCTACGCCGTGGCAAAGAACACGCTGGCGCGCCTGGCTGCCAAGGAGGTCGGTCTCGACTTCCTGGCTGAGGACCTCAAGGGTCCCACGGCCATCGCTTTCGTCTCCGGCGAGCCCGTTGAGGCCGCCAAGACCCTGCGTGATTTTGCTAAGGACAACCCCGCCCTCGTGCTGAAGTCCGGCGCGATGGACGGCGCTCAGCTGAGCGCCGAGGCTGTCAAGAAGCTTGCCGATCTCGAGTCCCGCGAGGTCCTGCTGGCCAAGGCCGCAGGCGTCCTCAAGGCCAAGATTGGTCAGGCGGCGTTCGCATTCAACGCTCTGCCCGTCAAGGCAGTGCGCACCATCGATGCTCTGCGCGAAAAGCAGGGCGAGGCGGCCTGACGAGACAGGCCATGTTCCACGCCGCCACCCCGGCTGCGTGAAACTACCCAACAATCTGCACTCGTGCAGGCCAATTAGGAAGGATGCCACTCATGGCTAAGCTCTCCAATGACGAGCTCATCGCAGCTTTCAAGGAAATGACCCTCATCGAGCTCTCCGACTTCGTGAAGCTCTTCGAGGAGACCTTCGACGTTGAGGCCGCTGCCCCCGCAGCCGTCGCCGTTGCCGCCCCGGCCGCCGACGCCCCCGCCGCCGAAGAGAAGGACGAGTTCGAGGTCGTCCTCGAGTCCGCCGGTGACAAGAAGATCGCCGTCGTCAAGGTCGTCAAGAACCTGGCCGGCCTGGGCCTCAAGGAAGCCAAGGACCTGGTTGACTCCGCGCCCTCCACCATCTTCCCCGCCGCGAAGAAGGAAGACGCCGAGAAGGCCAAGGCTGAGATCGAAGAGGCCGGCGGCAAGGTCACCCTTAAGTGACTTTCCCCGTCTGAATCGTTCAGACTTCATACCCGACTGGGTAGCGTAAACCCCGTCCCGCATCTGCGGGGCGGGGTTTTCCGCATGTGTCGGGACCTGTTGTGTTGCTTGTGCTTGTGGCGCCGCTGGTGTTTCGGGCGTCGCTGGTGTTCCGGGTGCCGCCTGTTGTGTCAAGCCGGGCTGCTCGATGCGCCCGTGGGCGGCGGCCCGCCCGCGAGCCGTCCGCGCCGCGAGCTTCGCTCGGCGCGTCGCCTCGTTGTCCGGCCAGGCCCCGCCCGCCAGCGGGCACGGCAGCCAGGCCCCGCCGCCCATGGGTGCCGCAGCTTGGCCCTCCGGACCCTCCGGCACCCTCCACATCAGTGGGGCCGGGGTGCTGTTCGGCAGCTCGGCGCGCCGGCTCGAAGCCCGCACGTGCCCCGTCGCCCTTTAGACCTGCCTCGCCAATTTCGCATGCAATTCCCCCGCGACTATTTCAAACTCTGAATTCACAGCGTCGAAATCACAACGTTTTTAGGCCTTGTTGAATCTTCACCCAATCGAATTGCATGCGAAATTGGGGGAGGGGTGCGTTGCTGGGGTGAGGTGGGGTGTTGGTGCGTGACTTCTTTCGCCCTGCTCGTCGCGTAGGTGGCGGAAACGGTACAAAGTTCTCCCTGCTGGCGCAAAATGGGCCAAAATCAGTGTTTTGGGGCGTGCTGGGAGAGTTTTGTACCGGGTGGGCCGCCGACCCGGGCGGCAGGGCGATGTTTGTTGCCCTGCTCGGCCTGATGTGGGTGCGAGCGCGAAAAAGCTCGCCCTGCGCCGGTCTTGGATGCAGCGCGGCACACGAGGTTGGCTGCGGTGGGGGGTTTTGCAGCATTAGGAGCTGGCTGTCGGCGTGTCGCCGGCGTGTCGTGGTTCTAGTGGTGCGATTCCCCCGTTTGGCGGCGGTGAGGCTGCGACTTGAGGCGGTGTAGTCATCAAACTGCAGACCTGTTGAGTGAAGCCTCCACAAATAGGCCACTTTGGCTGGATCAGGCTGCGCATGTGGATAGGTTGTTGCTATCTGGATAGGTTATGAGCATCCGGATAGCTTATTAACCTATCCGGATCGTCGTAACCTATCCGGATCCTCGGCTGCCAGGTCAGCGACATCCGCGTGCCCGATCCGCGTGCCCGATTCGCGTGCCCACGGTGCTTCGTGAGTTGTTCGACGGTCGTGCTTGTCCCAAACAGGTGCAACCCTCTTTCAGTGGTGTAGTAGTTCCTCCTGCAGCATCGCAGACCTGTCTGACTCAAGTGGGCGCTTGGTCGGGGAGTGTGCTGCCTATGACGCTGTGTGGATCTGGCTTGCTGGCGCGATCGAGGCGGTTACGAGACAGCAGGGAGTGGCCCCCGAGAGCCCCACATGGGAGTGAGTGCCCCAGACAAGGAGGTCGCATATCCGTGATGCGCAGCATAGCTTCAGGCCCGTATCTGGCTTGCCAGTTCCGAATAGTCTCTGCTACTATCTTCTCTTGTCGCAATCCTGCGTAGCTCAACGGCAGAGCATCCGACTGTTAATCGGACGGTTACTGGTTCGAATCCAGTCGCAGGAGCAGATGCCCCGAGTTCTCGTGAACTCGGGGCTTTTTGTTGATCGGGAGGAGTGAGTGGATGCAGGCGATCGCTGATCATGTCTACCACATTCTGATCATCGCCTTCGTTGCGGCCACGATCGTCGAGGCGATCGTCAAATTTGCGAAGCGGCCGCGCAAACGCAAGTGCGCGCCCGTCGCCCCCAGGGAGAGCGCCATCGAGCGTGAGAAGCGCATGCGAGAGCGCTACGCCGCTTTCGGAGAGCGTTGGCGGGAGTGGCTGGACCAGCCGCGGGGGAGTGGCGATGCGGGCCGTCTCGTGACGGCCGCGAGCCTCTGGGGACGCCCGGAAGAGGGAGCTTCCTTCCCCCGACGTTTCCATGACGCTCAGCTGGGAAAGGTGATGCTCGATAAGCGCGCCTACCTGGCGATGCTGGACGCGCCCGCCGACGCGGTTCAGCCGAGGCGTGAGCTGGCCCCGACCTCATGGGCGACGATGCGCCTCGATGTGTGGGCCCTGCACTCGAAGGCCGCGCAGAAGCCTCGTCTGATGCGCGTGTGGCTGAGTGGGGACCGGGCGCTCGTGGAGCTGCATCGCACGCGCGTCGTCAAGGTTGACGAGATCCTCCCCAGCGAGGTCGTCGGCTTCGTCCGAGGCTTCACGCGCCTTGGCCCGCGCACGGGCACAGTGGACGGCCTGCGTTGGCTGCCCGCCGAGACCATGGAGCTGGGAGCCAAACCCCTATGGAATACCTTCCGCGCGATGCGGGACATCTCCTGTGTGGCTCCCGCGGGGTCGACCGTCGCCGATGCCTTGAATGCTGCGGACTTCCACGCCTTTGCCTTCGTGGCTTTCCGTGCTGAGAGCGCGTGGAAAGAGCCGTGTGCGCATCTGCGCGTCCTGGATTGTTCTGGCGTCACCTATCAGGTGGGCGACGCGTTCGAGCGGGAACCCTCCGATGAGCGGTGGGCGCCCCCTGGGGATGGGGCCGCGCTTGCGACGCGCAAGGGTGGCGGGAAGGGGGCTCAGGCTTCTCAACGAGGCCGGGGTCGCCCGAGCAGGCACCGGAGCCTGAGGAGAAGGCGAGGTGCGGTGGAGGAGGCGGCCCTCGGTGATGATCGGCAGGTTGTGGAGGCGCAGGTAGTTGAGTCGCCCGCACGTGAGCCTGAGCCACTGGCGGACACGGACCTCGCTGTGGTCCCGATCGATCCGCGTGAGGTCCTGTGGGCTGTGGAGAAGATGGTCGAGCTGTGAGGGAGGAGCTTGTCGAGGCTGTCCTGCGGGTCGTGGAGCAAATACCCGAGGGGCGAGTGGCCACCTATGGGATGATCGCCCGTGCGGTTGGTACCGGTCCGCGCGTCGTGGGGCGGATTATGCACGACTGGGGCGGTGGAGTCCCGTGGTGGCGCGTCGTGAACGTTCACGGAACTTTTCCGACAACTGTACGAGGTGAGGGATTTTCCGAGTGGGAACGAGAGGGGATTCCTCACGATTCGACACGCGGAAAGGTGCTGATCAAAGACTGCGTGGTCGAGCAGGACTGGCTGGATACTGTCGCATGTTCCGTCCTTGAAAATCTGCGCGATTATGCGGAAATGTCAGACTGAATCGTCCTGACATTCGGTTACGATTTGATTACGTGCACAGTTATTTGGGTCGCGTCGGCCACTGTGATGCTCTACTCTTAAGGGGACGCCGAAGAGGGCGATTCTCCGGAACAGTGATCGTTAGCGTTAACGATGCCGGGGGAGCAAACTCCAGAAACAGAGAAGTTACTGGTACCCAAGGGGTGAGAAGTGACGAACTTACTAGAGCTAAAGGGGATCTCAAAGACGTTCCCCGGCGTGAAGGCGCTGTCCGACGTGGACCTCGACCTTCGACCCGGTGAAGTCTTGGGTCTCTGCGGTGAGAACGGAGCGGGCAAGTCCACGCTCATGAAGGTGCTCACCGGTATCCACAAGTCCGACCCGGGCGGCGAGATCTGGCTGCAGGGGGAGAAGGTCGACATTCAGTCGCCGGAGCACGCACGTGACCTCGGCCTGTCGATCATCCACCAGGAACTCAACATCGTTCCTGACCTGACCGTCGCCCAGAACCTGTACATCGGTCGACCCGGCACGTCCAAGTTTGGCTACGTCGACGACCGCAAGATGGTCCGTGACGCGCGCGAGCTTTTCGAGCGCCTCAACATGAACATCGATCCCACCGCCTACTGCCGTGACCTGCCGGTTGCGCGTCTGCAGATGGTGGAAATCGCACGCGCGCTGTCCTTTGATTCGAAGATCCTCGTCATGGATGAGCCCACGGCTCCTCTGACGACCACCGAGACCGAATCCCTGTTCGAGCTCGTGCGCGACTTCGTGTGCCCGACGACCGGCCTGATTTTCATCACGCACCGCATGCCCGAGCTCACCGAGCTCACCAACCGCATCTCGGTTCTGCGCGATGGCAAGTACATCGGCACGGTGGACACGGCCTCGACCCCCATGAGCGAGGTCGTCAAGATGATGGTTGGCCGCGAGGTCCCCGCCGACGCGCGCCCCACGACCAAGCCGCTCTCCGACGAGGCCGTCCTGCGCGTCGAGCACCTCTCGACCGTCAAGGTCGTCCACGACGTCTCCTTCGAGGTCAAGAAGGGCGAGATCTTCGGCTTCGCGGGCCTGGTCGGCGCCGGCCGCACCGAGGTCGCCCGCGCGCTGTTCGGCGCTGACCCCCACACCTCGGGCGATATCTACGTCCACGGTAAGAAGGTCAGCATCAAGGGCGCGAACGACGCCGTGAAGAACGGCATCGGCTACCTGTCCGAGGACCGCAAGCAGTTCGGCCTGCTCCTCGACAAGGACATCTCTTTCAACACGGGTATGGCTGCGATGGACCACTTCAGCACCGCGACCGTCGTCGCGACCAAGAAGCTGCGTGCGGTCGCCAAGGAATACGTGGCGAAGCTGCGTACCCGCACCCCCTCCGTGGACGTCGAGCTGCGCAGCCTCTCGGGCGGCAACCAGCAGAAGGTCGTCGTCGCCAAGTGGCTGGAGCGCGACGCCGACATCCTGATCTTCGACGAGCCGACGCGCGGCATCGACGTGGGCGCGAAGGATGAGATCTACACGCTGCTCGAGGACCTGGCGAAGCAGGGCAAGGCCATCATCGTGATCTCCTCGGAGCTGCCCGAGGTCCTGCGCCTGGCTAACCGCATCGCCGTCATGGCCCACGGCCGCATCATCGGCACCCTCAACAACGAGGACGCCACCCAAGAAAACATCATGGAACTGGCCACCGTCGGCCAGGAAGAAGCGAACGGAGAAGTCGCGTGAGCACCGTCGTCGACAACAAGGGCCTGGAGGCGCCGTCGCCTTTCAAGACCTTCATGAAGAACAACATGCAGCTGATGCTCGTCACGGTTGCGCTGTTCGTCATCTTGCTGTTCTTCAGCATCGCAGCCAACGGCTTCGCGAAGCCCAACATCTACCTGGACATCGTCCTGCAGTCGGCCTACACGGGCGTCATGGCCCTGGGCGCGACCTTCGTTATCGCCACCTCCGGCATTGACCTCTCCGTCGGTACGGGTATGAGCCTCGTGGCCGTTATGGCCGGCATCTTCCTGGCGGGCGACAAGATGAACCTGCCGCTCGGCCTCGGCCTCGTTCTGACGCTGCTCGTCGGTATGGCGATCGGCCTGGTTAACGGCCTCAACGTCTCCATCCTGGGCCTGCCGCCCTTCATCGCAACGCTCGCGATGATGATGGTCGCCCGAGGCCTGGCGTTGATCATCTCCGACAAGGCCTCGATCACGATCGCGAACACCGGCTACAAGGCCATCGCGCGTGGTGAGATCTTCCCCGGTGTCGCAAACGCTGTCCTGATCTTCGTGGCCCTTACGTTCCTGGCCACGTTCCTCATGAACAAGACGCTGCTCGGCCGCTACTCCCTGGCGATCGGCTCGAACGAGGAGGCTACCCGACTCTCCGGCGTCAACGTCCGCCTGTGGAAGATCATCATCTACGTCGTCGCCGGCGCCTTCATGGCCATCGGTGCCGTCCTCTACTCCTCGCGTGGCGGCCTCGTCCAGCCCGCTGAGGGCGTGGGCATGGAGCTCAACGTTATCGCCGCAGCCGTCATCGGTGGCACCTCCCTCTCGGGTGGCCGCGCCTCGATCCCCGGCGCCCTGGTCGGCGCGATCATCATGGAGACCCTCAAGAAGGGCCTGACGATGATGGGTATCGCCGCCGAATGGCAGTTCGTCGTCACCGGTATCGTCCTGCTCCTGGCCGTCGTCATCGACAACATCCGCCGCGTTCGTGAGAACGCCGCCTGATTCTTACCCATTCATTCAACCCATCGTGGACCGACGTCGGTTCACACACACCAGGGCGGGAATGACCCCGCCACCCCACGAAAGGAAAACCAATGCGCCCCATCGGACGTATCTTCGCCGCCGCCGCCGTCGGCTCCATGGCCCTGGGCCTGGCTGCCTGCACGACCTCGTCGGACTCCTCCGCTCCTGCGGCTGACACAAAGACCGGCGACTCCTCGGGTGCGAGCAAGGTCGACACCTCCGGCAACACCCAGGATTGGGAGAAGGCCGCGGTCAAGGGCGATGGCACCAAGACCATCTACCTCGTCTCCAAGGGCTTCCAGCACCGCTTCTGGCAGGCCGTGAAGGAAGGCGCCGAGCAGGCTGGTGAGGAGCTGGGCTACCAGGTCAAGTTCGTCGGCCCGCAGGACGAGACCAAGGTCACCGAGCAGACCGACCAGCTGAAGTCCGCTCTGGACTCCGGCCCGGCCGCCATCGGCTTCGCTGCCCTCGACTCGAAGGCTGCCGCCGACCTGCTTACCGAGATCCATGACAAGGGCATCCCGGTTGTTGCCTTCGACTCCGGTGTTGAGTCCGACATCCCCGTCACCACCGTCCAGACGGACAACAAGGCCGCCGCCGCCGAGGCCGCCAAGCACATGATCGAGCTCCTCAAGGGCAAGAAGGGCTCGGTTGGCATGGTCTGCCACGACTCGACCTCCACCACGGGCAAGCAGCGCTGCGAGGGCTTCAAGGAGTACTTCATGGCCAACGCTCCCGCCGACCTGAAGCTCCTCGACGAGCAGATCGCCGGTGAGGTCACCAAGGCCGCTGACACCTCCAAGGCCATCATCCAGGCCAACGATGACATCGTCGGCATGTACGGCTCGAACGAGGCCGCTGCCTCCGGTATCGTCCAGGGCTCGCAGGAGACCGGTAAGGACGTCACCATTGTCGGCTTCGACTCCGGCAAGACCCAGATCGACGCCATCAAGGCCGGCACCGAGGCCGGCGCCGTGACCCAGTCGCCCGTCAAGATCGGCTACTACACGGTCAAGGCCGCTGTCGCCGCCATCAACAAGGGCGAGCTGCCCAAGGTCATCGACTCGGGCTTCGCCTGGTACGACAAGACCAACATCGACAGCGCTGAGATCAAGGCGAACCTCTACGAGTGAGCCGATAGCTCCATCGGGCACGAGGCCGGGGCTGGGGAAGTGACAAACTGAACCGGTGGCCCGCCGCGGGTCCCGCTCCACTCACGTGGGGCGGGACCCGCGGACCCGGCACTTTTTTATTCAAAGGATCCGAGGGGGCGAGCGCCCCCGCGCTCCGACATCGACGTCATCATGAGGGATGAAGGAATAATGACAAACCACCCCCGCATCGGAATCCGCCCCACTATTGACGGCCGCCGCAAGGGCGTTCGTGAGTCGCTCGAAGAGCAGACCATGAACATGGCGAAGTCCGTCGCCGAGCTTTTCACCTCCAACCTGCGCTACCCGGACGGCAGCCCCGTCGAGGTCGTCATCGCTGACACCACGATCGGTCGCGTCCACGAGGCCCAGGCCTGCGCCGCGAAGTTCCGCGCGAACAACGTCGGCCTGACCCTGACGGTCACCCCCTGCTGGTGCTACGGCACCGAGACCACCGACATGGACCCCGCGATGCCGCACGCCATCTGGGGCTTCAACGGCACCGAGCGCCCCGGCGCCGTGTACCTCGCCGCCGCCCTGGCCGGCCACGCCCAGATCGGCATCCCCGCCTTCGGCATCTACGGCGAGCACGTGCAGGACGCTGACGACACCTCCATCCCCGAGGACGTGCGCACCCGCCTCCTCGACTACGCGACCGCCGGCCTGGCCGTCGCGCAGATGAAGGGCGAGGCCTACCTGTCCATGGGCTCCGTCTCCATGGGTATCGCCGGCTCCGTCGTCGACCCCGACTTCTTCGGCTCCTACCTCGGCATGCGCAACGAGTACATCGACATGTCCGAGTTCACCCGCCGCATCGATGAGGGCATCTACGATCCCGAGGAGTACGAGCAGGCCTACCAGTGGATCCGCGAGAACTTCAAGCAGGGCAAGGACTGGAACCCGCCGGAGTGGCAGTACCCGGAGAAGCACGAGGACTGGTGGAAGTTCGTCACCAAGATGACGCTCATCGCCCGCGACCTCATGCACGGCAACCCGCGCCTGGCCGAGCTGGGCTTTGAGGAAGAGGCCGGCGGCCACGGCGCCATCGCGGCCGGCTTCCAGGGCCAGCGTCAGTGGACCGACCACTTCCCCAACGGCGACGTGCTCGAGACCATCCTCAACACGAACTTCGACTGGACCGGCATCCGCCAGCCCTCCGTCGTGGCCACCGAGAACGACTCGCTCAACGGTGCCTCGATGCTGTTCGGCTACCTGCTGACCAACACGCCGCAGATCTTCTCCGACGTGCGCACCTACTGGAGCCCCGAGTCCATCGAGAAGGCCACCGGCTGGAAGCCCGAGGGCCGCGCGGCCGCCGGCCTGCTCGACCTGCGTAACTCCGGCTCGACCACGCTGGACGGCGCCGGCAAGGCCGTGCGCGACGGCAAGAACGTCATCAAGCCCTGGTACGAGTTCACCGAGGAGGACCGCGAGGCCACGCTCGAGGCCACGACCTTCCACCCGGCCTCGACCGGCTACTTCCGTGGCGGCGGCTTCTCGACCCACTTCCGTACCTCCGGCGAGATGCCCGTGACGATGTGCCGCATCAACCTGGTGCGCGGCCTCGGACCGGTCCTGCAGATTGCCGAGGGCTACACTGTTGAGCTGCCCGACGAGGTCGCCTTCACCATCGAAGAGCGCACCAACATCGAGTGGCCCACCACCTGGTTCGTCCCGAACCTGACGGGTGAGGGCGCGTTCAAGAGCGTCTACGACGTGATGAACAACTGGGGCGCCAACCACGGTGCGATCTCCTACGGCCACATCGGCGGCCAGCTGATCACGCTGGCGTCGATGCTGCGCATCCCGGTCAACATGCACAACGTCCCCGCGGAGCGCGTGTTCCGTCCCAAGGCGTGGTCGCTGTTCGGTACCGAGTCCCTCGAGGCCGCGGACTTCCGCGCCTGCGAGACCTTCGGTCCGATGTACCGCTGATGCAACCACCGGCCGGGCTCGGGTGTCCTCTCTCCCCGAGCCCGGCCGGGCTCGCCCCCACGAGGGGCACCACCACCGGGATCGAAGCCCCGGCCTCGCCGATGAGGAAAGCCGCACGAGAACCCAACGACGGGACACGCCGCGCGAGGGCGTTTTGAGCAGGAGACCTTCAATGACCACCGTACTTGCTGTTGACCTTGGATCCGCATCCGGACGAGTCCTCGCCGGAACGCTGCACGACGGACGCCTCGACGTCACCGACATCCACCGTTTCAAGCACGAGGCCCGCCGCCGCGAAGACGGTACCCTCACGTGGGACGTGGCCACGATGGAGGCCGAGACGATCACCGGCCTGAAGAAGGCCCTCGAGCAGTTCCCGGACGCCCGCGCGGTCTCCATTGACACGTGGGGCGTGGACTGGGCTCCCCTCGATGAGAACGGCGAGCTCGTCGGCGACGTCATCGCCTACCGCGACGAGCGCACCTCCCGCACCCTTGACGCATTCCGTGATCGCATCGGCGACCGCGAGTTCTTCGACCTGACCGGCAACCAGCCGGCCACCATCAACACGGCGAACCAGCTCTTCGCCTACCTGCAGGAAAGCCCCGCCGATGCGCAGCGCGTCGCCGCGGCCCTCTTCCTGCCCGACTACTTCGCGTACCGACTCACCGGCGTCGTCGGATGGTCGCGCACGATCGCCTCGACCTCCGGCCTGCTCACCCCGGGCGGCGGCGACTTCAACGACGAGGTCTTCACCCGTCTCGGCATCCCGCGCGGCTGGTTCGGTGACCTGGCCGCCGACCGCACCGTCGTCGGCCCCTGCACTGTCCCCGGCCTCGAAACCCTCACCGTCGTGCGCGGCGGGGCCCACGATTCCGCCTGTGCCGTCCACGGCCTGCCCATCGAGGAAGGCAAGCGCGCCTACTTCCTGTCCTGCGGCTCCTGGTCCGTCCTCGGTGCCATCGAGGATCAGCCCCTCATGAGCGACGCGGCCTTCGACCTCGGCATTACGAACGAGGGGCGCACCGACGGGGGAGTACGCCCCCTCTTCAACATCACGGGCATGTGGATCCTCCAGGAGATTCAGCGCCAGTGGGAGCGTGAGGGCACGCCCACCGACACCGACGAGCTGGTCGCCCAGGCGCGCGAACTGCCTGCCGCCTCCGGCGTTTTCGACCCGGACGAGGAAGCCTTCGCCACACCCGGCGACATGCAGCGCAAGATCGACGAGGCCCTGGACGCCCAGGGCGCGGCCCGCCCCGACTCCATGGCGGGCTACGTGCGCGTCATCATCGAGTCCTTCGCCCGCCGCTACGCCCGTGCGATCGGCGAGCTGACCGAGGCCACCGGAAAGGCCCCCGACCAGCTCAACCTCGTGGGCGGCGGCGCGCGCAACCGCCTCCTGTGCGACCTGACCGCCCAGATCTCGGGAGTCACCGTTGTGCGCGGCCCCATCGAGGCCTCGACCTTCGGTTCCCTCCTCGCCCAGCTCGAAACCATTGGCGACCTCGCCGAGGCAGACCGCGCCTCCGTCATCGCAGCCAGCGCAGCGACCCATGTCCACGTCCCGACCCGCGGCTAAGAAGGTCTCCCTCGCCGACATCGCGCGACGGGCAGGCGTCTCGACCAACACGGTCTCGCGCGTCGTGCGTGGGGACCCGGAGGTCTCCGAAAAGACGCGCGCGCGCATTGCGAAACTCGTCGAGGAGCTGGGCTACGTGCCCAACTACGCGGCGCGAGCGCTCGCGGCCAAGCGCACCAATGTCCTTCACGTCGTCTTGGCGGCGCCTATGTTTCACGGACACGGGCGTGTGCTGCTGTCGATCCTGAACGCCTCGTCGCAGGCCGGGTACCACGTGTCCCTGTCCTACGCGTACGGGCCCGACGGGCAGCTGCGCAGCGACTTTGCTCCCTTCGACGTCGACGGCGTCATCATCCTGGGCGGCCAGGATCCGACAATCGACGTTGCGATTGAATCGGGGAGGCGCTTCCCGACCGTCCTCGTCCTGACGAGCGAAAAGGGCCTCGACGGCATCTCGACCGTCGCTGTCGATAACGTGCGTGGGGCGCGCCTGGCCACCGAGCACCTGCTCGCCCAGGGACTCACCGACGTCGTCCACATCTCGGGCCCGGCCGGCTGGTCGGATGCTCAGATGCGCAGGCTCGGCTACGAGCAGGCGTGTGCGTCTTACGGCATCGAGCCCGTCGTTCTTCAACCGGACTCGTGGGACTCCCGCGATGGCTACGACGTCATGCGCGCGGCTGGTCGTCTGCCCCAGGGCATCCAGACCGCGAACGACCAGCTGGCCCTCGGTGCCATGCGCTACATCTACGAGCGCGGGGGAGTGGTGCCTCGCGACGTTCGGGTCGTCGGCTTCGACGACATCGACGGTGCGGACTCCTACGCACCTCCGCTTACGACAATCCACCAGCCCTTCGATCGCCTCGGACGCACGGCCGTGCGCCTCGTGCGCTCGCTCATGGGCGGCGGTCCCTCACAGGACATCGTCCTCGACCCCGAGCTGGTCATCCGGGCCAGTTCCCACCTGTAAGAAAGGCACGTTCATGCTCTATGGACCTATGACGCACCCGCAGTTCCTGCGCGCGCTCGCGGCCGCCGGCCACGGCTCGAAGATTCTGCTGGCGGACGCGAACTACCCGCACACCACGGGTGTGAACCCGCGCTGCGAACTCATTTCGCTCAACCTTGCCCCGGGTCTCCTGGATGTCAGCCAGGTGCTCGACGTCCTCAAGCGCACGATTCCGATCGAGCGCGCAGAGATCATGACCCCCGCCCCCGATGCTGATCCGGTGGAGATTCCGATCCACGACGAGTTCCGCGCGGCCCTGCCCGGTGTGGAGTTCGGCGAGATTTCCCGCTGGGACTTCTACGATGCCGCGCGCGACGAGAACGTCGGCATCATCGTTGCGACGGGCGAGCAGCGCCTGTACGGCAACCTGCTCCTGACGGTCGGCGTTCGCCAGCCCGGGGAGTAAAACCCGTTTGCCGCCCCAGGGCACGCCTTGTTGGATCGGTGACGAGCGCTTTCGTTTCGTTTTCGTTTCAACTGGATGGTGGCTCCGGGGTGGGGCTGAGAGTTTCATAGCTGGTGGGTGGCTCGAGGGAGCCACCCACCAGCGCATTTATCCTTGCAATATCATTGAATTGCGAAGAATGGGCAGCGTTGCCTTGAACGTTTGTGCGCGGTGGGTGCACGCGTGTGAATGTTGTTCTCGTGATGTTGCATACTTTCGTTTTAGTGACTATTCTGTTCTTAACGAAAGCTAAAGCGACAAAGAATGTCGCTGATTCCGCGAAGAGGTGCCCCATGGGACGTGCAGAAGAACGCACGAACTACATCCTGGACCGCCTCGCCCGGGAGGGTGAGGTGAGCGTCGCGCAGCTTGCCTCCGATCTGGGAGTTTCGCCCGTCACCGTGCGCGCTTCGCTCAAGTCTCTCGACGAGCAGGGCTACCTCGTGCGCACGCACGGAGGAGCGCGTCCCACCACCTTCCGCAACATTCACCTGCGCCAGAACGATCGTGTTGAGATCAAGGAGCGCATCGCTCGCGCCGCCGCCGACATGATCCACGATGACGATCGCATCATGATCGAGGCCGGCACCACCTGCGCCCTCATCGTCAAGTACCTCACCGGCAAGCGCGGAGTCCAGGTGCTCACCAACTCCGTGCTCGTCTTCGCCAACGCCCGCTCCAACCCGAACCTCAACATCACGCTGACGGGTGGGCACTTCCGCGCCGAGTCCGAGTCCCTCGTGGGTCCGGTCGCAGAGCGCGCCATCAATGACTTCAACGCACGCGTCGCCTTCCTTGGAACCGACGGGTTCAGCGTTGATCGCGGCCTGACCACCCAGCTCGTAGAAGGTGGACAGGTCGGCTCCATTATGCGCACCCGCGCACAAGAGACGTGGCTGCTCGCTGACTCCTCCAAGTATGGGGAAGCCGGCTTTGTCAGCTTCATGGGGATCGACGAGGTCACCGGAATCATCACCGACGATGAGATCCCCGAAGAATCCATCAAGGAATTGGCCGAGCGCACGAAGCTGCGCATCGTCTAGGAGGAATTACATGGCCACCATCGTGGTGATGCCCCAGCTGGGCAACTCTGTTGAGTCATGCATCATCGTCGAGTGGATGATCGCAGAAGGCGACACCGTCTCCGTCGACCAGACGCTCGCGTCCATCGAGACCGACAAGTCGACCATGGAGGTTCCCTCGACCGCCGAGGGTACCGTCCTGAAGCTCCTGTGGGAGGAAGGCGACGAGGTCCCCGTGAAGGATCCGCTCATCATCGTCGGTGAGCCCGGGGAGGACATCTCCGGCCTCGTTCCCGGTGGCGACGCTGCCCCCACCGAAGCCGCAGCCGCTCCCGCCGAGCAGACCGCCGCCCCCGAGGCCGCTGCCCCCGCCTTCGCGACCGAGCGCGCCACCGGCGCTGTCTCCCCGCGCGCCCGCGCCCTCGCCGCGTCGAACGGCGTCGACGCTTCGGCCATCGCCGAGGGCTCCGGCCCCCACGGCCGCGTCATCGAGCGTGACGTTGCCGCCGCGATCGCCGCCGGCCCCGTCCTGACCTCCGCCGCGCGCGCCGCCGGCGTGAGCGCCGCCGAAGGCACCGGCATCGGTGGACGCGTGTCCGTCGCTGACGCCGGCCGCGCCCCCGAGGCCGCTCCCGCCACCCCCGTCGCAGCCCCCGCCGCGGCCGCCGACTTCCCCGGCGCTTCGACCTCCGCCCCGCTCAAGGGCGTGCGCAAGGTCGTCGCCAAGCGCATGATGGAGTCCCTGACCTCCACCGCGCAGCTGACCCTCAACACCACCGCGAACGCCGCCGGCATCCTCGCGATGCGCAAGAAGGTCAAGAATGCGGACGAGGCCCTGGGCCTGAACAAGATCACGCTCAACGACCTGGTCTGCTTCGCCGTGTCGCGCACCCTGCTCAAGTACCCCGCGTTCAACGCTCACCTCGAGGACGGCGTCCTCACCGAGTTCGAGCAGGTCCACCTCGGCTTCGCGTGCGACACCCCGCGCGGCCTCATCGTTCCCGTCATCCGCTCCGCGCAGGCCCTGGGCCTCAAGGCGTTCTCCGACGAGGCCAAGCGCCTCGCCAGCGGCGCGATCGACGGCTCCCTGTCGCCCGACTTCCTGAGCGGCGGCACCTTCACGGTCTCCAACGTCGGTTCCTTCGGTATCGAGACCTTCACCCCCGTTATCAACCTGCCCCAGACGGCCATCCTGGGCGTCGGCGCGATCACCCCGCGCCCGACCGTGGCCGCCGACGGCTCGATCGGCGTGGAGCAGCGCCTCACCCTGTCGCTGACGATCGACCACCAGGTCATCGACGGCGCGGACGGTGCGCGCTTCCTGCGCGACCTGGTCGCCGCCATCGAAAACATCGACGTGACCGTTCTGGCCTGAGGAAAGAGGAATACTCATGAGTGACACGCATTTTGACGTCATCGTTCTCGGCGCGGGTCCCGGCGGCTACGTGGCTGCCGAGCGCCTCGGACACGCGGGCAAGAAGGTCGCCCTCGTCGAGGAGCAGTACCTGGGCGGCACCTGCCTGAACGTGGGCTGCATCCCCACCAAGACCCTGCTCAACGGCGCGAAGAACTACCTGCACGCCAAGGAAGCCAGCCAGTTCGGCGTGGACGCCCAGGGCGTGGCCGTCAACTGGACGCAGATGCAGGCCTGGAAGGATCAGGTTGTGGGCGGCCTGGTCGCCGGCGTCGCCGCGACCGAGCGCAAGGCGGGCGTGACCGTCATCAACGGCCGCGGCCACCTGGATGCCCCCGGTCGCGTGACCGTCGAGGGCACGACCTACACCTCGGACCACGTCATCATCGCCACGGGTTCCGTGCCGGTCATGCCCCCGCTGCCCGGCACCCAGGACAACCCGGCGCTGGTCGACTCCACGGGCATCCTCTCGCTGCCCGAGGTCCCCAAGCGTCTGGCGATCATCGGCGGCGGCGTCATCGGTGTTGAGTTCGCCTCCCTGTACGCCACCCTCGGCTCCCAGGTGACCGTCATCGAGATGGCTCCCGAGATCCTGCCCTTCATGGACGACGACCTGGCCGCCAAGGCCCGCGCCGCCATGAAGGACGTGACCTTCGAGCTGGGCTGCCGCGTCGAGTCCCTCGACGGAGGCACCGTCCACTACTCCAAGGGCGAGGAGAAGCTGAGCGTCGAGGCCGACGTGGTCCTCATGGCCGTCGGACGCCGTCCCGCGACGGAGGGCTGGGGCGCCAAGGAAGCCGGCCTCGAGATCAACCGCGGCATCGTCGTCGACGACACGATGCGCACCAACCTGCCCAACGTGTGGGCCATCGGCGACGTCACCGGACGTTCCCTCCTGGCGCACGCCGCCTACCGCATGGCGGAGGTCGCCTCGGCGAACATCCTCGACCCCTCCGCGAAGAAGCGCGGCGAGGTCATGCGCTGGCACACCGTCCCGTGGGCCGTCTTCTCGATCCCCGAGGCCGCCGGCGTTGGTCTGACCGAGTCCGCTGCCAAGCGCGAAGGCCGCGAGGTCCTCGTCGCCAAGGTTCCCGCCCTCATGTCCGGCCGCTTCATCGCGGAGAACGGCTTCAAGGCCCCCGGCGAGGCGAAGATCCTCGTTGACCCCAAGACCCACCAGGTGCTGGGCATCCACGTGCTGGGTGCGTACGCCGCCGAGATGATCTGGGGCGCTCAGGCCGTCCTCGAGATGGAACTGACCGTCGAGGACCTGCGCCAGGTCGTCTTCCCGCACCCCACGGTGTCCGAGGTTATCCGCGAAGCCGCGTGGGCCGTCAAGCTCTAACGAACAACTACGTCAAGGAAGAGTAGAACAATGACTCAGTCTCTTATCATCGACCCCAATGAGGTGCGTCGCCCCGGGTACGTGAAGTTCCCCGAGGTCCCCGTCAACCAGTACACCTTCGACCGTGACACCGAGATCGCCCGCTACGGCGAAAAGGGCATGGTCCAGATGCTCCACGACATGATCGTCGTGCGCACCTTCGAGTCGATGCTCGACTCCATCAAGAAGACCGGCGCCTGGGAAGGCGTCGAGTACAACCACCCCGGCCCCGCCCACCTCGGCATCGGCCAGGAGAGCGCCTACGTCGGCCAGAGCTACGTGCTGTCGCCCGATGACTTCATCTTCGGCTCGCACCGCTCCCACGGCGAGATCCTCGCCAAGTGCTACTCGGCCATGCACCAGATGGACGAGAGCCAGCTCGAGGGCATCATGAAGGGCTTCCTCGGCGGCGAGACCCTGTCCTACGCCGAGAAGATCGACTACAAGGACACGAAGGACCTCACCGAGAACTTCATCCTCTTCGGCGCCCTCGCCGAGATCTTCGCCCGCAAGTCCGGCTTCAACCGCGGCCTGGGCGGCTCGATGCACACCTTCTTCCTGCCCTTCGGTTCCTACCCGAACAACGCGATCGTCGGTGGCTCCGCCCCCATCGCGAACGGAGCGGCCCTCTTCAAGCGCATCAACCGCAAGCCCGGCATCGTCATCTCCAACATCGGTGACGCCGCCATGGCCTGTGGCCCCGTGTGGGAGGCCATGAACTTCGCGTCCATGGACCAGTTCCGCTCGCTGTGGCGCGAGGAGGACGGTGGCAACCCGCCGATCCTGTTCAACTTCTTCAACAACTTCTACGGCATGGGCGGCCAGACCTTCGGCGAGACCATGGGCTACGAGATCCTCGCCCGCGTGGGCGCGGCCCTCAACCCCGAGGCCATGCACGCCGAGCGCGTCGACGGCCTCAACCCGCTGGCCGTCGCCGATGCGACCACCCGCAAGAAGAAGATCCTCGAGGAGGGCCGCGGCCCCGTCCTCATGGACACCATCACCTACCGCTTCTCCGGCCACTCGCCGTCGGATGCCTCCTCGTACCGTACGAAGGAAGAGGTCGAGCTGTGGGAGCAGGTGGACTGCATCAAGGAGTACTCCAACCTGCTCATCTCCAACGGCCTGACCACGCAGGACGAGATCGACGGCTACACCGCCTCGCTGACCGAGAAGCTCGTCAAGGTCCTCAAGCTCTCGATCGACGACGAGGCCACGCCGCGCGTCGCCGACGGCTACATCGACTCCGTCATGTACTCCAACGAGAAGGTTGAGGCCTTCGACGACGCGACCCCCGAGATCGACCTCGAGGACAACCCGCGCGTCAAGGCTCTGGCCAAGAAGGTGCGTACCTCCGTCGACGAGAATGGCAAGCCCGTCTCCAAGATGCGCATGTACCAGTTCCGTGACGGCCTGTTCGAGGCCATGCTGCACCGCTTCAAGACCGACCCGACGATGGCCGCGTGGGGCGAGGAAAACCGCGACTGGGGCGGCGCCTTCGCCGTCTACCGTGGCCTGACCGAGGCCCTGCCCTACCGTCGCCTGTTCAACTCGCCCATCGCCGAGGCCTCGATCGTGGGCGCCGGCGTCGGCTACGCGATGGCAGGTGGCCGCGCGGTCGTTGAGCTCATGTACTGCGACTTCCTGGGCCGCGCCGGTGACGAGGTCTTCAACCAGATGGCCAAGTGGCAGTCGATGAGCGCCGGCCTGCTCAAGATGCCTCTCGTCCTGCGCGTGTCCGTGGGCGCGAAGTACGGCGCTCAGCACTCCCAGGACTGGAGCGCGCTCGTCGCTCACATCCCGGGCCTGAAGGTCTACTTCCCGACGACCCCGACCGACGCCAAGGGCATGCTCAACCTGGCACTCGCCGGCACCGACCCGGTCGTGTTCCTGGAGAGCCAGAAGCTCTACGACAAGGGCGAGGACTTCGAGCCCGGCGGCGTGCCCGAGGGCTACTACGAGACCGAAGAGGGCGAGCCGGCGATCCGCCGCGAGGGCACCGACATCACGATCGCCGCCTACGGCGCGACCGTGTACAAGGCCCTCGAGGCCGCGGACGTCCTGGCTGAGAAGTACGGCCTGAGCGCCGAGGTCATCGACCTGCGCTTCGTCGCCCCGCTCAACTACGACAAGCTCATCGCCTCCGTGAAGAAGACCGGTCGCCTCGTCCTCACCTCGGACGCCGTCGAGCGTGGCTCCTTCCTCAACACGGTCGCCGCCAACGTGCAGACCCTGGCCTTCGACGCGCTCGACGCGCCGATCGCCGTCGTGGCCTCGCGCAACGGCATCACGCCCGGACCCGAGATGGAGTCGTACTTCTTCCCGCAGGTCTCCTGGATCCTCGACGCGATTCACGAGCGCATCCTCCCGCTGCCCGGCCACGTGCCCACCACGAAGCACGCGACCGAGGCCGAGATCGCGCGCCTGAACCGCGCGGGCCTCTGAGGCGCTGGGGGCGGGCTGTTCCCCTTTCCGGCCCGCCCCCGTCCCTGGCTCGCACTCCCTGACGCGAGCCCGCGAGGCCGGGGCCACACTCCTCCTCACCGTGCCCCGGCCTCGCCCACATACTTGTTTCATCACCGTTTTTCTCCACCCAACGAAGAGATGGCAGAACCCATGGACATCACCAACGACCCGGCTGCCACCCCGGCCCAGCGCATCGAGGCGCTGCGCGCCGGCGTGGCCGACGAGCACTTCCCCAGCTGGGTGCCCGAGTCGAACAACCACATCCACACGTGCTTCTCGTTCAGCCCCTATACGCCCACCCACGCCGCGCTGCTCGCGCGCCGCAACGGCCTGCGCGTCGTCGGCTCGGTCGACCACGACTCGATCGGCGCCGCCGCTGAGATGAGCGAGGCGACCCGCATCCTGGGCATGGGTTCCGTTACCGGCTTCGAGATCCGCGCCCGCTTCGGCGAGGGGACGCCGCTCGCGCAGCGCAAGCTCAACAACCCCGACTCCGTGGGCGTCGCATACATGACGGTGCAGGGTGTGCCAGCTCCGGCCCGCGAGAAGGTCGCCGAGTGGCTCGCCCCCAAGCGTGCCGCCCGACTTGAGCGCACCCTCGCCATGGCCGAGAGCGCGAACAAGATCCTCACCGACCTGGGCCTGGAGCCCTTCGACCCGCGCTCTGATATGGTCGGCATCTCGCAGTACGCCAATGGCGGCGGGATCACCGAGCGCCACCTGCTGGCTGCCATGGCCTCGGCCCTCATCCGCGGTTTCGGTCGCGGCCCCGCCCTGGTCCAGGGCCTGGACTCGATGGGCGTCGAGATCCCCGAGTCCCTCGCGCGCGTCCTGTCCGACGCCGACAACCCGCACCTCATGTACGACCTGCTGGGTGTCCTGAAGGCCAACTACCTGGATCGCATCTACATCCAGCCCACCGACGAGCTGCCCAGCGCCGCCGAGGTCGTCGAGTTCGCCGACTCGGTCGGCGCGATCGCCACCTACGCCTACCTGGGCGACGTGTCCGCCTCGCCGACGGGCGACAAGAAGGCCGAGAAGTTCGAGGACGACTTCCTCGACGAGCTCTTCGAGTACATGGAGTCGATCGGCCTACGCGCCGTCACCTACATGCCCCCGCGCAACACCCCCGAGCAGCTTGAGCGCATCCACGCGCTCGCGGCCGCCCACGGCATGCTCGAGATCTCGGGCGTGGACATCAACCAGCCCCGCCAGCGCTTCACCTGCGAGGAGCTACGTCGCCCCGAGTTCGCTGACCTCAATGAGGCCACGTGGGCCCTCGTCGCGCACGAGGCCCTGTCCTCCGTGGATCCATCCCTGCACCTGCTGGGCCGCACGGGTCGCCTGACCCCCGAGGCCCTCGCTGAGCGCATCAGCCAGTACGCACCCCTGGGTCGCGCGATTGCCGACGGCGAGGACGCCGCCGCTGTTGCCGCCCGAGCCACATCGATTAACTGACGATCACCGTCAAGAAAGAGAGACATCATGAGTAACGCCCCCGAGGTACGCGGGCTCTTCCTCAAGGCCCTGCGCCGCCCCGTCATCGTGGCCCCCAGCTCGGCCGAGCCGACCGTCACCTTCGACGGCCCGCTCACCGAGGTCTGCCCCTGCTCCCTGAAGGAGACGGAGCTTCCCGTCGTCGTGCGCGCCGGCGAGGAGACCTTCGAGGTCCGCGCCACCGCCACGGGTGAGCGCGCCATCAACGGTCGCGTCGCCCTCGTGACGGGCGGCGCCCAGGGCTTCGGCGCGGAGATCGCGCGCGGCCTGGTGGACGCCGGCTGCTTCGTGTACGTCGCCGACCTGAACGGCGAGGGCGCGGCAGCCAAGGCGGCCGAGCTCGGCGGCGAAGGCGTCGCCCACCCGATCACGGTCAACGTCGCCGACGAGGATTCCGTCGCCGCGATGGCCACCGAGATCGAGCGCGTCACCGGCGGCCTCGACCTGGTCGTCTCCAACGCGGGCATCGTGCGCGCCGGCTCCGTCCTCGAGCAGGACGCCTCCGCGTTCCGCCTGTCCACGGACATCAACTACGTGGCCTTCTTCCTGGTCACCAAGCACCTGGGCCAGCTCCTGGCCCGCCAGCACTCGACCGCCCCCGAGTGGCTGACCGACATCATCCAGATCAACTCCAAGTCCGGCCTCGTCGGCTCGAACAAGAACGCCGCCTACGCGGGCTCGAAGTTCGGCGGCATCGGCCTGGTCCAGTCCTTCGCCCTCGAGATGGTTGCCCACGGCGTCAAGGTCAACGCGATCTGCCCCGGCAACTTCTACGACGGCCCCCTCTGGTCCGACCCGGACCGCGGCCTCTTCGTCCAGTACCTGAACTCCGGCAAGGTCCCCGGCGCCAAGACGGTCGCCGACGTCAAGGAGTTCTACGAGGCGAAGGTCCCCATGCGCCGCGGCGCCCAGGGCATCGACGTTCTGCGCGCGATCTTCTACATCGTCGAGCAGGAATACGAGACCGGCCAGGCCGTGCCCGTCACGGGCGGCCAGGTGATGCTCTCCTGACAGTGTCACGAGGCCGGGGACACATGCGGGTTTCTCGCCAGCTCCCCGGCCTCGTCCTTTCTTTCCACGTCCAGTTGTTTTTCCAGTGAAAGAGTCAGTCATGACCCAGATTCCCTCCACCCAGTACGCGATTCAGATCGTCGGCAAGGAAGAGTTCGTCGTTAACCCGGCGAAGCCCGTTGACCCCGTTGGCCCGACGCAGATCATGCTCGAGGTCGAAGCCTGCGGCATTTGCTTCTCTGATACGAAGCTGCTCCACCAGTTCGATGGCCACCCGCGCAAGTCGGACGTGGTGGCGGGTATCGACCTGGACGCTCTCAAGGACATTCCGTCCTACCACCCGAACCAGGAGGCCGTGACGCCCGGTCACGAGCCCGTCGTCCGCGTCGTGCAGGTCGGCGAGAAGGTCACGCACTTCAAGGTCGGCGACCGTCTGCTGGTCCAGGCCGACTGGAAGCACCTGCGCACCGCGAAGTCCAACGGAGCCTTCGGCTACAACTTCGATGGCGCCCTCGAGGAGTTCGTTGTCGTCGACGAGCGTTGCGTCGTGTCCCCGGACGGCGAAGAGTTCCTCATCCACGTGTCGGAGGGCCCGTCGGCCGCAGCCGTCGGCCTCATCGAGCCCTGGGCGACCGTCGAGGGCTCCTACGCGTGGGCCGAGCGCAACCACGTCGCCGACGGCGGCCGCCTGCTGGTCGTCGGTGAGGGCGATATCGACGCTCTGACCGCCGAGCACAAGCCCGCCGAGGTCGTGCGCGTTGCCGCCGACGCCATCGAGGGCGTCGAAGGCGAGTTCGACGACATCGTGTTCTTCGGTGCTGACGCCGACGCGATCGAAAAGGCCGCGCTCCTGATCGGCACCCGCGGCACCATGTGTGTCGTCCTGGGTGGCGAGAAGATTTCGCGCAAGGTGTCCCTGGACATCGGCCGCGTCCACTACGACTTCACCCGCTTCTGCGGCACGACCGGCTCGGACCCGCGCGAGGGCTACGCCTGGATCCCCGCCAACGGCGATCTGCGCGAGAACGACCGTTGCGTCTTCGTCGGCGCCGCCGGCCCGATGGGTGTCATGCACACGATGCGCGCCGTCACCTCCGGCGTTCCCGGCCTCAGCGTCGTGGGCACCGACCTGTCGGACGAGCGTCTGGAGAACCTGACGAAGGTTGTCGGCCCGACCGCCGAGAAGAACGGCGTGCCGCTCGACATCGTCAACACCTCCTCGACGCCCCTGGAATACGGCTACACCTACGCGACGTGCCTCGTGCCCGTCCCCGCGCTGGTCTCCCAGGCCGTCGACCTGCTGGCTGAGGGCGGCATCCTGAACGCGTTTGCCGGTATCCCGGCCGGCACGTTCGGCGACTTCGACCTGCAGGGCATCATCGAGCGTCAGATCTTCATGCTGGGCACCTCCGGCTCGGACGTCTCCGACATGCGCACGGTCCTGCGCAAGATCGAGGCTGGCATCATCGACACCACGATCTCCCTGTGGGCGATCACCGGCATGGCGGGCTTCGGCGACGCCATCAACGCGGTGATGGACCGTACCTCGGGCGGCAAGATCATGGTCTTCCCGATGATGCACGACCTGGGCCTGACCCCCGTGTCCGAACTGGCCGAGAAGCTGCCGACGGTTGCCGCGAAGCTCGACGCCGCCGGCCTGTGGACCAAGGAGGCCGAGGAGGCCCTGCTCGCCACCCGCTGAGCGCTCCGCCTCGACTTTCGCCCCGGCCTCGTCTGTCACTCGGACGAGGCCGGGGTCTTCTTTCTCTGCGATAATGAGTGTGCAAGCGTTGGATTGCGAACAAGGAGGTTCCCATGACGGTCAACGATCGCGCCTCGCAGGAGCGCTACGTGGCGATGCAGGCGTGGCTGTACGGGCAAATGACCCCGCGCGCGCCTCACGCGACGCGGTGTTTCGCAGAGGATCCGCTGTGCCTCTACGACGCGTTTCTGTCAGTGCTTGTCGGCACGGGGTTGGGGTTCACCCAGTTCGATGATAATCGCACCCATCACGGGCTCTACGCCTTCGATTTCTTCGTGGGAGACATCAAGGTGCCGTCGCTCGGCAGGGGCGTTGATGGGCAGAGGGCGCCCGGCATGGCGTGGGAGTATGCCACGGACGCCACCGGCCGCGCGATGTGCCACGCCCTCGTCGACACGTGGCTCGGGGACACCAACAGACGCATCCCCTTCGTGGCCGCTGTGATCGCCTCCGTGGCCACCCTCGAGCTCGTCGCCGATGTGAGCGTCGACGAGTGCGTCTTCGAGTGTGACCTGCCGCCGGGCTACGCGCGCTCCACCGCGAACATGCCGTTCGAGGACGGGAGCCTGCCGATCGGCTCGCTCGATTCGTCTCTGGTGATCCCCGGTCCACTCATCTACGTGGAGGCGAGCGTGCGATATGAGGGACAGGTTATGTCCTGCTTGGGCGTCGACGAGGCCGTGGCCTCGTGGGTGCAGATGGGGCTCTCTGTGGAGTCCTCCACGGCCTCCGGCACCGGAGTGACTGCCGTTCTGCGTGCCCCGCACGACCGTCCTGAGATGCTCGGGTGGGCCGCCGATGCGGTGGCTCGCGCCCTGTCCGCGTGCGGGTACACCGGGGTAGTGCGGATCCGGGTCTGGCTGGGTGACGCCTAGGAATCCTGCGGCGTTCAACCGCCGCGCATGCGCGCATAAACTTGCCCCGGCCTCGTCCGTACATTTCAGACGAGGCCGGGGCCGGTTGCTAGGGGAGAGACCCCTTACGCGGTGGTCTTCTCGGCAGCGTCCTGGGCGGAGGCAGGAGCCTTATCCTGCCAGTAGTCCAACTCTGCGGGGTTCAGGCCAATCGAGGAGGCCCGGAACTTCGGGTCAAGGCCCGCCTTACGCTGAGCGGTGTAGTCGTCGGCGCAGTCGACGGCGATCTTGCCGAGGAACACGATGACGGGCAGGTTGATGAGCGCCATGAGACCCATCAGGATGTCACCCAGGTTCCACGCGACCTCAAACTTCAGGAGCGCGCCGCAGAAGACGAGGCCGGCGGCCACGAGACGGAAGGCTGTGAGCATCCAGTGCTTGATCTCGATCTTGCGCAGCAGGAAGCGGAAGTTGACCTCGGCGTAGTAGAAGTTGCCGACCAGCGTGGTGAACGCGAAGAGGAACAGTGCGACCGAGATGAAGACCTGCGCGACGCTCTGGCCGAGAACCGTGGCCATTGCGTCCTTGACGAGGGGAGCACCCGTCACGCCGCCGTCCTCGCCGACGCCCGAGGAGAGGACAACGAACGCAGTGAAGGTGCAGATAATCATCGTGTCGATGAAGACCGAGAGCATCTGGACGAGGCCCTGCTTGGCGGGGTGGGACACGGAGGCGGAGGCGGCGGCGTTCGGAGCGGAGCCGACACCGGCCTCGTTGGAGTAGAGGCCACGCTTGATGCCGTACATCATCGCCGAGCCGGCGAAGCCGCCAAAAATCGACTCGAAGTCGAAGGCACCGTGGAAAATCGCGGAGAACATCGCGGGAATGTTCTGGTAGTTGACGGCGATGACGACCGCGCCGACGCCCAGGTAGATGATTGCCATCACGGGAACGAGGAAGCCTGTGACATCGGTCAGGCGGCGAGTGCCGCCCAGGATTGAACCTGCCATCAGAATCGCGAGGATGCCACCGACAATCCAGGGAGTCCACTTGTTCGCCCAGCTGTACTGGGTGAACGTATCGGCCACGTTGAAGGAAGCCAGCAGGTTGAAGCCACCCATGTAGGTAAGGATCAGAACGATGGCGAAGAGGTAGGCGAGCCAGTTCTGCTTGAGAGCCGTCTGAATGTAGTAGGCGGGGCCGCCGTAGGAGTGGTGAGGACCGCGCTTCTTGTAGATCTGTGCGAGGGTGGACTCGATGAAGGCGGAAGCGCCACCGAGCGTGGCAATCACCCACATCCAGAAGACGGATCCGGCACCACCCAGCGTCACGGCTGTCGCCACGCCGGCGATATTACCGACGCCTACGCGCGAGGCCGTAGAGACCATTAGAGCGCGGAAGGAGGAGACGCCACCTTCCTTATTCGGAGGCTCCATGACGACGTGAAGCGCTTCGATAAACATGCGCAGCGGAAGCGCGCGAGTGAAGAGGAAGAAGAAGAGGCCAACCGCGATCAGAAGCGCGACGAGCAGATACGTATACATGAAGCCTGAAATCGTATCCAGGGTGCCGGCGAGATCAAAGGTCGGACGCAGGGTTCCGTTCATCGTTGTTCCTAGCGTTGATGGATGTTCGTGGACGCGGCGAGGCCGCGCTGATGGGAGCAAGTATAGCGCCTCGGTCAACGGAAGGTAAAGACTTTGCTAAAAAGAGCGATAACTTCGGCCATGTGGGCAGTTTGGGCGCTTATGGAAAGCGTGCTCACGCGGGATTACTCGGGAATGTAACGAGCGCTGGGGCACATTTCGCCTAAATCCTTGTGGTCTGCAGCATTAAATTTGTCGATTTTGAGCTCTGTGGGCAGCGCGAAGTGAGAGAAAATGGCGATATTCCGCGAAAAGGCTCCCCGTGGGGATGCGATGTTGCTTGATTTGACGATGCCTGGAGAAGTGCGTATTGTTTTCCTTGTTGCGCCGAACGGCAGTGAACGAAGCGAGAAGCTCGGGTCACGGAAACATGGCGTGAAACACCTTTCGAAAGCAAGCGAGATACTCGTGTGCGTTTGATCGTGTGGGTGTTGTTTGTGAACTCGATAGTGTGTTTGTTTGTTTTTTTATGCCTGT
>CAUSHZ010000026.1:0-26647 GCA_963531605.1 uncultured Actinomyces sp.
GCGCGAGGCCTTCGCCAACCAGGAGGCCAAGATCGTCTCCGCGATCAACGCCCTGAAGGCCGACGTGGTCGCCCTTGAGGAGATCGAAAACCCCGTCGCCGTGGGCGTGGGGACGGACCGCGACGCGTCTCTCGCGCGCCTCGTCGAGGCCCTCAACAAGGATGCGGGTGCCGGGACGTGGGCGTATGTGCCGTCTCCCGGGTCCGTGCCCAAGGCCGAGGACGTCATCCGCATCGCCTTCATCTACAAGCCCGCGACCGTGGCCCCCGTCGGCCCCTCGCTGATTCACGACGACCCGGCGTTCACGGGCCTGGCACGCCAGCCCCTCGCCCAGGAGTTCGCCCGTGTGACCACCGAGAGGGCCGCGCCCGCGACCTTCGTGGTCGTCGCCAATCACTTCAAGTCGAAGGGATCCGCGCCCGAAGGCGCGCCTGCTGGCAACGTTGACAGCGGGGACGGTCAGGGCAACGCGAACGCGATCCGCGTCGCCCAGGCCGGGGCCCTGGCGTCCTTCGCCGCCCGATTCGCGGACAAGCCGACCCTGCTCGTGGGCGACTTCAACTCCTACTCGCAGGAGGACCCGATCAAGGCCCTCGAGGCTGCGGGCTGGGAGCGCGTCTCCGGTGCGGGCGAGGCCTCCTACGTCTACGCGGGACGCTCCGGATCCCTCGACCACGTTTTCGCCAACGCGGCCGCGAAGCCGCTCCTGGCGGGCGTCACCAGCTGGGCCGTCAACGCTCAGGAATCCATCGCCTTCGAGTACTCGAGGGCCGGCATGAACGCCCACCTGGCGGTCGAGGCGGACAACCCCTACCGCTCCTCGGACCACAACCCCGAGCTCATCGGGCTCACGCTGCTTCGCGGGGACGCCCCGGCACCGACGCCGAGCGCCGACCCGTCCAGCGCCCCCAGCGCGGCCCCGTCACCCGCAGTTCCCTCCGCGTCGCCCGCTCCGGTTCCCTCGAGGGCGGCCACGGCCTCGTCCCACAAGGCGCCCACGCGCGCTGCCACGGTGAGCGGCCTCGCGCGCACCGGTGCGGATGCCGACCGGGCAATCGGCATCGGGATTCTCTTCGCCGCCATCGGCGGTGGGCTCATCCTCGTCTCACGCCGTCGCCGCCGCCGCGGCTGACATCACGAACTCCACACCCACCACGCAGGACGCGGCTTCGGTGCCGCCCCGATGAAAGGAACACACCCATGCGCAGACCATGGACTCGCCTCGCGCTCGCCTCGGCGGCCGCCCTCTCCCTGGCTTCCCTGCCCGCAGCCGCGCTCGCGGCCCCACAGGATGAAGCCTCGCAGAACGAGGCCTCGCCGATCACCCTGGACCTCTACAACCTCACGGACGTGCACGGGCACATCCAGCAGGTCGCCAAGAAGGGCGTCGTGCGCGAGGCCGGGTTGCCCGCGATGAACTGCTACCTGAAGAAGGCGCGCGCGACGAACCCCAACTCCTCGTTCACCCTGCTGGGAGACAACATCGGTGCGTCCCCTTACATCTCCGGCGCGCTCAAGGACAACCCGACCATCGCGGCCCTCAACACGATGAATCCGCTGGCCTCGACGATCGGCAACCACGAGCTGGACATGGGGCAGGCCGTCTTCAAGCAGCGCGTCGACGGCTCCAATCCGAGTGAATTCGTGCAGGCGAGGTTCCCCTATCTGGGCGCCAACATCGAGGGCATGGGCACTTACGGGGATGGCACCCCCTACCTGGGGGACTACAAGCTGTGGACGTCGCCCTCGGGCATGAAGGTCGCTTTCATCGGGGCGATCGCTCAGGACGTGCCCTACAAGCTCAGTCCCGGAACGACGGCGGGCCTGACTTTCACGGATCCGATTGTGCGCATCAACTCCCTGGCCGCCGAACTGAAGACTAGCGGCACCGCCGACGTCGTCATCGCCATGCTGGACGATGACGTGAAGAACAATTACACGAAGGTCGGCAAGGACGTCGACGGCCTCATGGGCGGGGACACGCACGTGCCCTACGAGTTTGACCACGTCAACTCGGTGGAGTCCTTCGAGTCCGCCAACCCGCGCCTGGCGGGCATCGCGTCGGGTTCCTACACGGACAACCTGGGCCTGATCCGACTGACGATCGATCCCGCGACGCGCCAGGTGACCAGCGCTGACTCGATCCTCATCCCCGCCGCCGAGGTCGCCCAGTGCGGCGCGGACCCGGACACCCAGGCGATCGTCGATCAAGCCGAGGCCGACTCGAAGGAAGCCGGCAAGCGCGTCGTCGCGACCGGGTACACGGAGCCCTTCAGGCGCGGCGTCTTCACGACGCCCGAGGGGGCGACGGATCCCGGATCGAACCGAGGCATCGAGTCCTCGCTGGGTGACCTGGTGGCCGACTCGCTGCGCGAAACGATCCTCACCCCCGACGGAAAGAGCGTCGACATCGGCATGATCAACGCGGGAGGCCTGCGCGCCGACCTGGTGCCGAACGAGGACGGGACGATCACCTATGCGCAGACCTACGAGGTCGAACCCTTCTCCAACGAACTCGGCTACGTGACCCTCAAGGGATCGGACCTCAAGGACGCGCTCGAACAGCAGTGGAAGACGGACCTGAACTCGCAGAATTCTCGGCCCATGCTCAAGCTGGGCCTGTCCTCAAACGTGCGCTACACCTACGATCCGGCCAGGCCGTACGGGGAGCGCATCACGTCGGTGACGATCAACGGTGAGCCGCTGAAAGCCGACGCGACGTACACGGTCGGCTCCGTGACCTTCCTGCTGGCGGGCGGTGACTCCTTCGAGGCCCTCACCCGCGGGGGAGCGGCCACGACGAACGGAAACCTGGACCGCGACTCCTTCAACGCCTACCTGGGCGCGCACTCGGGGGCGGCGGCCCGCTCGATCCAGGCGACGGGCGGCCTGACGCCGCGCGAGGCCAAGTCCTCCATCGGCCTGACCCTGCCCACGGATCCCGTCGCCGACGGCTCGACGGTGACGATCCCGCTGCGCGGCCTGTCCTTCTCCGAGGGGCCATCCATTACCTCGAAGGTGCGCGTGAGCGCCGGGGGAGTGCAGGCCGTGGCCGAGGTCAATAACTCCCTCGTGGACGCGCACGCCTCCGACGCTGCCTCGGTCATCACGACCGATGGTGCGGGGCAGGCGAGCGTGACCGTGACAGTCGTGGGCGCATGTGAGGGCAAGGCTGCCGGTGAGGTCGTAAACGTGCCCGTCACGGTCGCCACCGACTTTGCGATGGTCGTCGAGGCCGGGGATGGCCTGACGATTCCCGTGACCTGCGCGGGCGCGGCGACGCCCAACCCGAGCCCGTCGGCTGACGCAGCGGGTGACACCCAATCCGGCAACCAGGCGGCACCGTCTGCGCAGCACAAGAACACGAAGTCTTCCAAGGGATCCCTGGCCCGCACGGGCGCGGACTTGGGTGGCCTGACCGGGGCGATGTTTGTTGGAGCGATCGGCGTTGTCGGGGTGTTCGCTCGGCGCCGCTGCAATCGTTACCAAAGCGAAAACAAGTAGCCCTTGACAGGGTAGGGGTGGCGCGGGAGACTCGGATCAGGCGTAAAAGTCGATCATGACAAATGTTCGCGCAATGGTTGCGCGGACACGATCCGCGGCCCGCGCCGCCACCGGTTCAAGGAAGAATCCACATCAACGGAGGAAAACACTCATGAAGCACCTCACGAAGCTCCTCGCTGCGGCGGGAGTCGCAACACTCGCCTTGGCCGGCTGTGGCGGCGGTGGAGGAACCACCACCAGCCAGTCCGGCGGAGCGAAGGACGCCACCTCGTTCAAGGCCTGCGCGGTCTCTGACGCTGGCGGCTGGGATGACAAGTCCTTCAACGAGTCCGCCTACGACGGCCTCAAGGCCTCCCAGACCAGCCTCGGCATCCAGATCAACACGGCCGAGTCCAACTCGGACGCGGACTTCAACCCGAACGTGGAGTCCATGGTGTCCGACGGCTGCAACCTGATCATCGGCGTTGGCTTCAACCTGGAGAAGGCCGTCCACACCTCCGCCGAGGAGAACAAGGACGTGCACTACGCCCTCATCGACTCCAGCTTCAACGACGGTAACAACAACACGGTGACGCTGGACAACGCGCGTCCGCTGCTGTTCAACACGGCTGAGGCCGCCTACCTGGCCGGCTACGTGGCCGCGGGCATGACCAAGACCGGCAAGGTCGCCACCTTCGGCGGTATCCAGATCCCCTCGGTGACGGTGTTCATGGATGGCTTCGCTGACGGCGTCGCGGCCTACAACAAGGCCAAGGGCACGAACGTGCAGCTGCTCGGCTGGGACAAGGCCGCGCAGAACGGCTCCTTCACGCAGTCCTTCGACGATCAGACGCTGGGCAAGGAGCAGGCCCAGCAGTTCATCTCGCAGGGCGCGGACATCATCATGCCCGTCGCGGGCCCGGTCGGCCTGGGCGCGGCGGCGGCCGCCAAGGCGGACGGTAACACCTGGATCATTGGCGTTGACTCCGACTGGTACGAGGCCAACCCCGACTACTCTTCGATCGTGCTGACCTCGGTCATGAAGGAGATCGGTGCCTCGGTCGAGCAGGCGATCCAGGACTCGGTGAACGGCAAGTTCAGCTCGACCCCGTACGTGGGCACGCTGGCCAACGGCGGCGTCTCGATCGCCCCGTTCCACGACTTCGACGACAAGGTGTCCGCCGAGCTCAAGGCGGACCTGGCCAAGCTCACGGACGACATCAAGTCCGGCAAGCTCGTCATCGAATCGCAGAACGCCCCGAAGTGATGCGACGGGTGTGGGGCTGGTGGCGGTGACGCTGCCAGCCCCACACGGGCATCGGGGGGTGCGCCCACCTGCTGGGGAAGGTCGAAGGAATGAAATTAGAGCTGCGGGGGATCACGAAGAGGTTTGGCCCCCTCACCGCCAACGACTCGATTGATTTAACGATCGAGGAGGGGCATATTCACGCCCTGCTTGGGGAGAACGGCGCGGGCAAGTCCACGCTCATGAACGTCCTGTACGGGATGCACGCCCCTGACGAGGGGCAGATCCTCATTGACGGCGAGCCCGTGACGTTCAAGGGCCCGGGCGACGCGGTCGCGGCGGGTATCGGCATGGTGCACCAGCACTTCATGCTCATCCCCGTCTTTACGGTCGCCGAGTCGATCGCCCTGGGCTTCGAGCCGACCGGACCGGCTGGGATTATTAGCCGCGAGCGCGCCCGCCAGACGGTGCGCGAGGTCTCGGCGCGTTTCGGTTTCGACCTGGACCCTGACGCCCTCATCGAGGATCTGCCGGTGGGTGCCCAGCAGCGGGTGGAGATCGTTAAGGCGCTGTCGCGCCAGGCGAAGGTCCTCATTCTCGATGAGCCAACCGCGGTGCTCACCCCGCAGGAGACGGACGAGCTGATGACGATCATGCGTCAGCTGGCCGACGCGGGGACCTCGATCGTGTTCATCACGCACAAGCTGCGCGAGGTGCGCGCGGTGGCCGACGAGATCACGGTGATCCGCCGTGGTCGGGTCGTGGGGCACGCGTCCCCGAGCGATTCCGAGGCCTCGTTGGCCACGCAGATGGTCGGGCGCGAGGTGCTGATGCGCGTGGAGAAGGAGCCCGCGCGCCCCGCGGGCGGTGGCCTGTCCTTCGAGGACGTGTCTCTGCTGGGGGCGGGTGGCGTTCCGCTGCTCGATCACGTGTCCTTCGATGTTCCTCGCGGTGAGATCCTGGCGGTCGCCGGCGTGCAGGGCAACGGGCAAACGGAGCTCGCCGAGGTGATCCTGGGCCTGCAAACACCCGACAGCGGGGTCATCCGACTCGAGGACGCCGACATTACGCGTGCTAAGCCTCGCGAATCCCTGGACGCGGGCGTCGGATTCATCCCCGAGGATCGGTCGACGGACGGTATCATCGCCTCGTTTTCGATCGCGGACAACCTGGTGCTGGACCAGTTCCGCTCCTCGTCTTTCTCGTCTTTTGGTTCCCTCAAGCGCGGTGCGATTACGCGCAATGCCCGCGACAAGGAAAAGGAATACGACATCCGCCTGACGGCCATCGAGGACCCGGTGTCCTCCCTGTCGGGCGGTAACCAGCAGAAGGTGGTCGTGGCCCGCGAGATGTCGCGTGACCTGACGCTGCTGGTCGCCAATCAGCCGACGCGCGGCGTCGACGTCGGCTCGATCGAGTTCATTCACCGCAGGATTGTGGACGTGCGTGACCAGGGCTGCGCGGTCCTGCTCATCTCCTCGGAGCTCGACGAGGTTGTCTCGCTCGCGGATCGCATCGCCGTCATGTACCGCGGACGCATCGTCGGCATCGTCCCGGCGGACACGGGCCGCGACGTCCTCGGCCTCATGATGGCCGGCGTCCCCCTGGACGAGGCCGTGGCGGCTTCCTCCGGATCCGCTGGGGACGCCGGGGCGCCTCGAAAGGAGGAGCAATGAGCGCACGTTCGAGTAACGGGCCGGGCATCGCGACCCGGGTCTTTGACTCGGTGACCAGGGTCTTTGGCTCGCAGTGGTTTGTCTCGGTGTTGGCCGTCCTCATCGCCTTCGTCGTCGGCGCGATCCTCATCGCGCTGTCGGGGGCGTCCGTGGTGGATGCCTACTACGCGATGTTCCGCGGCTCCATCGTGGACCCGAACGCGGCGAACGCTGTTCGCATGATCAAGCCGCTGACGGACTCTCTCTTCTATTCGATCCCGCTGATCATCTCGGGCCTGGGCCTGGCGCTCGGATTCCGGGCCGGCCTGTTCAACATCGGCGGCAAGGGCCAGATCATCGTCGGTGCGCTCGCGGCCGTGTGGGTGGGCTTCTCGGTGAACCTGCCGCCGGTCTTGCACACGCTGGTGGCCCTCCTCGTTGCGATCGTCGCGGGCGGCCTCTACGGCGGCATCGCGGGCGTTCTGAAAGCAAAGACGGGTGCGAACGAGGTGATCGTGACGATCATGCTCAACTCGATTGCGACGCTGGGCTTGGGATACACCCTCGCGCAGAAGGCCTGGCAGGTGCCAGGAACGAATCAGCCGGTGACTCCCAAGGTCGCGGAGAGCGCGGCCCTTGCGCGGCTCCTGCCCGCCCCCTTCAAGCTGCACGTCGGGTTCCTGGTCGCCCTCGTCGCCCTCGTCGCCTTCTGGTGGCTGATTGAGCGCTCCACCCTGGGATTCCAGATCCGCGCGGTTGGCGCGAACGCGGCCGCAGCCCGAACGGCCGGCATCTCGGTCGAGCGCATTACGGCGATCACGATGGTTCTCTCGGGCGCGTTCCTCGGACTCGCCGGGGCGAACGAGGCCCTGGGCACGATCGGGTACGTCTCGCGTGACGTGGCCGGTTCGATCGGCTTCGACGCGATCACGGTGGCCCTGCTGGGCCGAAACAAGACGTGGGGAACCTTCGGCGCGGGACTCCTCTTCGGCGCCTTCAAGGCGGGCGGCTACACGATGCAGGCCAAGGGCGTGCCGATCGACATGATCCTCATCCTGCAGTCAGTCATCGTCCTCCTGATCGCCGCACCCGCCCTCGTGCGGTGGTTGTTCCGTCTGCCCGATGTCCGCGCGCTCGCGGCGAACACGCGAAAGGGGAACGCTGATGAGCACAAGTGAGTCCGGCGCGGTCACTCAGGTCGAGGCCAAGCGCTCCTGGAAGCTTCCCGGCATCTACGTGGCCGCCTGCGTGCTGCTCGTGGTCTTCGCGGCAGCTACTCGAGGCGACATGACACTGCGCCTCAACGACAAGTCGCAGTCCTACGAGATCCCCGACATTGTCACCGCGGGTGCTCCCATCGTGTGGGTACTCGCCGCCCTGACGATCGCCATCACCGCATGGACGGTTGCGGCGACGCTGCGGCGCGCCGCCCAGCCCGCGTGGGCGCGCGTCGGCGGCATGGCCGTCGTCGGGCTCTCCACGATCCTCGGGTTCCTGTTCTACGCGGGCTCCGGGTCCTCTGGCGTCGTCACCCTGACCTCGACCCTGGTGTCTACCGTGGCGATCTCGACGCCCCTCATCTTCGGATCCCTTTCGGGCGTCATCTCGGAGCGCGTGGGCGTCGTCAACATCGCGATCGAGGGCGACCTCCTGGTCGGCGCGTTCGCGGGCGTCATGGCGGCCTCGTACTTCCAGACCCCCTACGCGGGCCTCGTCGCGGCGCCCCTCGCGGGTGCCCTCTTGGGATCCCTCCTGGCTCTCTTCTCCGTCAAGTACGGGGTGGATCAGATCATCGTCGGCGTCGTCTTGAACGTCCTGGCGCTGGGCCTGACGACGTTCTTCTACGGCACGATCATGAAAGACGCTCCGGGGAGCCTGAACACCAACCAGTTCTCGCTGTCCGACATCAAGATCCCCGGCCTGTCGGAGATCCCGATCGTCGGACCGGTCCTGTTCAACCAGTCGATCCTCGTGTACCTCATGTACGCGGCCGTCATCGCTCTGTCGTTCTTCCTGTTCCGCTCCCGCTGGGGCCTGCGGCTGAGGGCCTGCGGTGAACACCCGCGCGCCGCCGACACGGTCGGCATCAACGTGGAGCGTACGCGCACCCTCAACACGATCCTGGGGTCGTCCTTCGCTGGCCTGGGCGGCGCGTTCTTCACGATCGGTTCCGGCCTGGCGTTCACGGACAACATTTCCGCGGGTAACGGCTACATCGCCCTGGCCGCCATGATCCTGGGCAAGTGGAACCCGCTGGGTGCCATGGGTGCGGCCGTCATGTTCGGATTCGCGCAGGCACTGGCGCGCATGCTGCCCAATATCGAGCCCGCGATCCCCGCCGATCTCGTCTCGATGATCCCCTACGTGGTCACGATCGTGGCCGTCGCTGGATTCGTCGGCAAGTCGCGTGCCCCCGCCGCTGAGAACATTCCCTACGTGAAGTGAGAATCCGCATGGATCCAACAGATATTGACTGGGACGACCTGCTGGCCGAGGCCGTCGAGGCCATGAAGCACGCCTACTGCCCCTACTCGAACTTCCCCGTGGGCGCCGCGGGCCTGACGGCAGACGGCTGGCTCGTCAGCGGCTGCAACGTCGAAAACGCGGGCTACGGCGTCACCCTGTGCGCCGAGTGCGGCATGGTCTCCGACCTCATCCGCTCCGGCGGCGGCACCCTCGTCGCGGTCGTCGCCGTCAACGGCAACGAGGAGCCGGTGGCCCCGTGCGGGCGCTGCCGCCAGCTCATCTACGAGCACGGCGGGCCGTCCTGCCTGGTCCTCATGCCCGACGGCGTCGCGCCCATGACCGAGGTACTGCCCGGTGCGTTTGGACCCCACGACCTGTCGAGCGTCGCCCAGGCGGCCCCGGCCTCGTCGGAAGAGAAAGAAGGACACGATGGCTCTCTTTGATGCCGTTGACATCATTCGCGTCAAGCGAGATGGGGGAGTGCTGAGCCCCGATCAGATCGACTGGACGATCGACGCCTACACGAAGGGCGTCATCAAGGACGAGCAGATGGCCGCCCTGGCGATGGCGATCTTCCTGCGCGGCATGGATCGGGGCGAGATCGCCCGCTGGACGGACGCGATGATCCGCTCGGGCGCGCGCATGGACTTCTCCGGCATCGGCAAGCCGACCGCCGACAAGCACTCCACGGGCGGCGTCGGCGACAAGATCACGCTGCCCCTGGCCCCGCTGGTCGCGTGCTTCGGCGTGGCCGTCCCGCAGCTGTCGGGCCGAGGCCTGGGGCACACGGGCGGCACCCTCGACAAACTCGAGGCGATCCCCGGGTGGCGCGCGCAGCTGAGCAACGACGAGATCATGACCCAGCTGGGCTCCGGCTGCGGCGCGGTCATCTGCGCGGCGGGATCGGGCCTGGCGCCCGCAGACAAGAAGCTCTACGCCCTGCGAGACATTACCTCGACCGTGGAGTCTATTGCGCTGATCGCCAGCTCCATCATGAGCAAGAAGATCGCCGAGGGCACGGGAGCCCTCGTCCTGGACGTCAAGGTCGGATCGGGTGCCTTCATGAAGGACTTGGACGCCGCGCGCGAGCTCGCCCGCACGATGGTCGACCTCGGACGCGACGCGGGGGTCGCCACGCGCGCCCTCCTCACCGACATGTCCGTGCCGCTGGGACGAAAGATCGGCAACGCCCTCGAGGTGGAGGAATCCGTCGAGGTCCTCGCCGGAGGCGGCCCCTCCGACGTCGTCGAGCTGACGTGCGAGCTCGCGCGCAACATGCTCGACCTCGCGGGGGTGAGCGACGCCGACGTGGAGGCAGCCCTGGCGGACGGGCGCGCGATGGACCGCTGGCGCGCGATGATTCGCGAGCAGGGCGGAGACCCGGACGCGCCGCTGCCGCGCGCCGCGCACACCCACCAGGTCCTCGCCGAGGCCGGGGGAACCGTCGTGGGCATGGACGCCCTGTCCGTGGGCGTGGCCTCGTGGAGGCTGGGCGCTGGCCGCGCCGTCAAGGAGGATCCCGTGCAGGCGGGTGCCGGCGTCGAGATCCACGCTAAGCCTGGTGACACCGTCGTGGCGGGCCAGCCCCTGCTCACGCTCCACACCGACGATGAGTGGCGCATCAAGCGCGCCCTGGAGTCTCTCTCCGGTGCCATCGAGATCGCCGACGGTGTGATCCCCGAGCCGCGTAGCGTCGTCCTGGAGACGGTGTCCTAAAGGCGGGCAGCCGCGAGCGTACAGGGAGGAGGAATCGTGGAACGGCGCGATGAACAGTCGATCGAGGCGGTCAAGCTCTACTACCAGCAGGGCCTGAGCCAGGCCGAGGTCGCCACCCGCATGGGTCTGTCGCGCCCCACGATCGCTAAACTCCTCGCGCATGGCCGCGAGCGCGGTTTCGTCACCATTGAGATCCACGATCCGCGCGAGGACGCCTCGGAGATCGCCCTGCGGCTGGAGCAGCGCTTCGGCCTGGCCTGCGCTCGCGTCGCCCACGGCCCCGACATGACCGAGGGCGAGGCCATCGAGCAGGTCGGCCGCGTCGGTGCGGATGTGGTGGCTCAGCTCGTACGCGACGGCATGAGCGTCGGCGTCTCCTGGGGGCGCACGATGAGTGCGCTCGCGGCCCACCTGCCCCGCGCCCCTCGCGTGGGCGTGCGCGTCGTCCAGCTCAAGGGCGGGGCGTCCTTCTCTGAGAGGGCGACGCACGATTTTGAGATCATGCGTTCCTTTTGCGAGGCTTTCGGTGCCCAGCCGCGCTACCTGCCGCTGCCCGTCATTTTCCAGGACACCGCGATGCTCTCGATCGTGCGCCGCGACCGGTCGATCGAGCGGATCCTGGAGGAGGGGCGCGGGGTGGACGTGGCGGTGTTTACCGTTGGCTCCCTCGGACGTGAGGCCCTCTCACTCAACCTCGGACAGCTCGAGGACGACGAGGTGGAGGCGCTCCTGCGCGACGCGGTCGGGGACGCGTGTTCACGATTTTTCACGCGCGAGGGCGACGTCGCCCTGGCGTCGATCGACCGCAGGACGGTTGGCATTACGCTCGATGAGCTGCGCTCTCGCCCTGTGCGGGTGCTCGTTGCTGGCGGGCGCGATAAAGCGGAGGCGCTGGACACGGCGCTTCACATGGGGTTGGCCACGCACCTGGTGGTCGACCAGGACCTGGCCCTGGCGCTGCTGGAACGGCCGCGTGGGGCAACCCCGCGCGGGGTGCACGATAGCACCCCAAGCGGATGAGAACATTTGTCAAAGCACTCGTTGACACATTTCAATTGCACGGCATAGCCTTGCGACAAGGGTAAAGAAGCCTCGACGGAGCCCCGGGCTCCTCGACACCACAGGAGGACACATGCGCTCGACACCGCACATCAACCCCACCGCCCCCATCGCGCCGACGATCCTCCTGCCCGGAGACCCGCTGCGCGCGAAGTTCATCGCCGAGACATACCTGGAGGACGCCCAGCAGTTCAACGCCGTGCGCAACATGCTGGGCTACACCGGCACCTACCGCGGCACCCCGGCATCCGTCATGGGATCGGGCATGGGCATCCCCTCGATCTCGCTGTACGCCCACGAGCTGATCCACGAGTTCGGCTGCACGCGCCTCGTGCGTGTGGGCACGTGCGGTGCCCTGCAGCCAGACGTCAACCTGTACGACGTCGTGGTCGCCCAGGCCGCGTGCTCGAACTCGGCGTTCCTTGACCAGTACCAGATCCCCGGCTCCTACGCCCCGATCGGCTCCTTCCGCCTCATCGAGGACGTGGTGCGCCGCGCCCGCGAGGCCGACGTGCCGATCCACGTGGGCAACATCCTCTCCTCCGACACGTTCTACAACGCGAACCCGACCTTCAATGAGGCCTGGCAGCGCATGGGCGTGCTCGCGGTCGAGATGGAGTCCGCGGGCCTGTACGCGACCGCCGCCCACGCGGGCGTCGAGGCCGTGGGTATCTTCACGGTCTCGGACTCCCTGGTCACGGGCGAGGCCACCGACGCTCAGGCACGCCAGACGTCCTTTACCACCATGATGGAGCTGGCCCTGCCCCTGGCCCAGCTGTGATGCGACAAGAAAGTAGTTCTATGAATAAGCGTGACGTGGCCGCACTCATCGACCACACGATCCTCAAGCCCGAGGCCACCCGGGCGGACGTTGCCCGCATCGTCGAGGAGGGTACCGCGGCCGGCACCTTCTCGGTGTGCGTGTCCCCCTCGATGCTGCCCCTGGACGTTCCCGAGGGCCTGAAGGTCGCCTGCGTGGTCGGCTTCCCGTCGGGCGCGGTCAAGCCCCAGGTCAAAGCCTTCGAGGCCGCCCAGGCCGTCGCCGACGGCGCGGACGAGATCGACATGGTCATCAACCTCGAGCTGCTCAAGGACGCGCGCCTACGTGAGCTCGAGGAGGAAATCGCGGCCGTGCGCCGCGTCGTCCCCGCCCCGCGTATCCTCAAGGTCATCATCGAGTCCGCCGCCCTGACGGACGACGAGATCGTCGCAGCCTGCAAGGCCTCGATGGCGGCGGGCGCGGACTTCGTCAAGACCTCGACGGGTTTCCACCCTGCGGGCGGGGCCTCGACCCACGCGGTCGCGCTCATGCGCGCCACGGTCGGCGACGCCCTGGGAGTCAAGGCCTCGGGCGGTATCCGAGACGCGCAGAGCGCCCTGGCCATGATCGAGGCCGGTGCCTCCCGCCTGGGAGTGTCCGCAACCAACGCCATCCTGGCAGGACTGGAGGATTAAAGACGATGGAGCTGCTCGAGCGCGCCCGCCAGTGGGCGAGCCATGACCCGGACCCCGCCACGGCCTGCGCCCTAAGCACCGACATCGAGGCCGCGGAGCGTGGCGACGAGGAGGCGGCGGCCCGCGTGGGGGCTGCCATGAACGGCCCCCTCCAGTTCGGCACAGCCGGCCTGCGAGGCGTCGTGGGTCCGGGCGAGTCCCGCATGAACCTCGCGGTCGTCATCCGCGCGACCGCCGGCCTGTGCGAGGTCGTCAAGCGCCACGTAACCGGTACGCCCACGCTCGTGGTCGGCTGCGATGCCCGCCACGGGTCCTCCGAGTTCGCCACGGCCGTGTGCCGTGTGGCCTCCGCCGCCGGCGTGCGCGTCCTCGCGCTGCCCCAGGCCAACCCGACCCCGCTGACCTCATTCTCGATGCTCCACTTCGACGCGGACGCGGGCGTCATGGTGACCGCCTCACACAACCCCGCCCCGGACAACGGCTACAAGGTCTACCTGGGTGGCACCGTCGCGCAGGGCGACGGGCGCGGCGTCCAGATCGTCCCGCCCTTCGACGCCGAGATTGCGGCGGCCATCGAGGCTGCACCGCCCGCGGACGAGGTTCCGATGAACGACGACCTCGTCGAGGCCGTGGACCCGCGCGAGGAATACGTGGCCTGCGCGTCCGCCCTGGCCTCGGGCGAGGCCTCCGCTCGCGAGGACCTGCGCATCGTCCTGACCGCCATGCATGGCGTAGGTGCCGAGATCACCTCGCGCGTCCTGGCCGAGGCCGGTTTCGCCAACGTCTCCCTCGTGGCGGCGCAGGCCGATCCCGACCCGGACTTCCCGACCGTGCCCTTCCCCAACCCCGAGGAGGCCGGTGCCCTTGACATGGCGATCGAGCAGGCGCGCGAGCAGGGGGCCGACCTGATCATCGCGGTCGACCCCGATGCGGACCGCTGCGCGCTCGCGGTGCCCGATCCGGCCTCGGAGACAGGATGGAGCCCGCTCAGCGGAGACCAGATCGGCTCGCTGCTGGGTGAGTTCCTGGCCGCGCGCGGCATGACGGGCTCGCTCGCTAACTCGATCGTGTCCTCGCGCCTGCTCTCGCGCATCGCCCGCGCTCACGGCCTCGAGCACCACACGACGCTCACGGGCTTCAAGTGGATCGCACGCGCCCCCGGGCTTGGGTTCGGCTACGAGGAGGCCATCGGCTTTTGCCCGGATCCGGCCCACGTGCGCGACAAGGACGGTATCGCGACCTCGGTCGTCGCCGCCTCCCTGGTGGCCGCGCTCAAGGCGCAGGGGCGCACCGTGTGGGACGAGCTGGAGCGCCTGGCGCGACTGCACGGCCTGCACGTGAGCTCGCCGCTGACCTTCCGCGTCGAGGAGGTCGAGCAGATCGCCAGCGGTATGGCGCGCCTGCGCGCCCAGCCGCCGAGCGTCCTGGCTGGTTCTCCCGTCGTCGAGGTCTCGGACCTGTCGCAGGGGTACCGCGGCCTGCCGCCCACGGACGGCGTCCTGGTGCTCACCGAGGCGGGAGATCGCGTCATCGCGCGCCCCTCGGGCACGGAGCCCAAGCTCAAGTGCTACCTCGAGGTGATCCTGCCGGTCGCCGAGGGCGAGCCGCTGCCCTGGGAGCAGGCGCGTGAGCGTCTCGACGCAATTAAGGGAGCTTTCGCCGAGATTATCGGCCTGTAGGAGCGAAGATGGGCTCCGTCAGCGTATTTTCTGCGGTAAAAGCCGTGCGTAAAGAAATAGATAACGCTATACTTGCGTATATGGCAACTCACAGTGAATCGCTGGCGGAGGCCCTCCCCTTCGCCGATCGGCCCGTCGAGAAGGCGCCCGGCCACTGGGTCCTCGCGCGCGCCGGAAAGACGGTGCTGCGCCCCGGCGGACTCGCCCTCAGTACGTGGGCCCTCAAGCGTGCCGTGCTGCCCGGTTCGGACGTCGTCGAGTTCGCGCCCGGCCTGGGCGTGACGGCCTCGGCGATCATCGCGGTGGGTCCCGCCTCCTACGTCGGCGTGGAGCGCGATCCGAACGCCTCCGCGCGCGTGGACGCCATCGCCTCGGGCGTGGGGCGCTGCGTGAACGCCGACGCCGTGCAGACCGGCCTGCCCGATGAGAGCGCGGATGTCGTCGTCGGCGAAGCCATGCTCTCCATGCAGGGAGAGAAAGCCAAGCGAGCCATCATGAGCGAGGCCGCGCGCATCCTGCGCCCCGGCGGCCGCTACGTCATCCACGAGCTGGCGATGCGCCCCGACATGATCCCGGAAGAACCGGCCACCGAGATCCGCCGCGCCCTCGCCCGCGCCATCAACGTCAACGCCCGGCCTCTCACGGTCGCCGACTGGAGGCGAGCGCTCGAAGAGGTCGGCCTCGTCGTGGAAGAGACCCGAACGGCCCCCATGGCCCTGCTCAAGCCCGGCCGCATGATCGCCGACGAGGGAGTGATCGGCGCGCTGCGCATCATGCGCAACGTGGCACGGGACAAAGACCTGCGTGAACGCGTCCACGTGATGGCGCGCACGTTTAAGAAATATGACCGACACCTGTGCGGCGTCGCCATCGTCGCGCGCAAACCCAAGGAGAGCCAATGAGCCTGTCGCCCGAATCGAACACCGAGGTCCCCACGCCCATCATGACGGACCTGCAGGACATCGCCTCGATGATCCAGATCAACGAGGAAGCCACGGTCTCGCGCACCGTCATGCACGCCGAGGGCGTGCGCCTGGTCCTCTTCAGCTTCGACAAGGACGAGATCCTCAGCGAGCACACCGCCGCGATGCCGGTCATCCTGCACACCCTCGAGGGCGCCCTCGAGATCGAGGCCGACGGTCGCACCGTCGTGCTCAAGCCCGGCGACGTCATCCACTTCGGCACGCGCCTGCCGCACGCCGTGCGCGCGCTCGAGCCCTCGAAGCTGGCCCTGTACATGCTGGATCGCCGCGAGCGCCCCAAGGCCTGAGGCTCCGACACTGTGCGGCGGGCCCCGTCCTCGTGAGGTGATGCACGAGGCCGGGGCCCGTTTGTCGTCTCCGCGCGGGGCTGCGGTGCCCCGCGGGGCGTTACGTCAGCGACGCCTTGCCGGCGCCCTTCGCGACCAGCCACAGGCCGGCCTCGACGATGAGTCCAGAGACGACGAAGACGATGGGCACGGAGATGCGTGCATCCATGAGGGTGGTGGCGGCTAGGGCGATGCCGTGGGCGGTGCCCAGGACGCCGCCGCCGAAGAGGATGGGCCAGGCGGCGCGGTGGGCGCGCTCCCATTCCTGCGAGCCGGGGGTGACGCCCGCCAGGCGCAGCCCCAGGGGAGGACGGCACACGCCTGCGCGCGCGGTCAGGCCCGACGCGAACAGGTAGAGGCCACCCGCGATGAGAGCAACGGCGAGAATCAGGAAGGCGGCGATCAGTCCGATGTGCATGGAACCCCTCGAAAGATAAGCGTTTCACGGCCGTTTCACGAAGGGCCGCGCGCCCATTCTACCCGGCCCCGGCCTCGTCACCGCGAACGTAGCTGCGAGCGGCAGACACGCAGCGCGCCCGAGCCGGCCCCGCTCAGAAGTAGCAGGCGAGCGGGCCGTTGGGACCCGGCACGACGGTGACGGGGGTGTCGAAGATTCCGGTGAGGACCTCGTCGCGCATGATCTCCTCGGGCGTGCCCATGAAGGCGACCTTCCCGTCCTTGAGTGCGCAGATCTGGGAGGCGTAGCGCGCCGCGAAGTTGATGTCGTGCAGGACGATGACGATCGTGCGCGAAAACTCGCGGGCCGCCCGCTCCAGCATCCGCATCATTTCGACGCTGCGCGCGATGTCCAGGTTGTTGAGGGGCTCGTCCAGCAGGACGTACTCCGTCTCCTGGGCGAGCACCATGGCGACGTAGGCGCGCTGACGCTGGCCGCCCGAGAGTTGGTCCAGGTAGCGACCCTCCAGCTCCTCCAGGTCGAGGAAGCCGATGTAGCGGTCGATGATCGCCTCATCTTCCGCGCTCAGGCGGCCCTTCGAGTGGGGGAAACGCCCGAAACCCACCAGCTGACGCACCGTGAGGCGCGAGATGAAGTGGTTCTCCTGGCGCAGGATCGACAGGGTGCGCGCCAGCTCGGAGGACTTCGTCGTGGCCACGTTGAGGCCGCCGACCTCGATCGTGCCCTCGTCGATACCGAGGAGGCGCCCGACCATGGTGAGGATCGTGGACTTGCCCGCGCCGTTGGGGCCCACGAGCGCCGTGATGCCTCCCGTGGGGATGTCGAGGGAGACCTCGCCGATGCGCACCGACGGCGAGTACTGCTTGACGACGGAATCGATGGAGATCACAGGCGGCCCTTCCGCAAAATAGTGACGATGAACGCGAGTCCGCCGACGAACTCGATGATGATGATGGAGACGACGCCCTGCGTGTTGAACACGTGATTCATGACGAAATACGCGCTGGCCAGGATCGCTGCGCCCAGGGCGACGGACATCGCGAAGATGTAGCGGTGGTCGTGGGTGTCGGAGAACTGGTAGGCCAGCGTCGCCACGAGGAATCCGAGGAACGTCATGGGACCCACGAGCGCGGTCGACGTGGCCATGAGGATCGACACCAGGACGAGAACGAGCACGGACGTGCGGCGGTGGTTCATGCCCAGGTTTGTGGCCGTCTCGCGGCCGAGCGACAGCACCGACAGCTGGCGCGTGAGCAGCACGAGGGCGATGGCCGCGGCCGCGACGAGGGGAATCGCGATGGGGAAATACTCCTTCTGGGCGTTGGCGATCGACCCGAAGAGGCGCGCGGTGAGCACGTCAAACTCGGAGGGCGTGAGCAGCCTCTGCATGAAGGTGGAGATCGACCCGAGGCCAGCTCCCAGCATGACGCCGATGAGGAGCATCGCGTGCATCGAGGCGCGTTGTGAGGTGAGCAGCCAGGAGTAGAGCGCCAGCGTGAGGGCGATCATGAGGGCGAGCTGCCCGACGAAGTTGCCAACCGTCGCCGACGCGCCCAGGCCGGCGACGCCCAGGAAGAAGATCGTGGAGGTGTGGATCGCCCGGTACAGGGACTCAAATCCAAGGATCGAGGGCGTGATGATGCGGTTGTTCGCCACCGTCTGGAAGGCAACCGTCGCCATGCCCTGGCACACCGCGACGATTCCGATCGCAACGACCGCGAAGGCGCGCCGGCGGGCGAGCCTCCAAAATACCGGGGTGCCGAACTGCGCGGGATTCTTCCATGCGATGAGGCCGATGCAGGCGAGAAGCGCCACCGCGCACACAACCCCGAAGATGATCCACCAGCGGCGCCGGGCGGCCGGGGACGTGAAGGCACCGGTGCGCCGGGTGGGGCGCTTCGCGCGCGTGGACGAGGCCGGGGCGGGGTCCTCACGTCGCGCGGGGGAAGTCATGACGCTCACAGGACGGCTCCCTTCCTCGCCTGGCGCAGCACGAGCGCGATGAAGACGAAGGCTCCGAGGACACCCAGGATGACCGACACGGGCATCTCGAAGGGGGAGATGATCGTGCGCGCCAGCAGATCCGTGACCGTCACGAGGGAGATGCCCGCCAGGCACACCCACGGCAGGTTTGTGCGCAGGTTGTCACCCATCGACAGGGACACGAGGTTGGGGACGATGAGGCCCAGGAACGGCAGGGCTCCGACGACGACGGTGACGACGCCGGTCGCCACGGCCACGAGCCCCGTCGCGATGAGGACCATGCGGTGGTAGTTGACGCCGAGGGAGATCGCGATGTCCTCGCCGAGGGAGACGGCCGTCAGACGGTCCGCCATGATGAACACGATCGCCACGACGACGGTGACGATCCACAGCACCTCGTACTGGCCTTCGTACACCGACGTGAAGGACCCCTGGAACCAGACGGACACGCTCTGCAGGGTGTTCGTCTCGAGCGCCACAAACGTCGAGATCGCGGAGACGACCGCGCCGAGCATCATGCCCATGATCGGCACGAGCAGCGAGGACCGCAGGGAGACGCGGCGCAGCAGCGCGAAAAACACCATCGTACCCACGAACGCGAAGACGATCGCGCAGGTCATGCGCACCAGGATCGGGGCGCCCGGCCACACGATCATGATGACGAGCAGGCCGAGCCCCGCCCACTCGGTCGTGCCCGTCGTCGAGGGCTCGGCGAAGCGGTTCTGGGTGACCAGCTGCATGACGAGGCCGCTCATCGACATCGCGGCGCCCGACAGGACGAGCGCGATCGTGCGGGGGACGCGCACGGCCAGGAAGATCTGCCAGCCGTCGTCCTGGGAGAGGATCGAGTATTCGCCGGTCGACAGGGACAGGATGAGGAGCGCAGCCACGGCGAGCGTGGCCAGGGCAAGCGCCAGGGGGCGGCGTTTCGACGAGGCCGGGGCGGCCTCGCGCTTGGGCGCGGCGTCCGCGGGCGGGGCGGTGGTGGGGGAGTGCGTCATAAGAAAACGGGGTGCGGGTGCCGCCCCGGAAGGCGGCACCCGCTTGCGTGTCAGTGGGTCACTTCTTCGCGGCTTCGAAGGCGTCCGCGATGGAGTTGAAGATCTCCGTGTAGGTGATGATGGACTCGTTGGTGTACGTGTCATTGGGCGCGTACACGAGGTGCTTGTTCTGCAGCGCAGCGACGCCCTGCAGCGCAGCGTTGTCGTTGATGACGGTCTCGGCCGGAGTGTTCGAGCCATCCTTGGTGATGGCGGCGTCGCGGTCGAGGACGAAGATCCACGCCGGGTTGGCCTCGGCGATGGCCTCAACGGAGATGTCGTCACCGGTGTGCGAGTCGGTCGACCCCTCGACTTCGAGGGCGGGCTTCAGGCCGAGCAGGTCGAAGACCGGGCCCCAGGTGCGGCCCTTGCCGGGGGCAACGTAGCCGATGTTGCCGCCGGAGACGTCAACGGCCATGACGGTCGAGGAGCCGTCGTAGGCCTTCTTCGCGCGCTCGATCGAAGCGGTGAAATCGTCGACGAGCTTCTTGGCCTCGTCCTGCTTGCCGAAGATCTCGCCGAGGTCGGTGACCTCGCGGATGAGCTCCTGGTCAAAGGGCTTGCCATCGCGCGGCTCCAGGTTGATGAGCGGGACGTCGGGCGCCAGCTCCTTGATCTGAGCGTCGTACTTGGAGAAGCGCTGGCCGGAGATGATGAGGTCGGGTTCGGCGGCGACCAGGGCCTCCAGGTTGGGGTCTCGGTGCATGCCCACGTCGGCGATGTCCTCACCGTTGTACGCAGTGATGGTGGAGGGGATCAGCTTCTTGGGGACGGCGACGAGGGGCACGTCCCACTGCGCCAGCACCTCGAAGGTGCGGTTGTCAAGGGAGGCCGCGCGGGTCACGGGCAGCTTGATCTCCACCGTGCCGTCGTTCGCTTCGACCGTCACGGACGAGGCCTGGGTGGCCTGCGTGGTCTCGCTCGAAGAAGCGGAGGACTGGGAGGACGAAGTGGTGGTGCCGGAAGAGCATGCGGCCAGGCCGAGAGCGGCAACGGCGGCGATGGCGGCCAGGGAGGTGGTCGTACGAGACATCATTTCTCCGTAGAGGTTTTCTGCGTTGGGGCTGAAACAGGAAAAGCTAGGCTTACCTAACTGTCAAAAGCAACCTTACAGATGTTTTGAGCTCCGTGCGTGTGAAAACCTGCATAGTTTCGAGGGTGAGGTGCGGGGGTGTATGGCCTGATGAGGCCCGGAAGTGACCGCTGCGCGTATGCCAAGGGGCGGTGCTCGCGTGAGCACCGCCCCTCAGGGAACAGCTCGGATTTCTGAGCGAAATGTCAGCTCAGTCGATCAGGCCCTTCACGGCCTCGTCGAGTTCGGCGACCCAATCCGCGCCCGACACGTCCGAGGGCATGCGCCAATCCCCGCGCGGGGACAGGGAGCCGCCGGCCATGACCTTCGGGCCGTTGGGCAGGGCGCTGCGCTTGAACTGCTGGCTGAAGAAACGCCACAGGAACAGGCGCTCCCACTTGACGATCTCCTCGAGCGAGTACGCGACCTTGTCCTCCTCGGGGAAGCCGACCGGCCAGGAGCCCACCGAGGCGTCCGACCAGGCCTTCTCCGCCAGGAACGCGATCTTCGAGGGGCGCGCGCCGCGACGCAGCACGTGGTAGAGCGTGAAGTCCTGCAGGTTGTAGGGGCCGATCTTGTCCTGCGTGGACTGCATCTTCTCGCCCGGCTTCGCGGGAACCAACTCGGGGGAGATTTCCGTGTGCAGGATCGACAGGAGGACCTCGCCGACGCGATCATCAAACTGCTTGGAAGCCACGACCCAGCGGATCAGGTGCTGCATGAGGGTCTTGGGTACACCCGTGTTGACCGCGTAGTGGCTCATCTGGTCGCCCACACCGTACGTGCACCAGCCCAGCGCCAGCTCCGACAGGTCGCCCGTGCCCAGGACAATGCCGCCCAGGTGGTTGGCCAGGCGGAACAGGTAGTCGGTGCGCAGGCCCGCCTGGACGTTCTCAAAGGTTACGTCGTAGGTGGCCTCGCCCTCGCCGTAGGGGTGGCCGATGTCGGCCAGCATCTGCGTGGCCGCCGGGCGGATGTCAATCTCCTGGAAGGATGTGCCCAGGTACTCGCACAGGCGGGTCGCGTTCGTCTTCGTGCGCTCGGACGTGGCGAAACCGGGCAGCGTGTAGCACAGGATGTCCGTGCGCGGACGGCCCAGCAGGTCCATCGCGCGGGCGGCCACGACCAGTGCGTGCGTCGAATCTAGGCCGCCCGACACGCCGATGACGATCTTCGGGTTCCCGATCGCTCGCAGGCGCTGGACCAGGCCTGCCACCTGAATGTTGTAGGCCTCGTAGCAGTCCTGCTCCAGGCGCGTCGGGTCGTTGGGGACGAAGGGGAAACGGTTGACGGAGCGCTCCAGGCCCAGGTCGGTGTGCGGCGGGTCGAGCGTGAACTCCACCTCCTGCGGGGCCATGCGCTCGTCGCCCGCGAAGTAACGCTGGGCGTTGTCCGTGAACGAGTTCTGGCGCTTGCGCTCCGTGCGCAGTCGCTCGAGGTCCACGTCGGCGATCGTGATGTGCGCGCCCTCCTGGAAGCGTTCGCCGATCGCCAAGCGGTCCCCGGCCTCGTAAATCATGGTTTCGCCATCCCATGCGAGGTCTGTGCTGGACTCGCCCATGCCGGCCGCCGTGTACACGTAGGCCGCGCAGCAGCGTGAGGAGATCGAGCGCACCATGAGCTCGCGGTCGGCGCCGCGGCCCACGGTGATGGGGGAGGCGGACAGGTTTGCCAGGACGGTCGCGCCCGCGAGCGCCAGCTCCGTGGATGGGGTGACGGGCACCCACATGTCCTCGCAGATCTCGATGCCGATGGTCAGGCCGGGCACGTCGTCGGCGGACAGGAGAACCTGGCCGAAGGGAACCCACACGGGGCCGCCGCTGAATTCTTCGACGCCGCCCCACGGCACCTCGATGCGCTCGCAGGCGCGCGGGGGCATGGTGACGAAGTGGCGCTTCTCGTAGAACTCGCGGTAGTTGGGCAGGTGGGACTTGGGGACGATCGCCAGCACGCGTCCGCGGTGGATGGCGACGGCGCAGTTGTACAGGGCGTTGTCCTTGCGCAGGGGCGCACCCACGATGAGGAGGGGCAGCAGGTCGGCGCTGGCCTCGACGATGGTGGCTAGGGCCTGCTCGACGTTATCGAGGAGCACGTCCTGCAGGAGGAGGTCGTCGATGGCGTAGCCGGAGACACACAGTTCGGGGAAAACGGCTATCGCGACGCCTCGTGTGTCGAGTTCGTGGGCGGCGTCGATGATCTCGCGCGCGTTCTCGAAGGGGCGGGCGGGGTGCACGGGCAGGGTCACGGCGGCGACGCGCGCGAAGCCCTGGTCGTAGAGGGAATGGAAGTTCATAGTTCTCCTTTGGTACTGGGCTTATTCTTGCGTACTCGGCGCGCTCGTGCTCTTTGGTGACGAGGCCGGGGTGGGCGGGCGGCGCAGGGGTGGGTCGAGGACGAAGGCTGTGTCGTCGACGCCGGGGACGAGGCGGTAGAGGGCTGCCGGGCGCCCGGCACCCTCGCGTACCGTGCCTCCCGTCGGCTCAATAAATGATGCTGTTTTTGTTGCTTTGCGGTGAAAGTTGCGCGGGTCGAGCGCCGATCCCCAGATGGCTTCGTAGGTGGTGCGCAGCTGTGTGATTGTGAACTCGGGGCCGCAGAAGGACGTGGCTAGGGGTGAGTATTCGATCTTGGAGCGGGCGCGCTCTACTCCGTCTGCGAGGATTGCCGCGTGATCGAAGGCGAGGGGTGAGGTGGGAGCAAGGAGGGCGTCGACGGGGTGCCAGAGGGCTCCTGCGGCGTCGCCGCCCGAGCGGGTTGGTGAGAACGAGGGGGCGAGGAGGAGGTAGGCGACGGAGAGAACGGGCCCGCGCGGGTCGCGGCCTTCCGGTCCGTAGGAACGCAGCTGTTCGAGATGTCCTGGCGGAGCAATGCCGGTTTCCTCTTCGAGTTCGCGCGCTGCTGCTTCCTCGGTCTGCTCGCTCTCGCGCAGGAAGCCGCCGGGGAGTGCCAAGTGGTCCTTGAAAGGCTCAATTCCGCGCCGCACGACGAGAGCGTGGAGCGTGTGTTCGATGACTGTCAAGGCGACGATGTCGACCGCGACGGGGATTGTGAGGGGAGAGGTCATGGTGTCAGCATAACTTATTTGTGTCGAGTTGACATTAAATGCTGGAGTGAGTTATCGTCATCCTGACACAAACAAGTGGGAAACCACCCAACCAAGGAGTCATCATGGGAACCCTCCACCACCACCCCTTCCTCATCCGCTACCAGGGAGGCACCGGCGATCACGTCGTCCAGATCCGCGCCGGACGCACCATCCGATCGGGTGTCGGCCAGTCATTCTGGCTGCGAGCCGGACGCTGCGCGCTCGCGGAGGTCCCCACCGCCAACCGCGCCCACAGCTTCCTCGTCCAGACGACCACCGCCGACCAGCAGAACATCAACGCGCAGGTTTCGATCACCTACCACATCGAAGACGCCGAGGCTGCCGCCGTGCACTACGACTTCGGCCTGTACCCGCGCGAAGCGGGAGCGGACGCTCAGGGGCTGTGGCAGATCGACGAAACCGTCACTCGCATCGCGTTCTCAGCCCTGGCCTCGGCGATCGGAGAGATGACGCTCACCGATGCAATGAGCGGTTCCCTCGAAAAAGTCGGTCACGTGCTCGCCCAGGCCTTTGAGACTGACGACCAGCTGCGGGCCACCGGCGTCGCGGTCGTCGATACCCGCCTGCTGAGCCTGCGCCCGGACGAGGGGGTTGAATCCTCCCTGCGCGCCCCTCTCCTCGAACAACTCCAGGCCGAGGCCGACCGTGCTCTTTACGAGCGCCGGGCGCTCGCGGTCGAACGCGAGTCCCAGATTTCCGAAAACGAGATGCAGTCCAAGCTCGACCTGGCCCGCAAGCGCGCGGACCTGGTCGACCAGGAAGGTCACAACGCCAGGCGTGAAGCCGAAGAGAAGGCAGCCGCGGACGCGATTGAGGTCGAAGCGGAAGCGCGCCGTATCACCGAAAAAGCCAAGGCCTACGAGATTGACTGGAACACTGCTGGCCGTGCCAGGATCGCGAACGACGCCGCATACATCGAGGCCCTCGCGGCAGCCGGGCCCGAAGTGGCCCGCGCCCTCGCCCTCAAGGAAATGGCGAAGAACATGCCGTCCTTCGGGAACATCACCATCACCGCCGACGTGCTCAGCGACCTCGTCGCGGCCTTCACCGGCTCCGCGAAGGCGGGTCAGTAGACATGCGCCGCCGCGCCGTCATCGTCCGACGCCCCACCGAGTTCGACGAGCTCATGGACCACTATTCCACGCGCGGCCAGGTCGAATTCGTCCTGCGCAGCCGCGGACGCACCCTCGCCTCCGTCGAGCGCGCACATGAGGCGCACGTGGCCGCCCTGGCTCGCGTGCGGGCAGGAATACCGGACGGGTGGGCGAGTGCCGACGTGGAGCGCGACTCCCTGTCGCGTTTCCTCTTCGCCCCCGAGGACGTCATCGTCGTCGTGGGTCCCGACGGCCTGGTCGCCAACGTCGCCAAGTACGCGGGCGACCAGGCCGTGGTCGGCGTTAACTCGGTGCCTCAGTCGAACGCCGGCGTGCTCGTGCGCTGCACTCCCGACCAGGGGGTCGCGGCCCTCGGTCGTATCGATGCGGGCACCGACCTGCGGGTGGACCAGCTGACGATGGTGCGGGCAACCGCCGACGACTCGCGCACGCTCACCGCCCTCAACGAAGTGTTCATCGGGCATCCGAGCCACCAGAGCGCCCGCTACGAGCTGGCCCTTGGGGCCGCCGTCGAGAGGCAGTCCTCCTCGGGCGTCGTCGTCTCGACCGGGACCGGGGCGACCGGGTGGGGCGCATCCCTCAAGCGCGGCCGCCACATGGGGGACCTGCCCGCTCCGACCTCGCACTGCCTCGCGTGGTTCGTGCGCGAGGCGTGGCCCTCGCCCTTCACCGGCGTCGAATACACCGAGGGGATCCTGGACGAGGGCGAAGACCTTGGCCTCGTCGTTTCCTCCGAATCCCTCGTGTTGTTCGGCGATGGCATGGAGTCCGACCGCCTGACCCTCACTTGGGGCCAAAGCGTGCGGATTTCGCGCGACCCGCGCACCCTGTCCCTCGTTGACCCCGCCGGCCTGGGGGAGGGGTGATCCTGCGGGTTGGTGTGTCACGGCTTCTGGATAGGAAACAGAGGGGCGGATAGGCGACGAACATGCGGATAGGTTATGAAGATGCGGATAGGAAAATAAGCTATCCGTATGCGCATAACCTATCCGTATGCGCATAACCTATCCGCGTGAGTAACTGCCCGTACGCCGCAGCACCTACGCAGACACGGCACCCCGCGCGCGCAGGTCGTCCATGACCTGGTCGAACGTGCGGGCGACCGGCTCGCGGATGATCAGGTCGGCGTGCGCGTCGGCCGAGGTCGGGGTGGCGTTCATGAGCACCAGATGGTCTCCGGAGAAATAGTTGATGAGGCCCGCCGCCGGATACACCACGAGGGACGTTCCGGCCACGACCAGTACGGATGCGCGAGAAATAGCGGTGACGGCCGCCTCGATGACGCCCTGGTCGAGGGACTCTCCGTACATGACGATGTCCGGGCGCATCGGCGAGGCGCACGAGGGGCACGCGGGCACGGGGTCTGCGTCGACCCAGGTAGCATCCCCGAGCTCGGCGACGGCCCCGCAGCCCGTGCACACGAGCCGCTCCCAGTTGCCGTGCAGCTCCCACACGGCGCGCGACCCGGCCCGCTGGTGAAGGCCGTCGATATTCTGCGTGACGACTGCGTCCAGGCGACCCGCGGCCTCCAGGGACGCCAGGGCCCGGTGCGCGCCGTTGGGTTCCACGGGACGGTAGATCTCGTGGAACCACTCCCAGTAGGCCTGCGGATGCCGCTCAAAAAAGTCGATGCTCAGCACCGTCTCCAGGGGAATCTCCCTCTCCTGAAAGTAAAAGCCGTTCGCCCCGCGAAAATCGGGGATCCCCGACTCGGTGGACACACCCGCACCGCCGAAAAACACGGTGGACGGTGAGGCGGCGATCCACTCCGCCAGGGTCGACACGTCGTCGTTCATGAGGGCCTCCTCGCTCGCTACCCTCCCAGGATACGCCCGAGGCCGGGGC
>CAUSHZ010000027.1:0-24809 GCA_963531605.1 uncultured Actinomyces sp.
CGCACCAGAAAGCCGAAAAGTCACCCTCCCAGCAACACGTAGTGTCCTATAACCCCGCCGAACCACACAGCGACCCCCAGCACGCGCACACGCCATCTAGGCATAACAAAACCGCCCGGCCCCATTGGGGCCGGGCGGCAGTGGCGGTAGCGCTGGGATTTGAACCCAGGGTGGCTGTGACACCACACAGCATTTCGAGTGCTGCACCTTCGGCCGCTCGGACACGCTACCTTACCCGGATACTCTACTACACCCTCCCCCTGCGCACGCAAATTGACCGGGCGGGCTGGGAGCAGGGCCACACCGCAGCCTGGAAATATGGCCACACAGCCACACGATCACAAGCAGCACACGCAGCACACGAAACAGGCGCGACCTCGGTATTTAGATCGATTGAAAATGAGATTAAGTGACTGCATAGGATTCACGCCCACTCATTAATGCACTACTCTTGCAGGGTATCTATTCAAGGCAGCGAAAGGATTTTTCGTGTCTGCGCCAAACGCGACGAAGCAAACGTCGCTCAAAGAACTGACCCTCCGCGGCATCATCCTCGGCGGCATTATTACGCTGCTGTTCACGGCCGCGAACGTCTACCTGGGCCTGAAGGTTGGCCTGACGTTCGCGACGTCGATCCCGGCAGCCGTCATCTCGATGGCGGTTCTGCGCTTCTGGGGCGACCACACGGTCCAGGAGAACAACATCGTCCAGACGATCGCGTCGGCGGCGGGCACGCTGTCGGCTGTCATCTTCGTCCTCCCCGGCCTCGTGATCGTGGGCTGGTGGAGCGGCTTCCCCTACTGGCAGACCATGTTCGTGTGCGCGGTCGGCGGTTCGCTGGGCGTCATGTACTCGATCCCCCTGCGTCGCGCGCTCGTGACCGGCTCGGACCTGCCCTACCCCGAGGGCGTGGCCGGCGCTGAGATCCTCAAGGTCGGCGACGCCCAGGATTCCGGCGAGGATAACAAGCGCGGCCTGCTCGCGATTACCTGGGGCGCTCTGGCCTCGGCGGCGATGGCCCTGTTCGGCTACCTGAAGGTGACGGCCTCCGAAGTCGGTACCGCTTTCAAGATCGGCTCGACGGGCACGATGATTTCAACTTCCCTGTCGCTCGCCCTGATCGGTGTGGGCCACCTGGTCGGCATGACGGTCGGCGTCGCGATGCTCATCGGCATGGTGATTTCCTACGGCGTCCTGTTGCCCCTGTACGCGAATGGCCAGCTGCAGGGTGCCGATGACCTGACTGATGCCCTGTCGACGGTCTTCAAGTCGGACGTGCGTTTCATCGGCGCAGGCGTCATGGCGGTAGCCGCCATCTGGACGCTCATCAAGATCATGGGCCCGATCGCCCGCGGCATGTCCGAGTCGCTGCGCGCCTCGCGTGGCACAAAGGAAAACGGCGCACAGATCGACCGCACCGAGCAGGACATCCCCGGCAAGTGGGTCATCGTCTCCATCTTCGTGGCCATGATTCCGATCGCCGGCCTGCTGTGGTGGTTCATGCGCGGCACGCAGATCGAGCACAACACGGCTGTTCTGATCGCCATTTCGGTCATCTTCATTCTGGCCGCCGGCCTGCTGGTCGCGGCGGTGTGCGGTTACATGGCAGGCCTGATCGGCTCGTCGAACTCACCGGTGTCGGGCGTCGGCCTGCTGGTCGTCGTCATCACGGCGGTCGTCATTCTGGCGGTGCACGGCCACGGTTCGACGACGGAGGAGAACACGGCGCTCATCGCATACACGCTGTTCACTTCCGCGATCGTGTTCTGTATTGCGACGATCGCGAACGATAACCTGCAGGACCTGAAGACCGGACAGTTGGTGGGCGCGACCCCGTGGAAGCAGCAGGTCGCCCTGGTCATTGGCGTTGTCTTCGGTTCGCTGATTATTCCTCCGGTCCTGGAGCTCATGCAGAACTCCTTTGGTTTCCAGGGTGCGCCGGGCGCTGGCCCGGACGCGCTGGCGGCCCCGCAGGCCTCGCTGATTTCTTCGCTCGCGAAGGGCGTGCTCGGCGGCGGCATCGACTGGAAGCTCCTGGGTATCGGCGCGGCGATCGGCGTCGTCGTCATCATCATTGACGAGGTCCTGCGCCCCGCGTCGAAGGGCAAGCTGGCCCTGCCTCCGCTGGCTGTCGGCATGGGCATTTACCTGCCCGCCTCCCTGACGGTCCTGATCCCGATCGGCGCGCTCGTGGGCTTCCTGTACAACAGGTGGGCGGACAAGCAGGCGGACGTGGAGCGCGCGAAGCGTTTCGGCACGCTGGCTGCGACCGGCCTGATCGTCGGCGAGTCCCTGTTCGGTGTCGTCTACGCGGGCATCGCGGGCGCGACGGGCTCGGATTCCCCGCTGGCACTGCCGTTCATCGGCGATGGTTTCACCCCCTTCGCGAACGTGCTGGGCCTCGTGTTCTTTGCGGGCGCGACGTGGCTGCTCTACCGCTTCGCCCGTAAGATCACGCGCGACTCGGATCGTGAGTCCGCCGCGAAGTAAGCACGCGACGCACGCGCGAGGGGCACACCCCCGCGTCACACATCAGCCCCGGCCTCGTTCCTTTTCTCAGGGACGAGGCCGGGGTGCCTTATGCGCACGCCCGTACAGCACGAGGCCGGGGTTCGTTACGCCCGACCGCCACCTCCCCGGGACGGCAATTGTGCCCATCGCCGTGACCAAAAATCCCAGAATGTGGTCGCCGTCCCATTTGTCACCCGTAGTTATTCCGCATGTCAAGGCATATTTACCTGCATTTCAGGAAACAATGCCGTTTCATGACCAATAACTAAATGGTACTTTTATTACATGAAACACATCCCGGAACCTAACATTGCATGGCTGCGGGACCCGGGGGCGTCGGTGAACCGCCTGACGGTGCACGCGACGTGGAGGTCACGCAGGCCACTTCAGATGCTGTCGAGCACCTGGCAGGTTACCGGTGCCACTGGCACCGCTTCGGAGCTGATTGATCGTGCTCCCACTCATCAGAATTTCGGCGCGACGTCTGTGCCCGGCGTCCTCGAGCTGGACGGCTCGTGGATGCGCGATGAGGGTCAGGCCCGCGAGGAGGATGCCTCCCGTGTCGGCGACGAAGAGCCCTCTGACGTGGTGCGCGCCTCGATTCTGCGCCGCGAGTTCATCTTCGATGCCCCATTGAAGGAGGCGCTTGAGCGAGGCTGGATGATGACGCTGACTTTCGGCGGCTTCTCCGGCCCTCTCTACGCGTGGGTTGATGGAACGTTCGTTGGTTTCTGCGCGGACGGTTTCATTCCTGCAGCCTTCGACGTGACCGGCGCGTTGCAGCCTACTCACTCGCATACGCTCGCCGTGTTGCTGATGGATTCGCCGGTGTGCTGCCACGGTTTGTTCCGCGAGGTGTCGTTGGAGGCCAGGCCTCCGGCGCACATCGTGGACGTGGTGCCGGTTGCGTCCCACGATGGTCGCGCGGGCGCGCTGACGCTGCGGGTTGAAACGACGGGCGGTGTCGAGGTTCACGCCGCGCTCGTGAACGAGACCGAACAGGAGAGGCTGTGGTCTGCGGTCGCTTCTCCTGATGAGGTGATGACCGCGCGGGGTCTGGACGTGATCCCGTGGAGCGCCGAGGAGCCGGCGCTGTACCGGCTGATTGTGACGCTGCGCGACGAGGAGGGGGTCAAGGATACGGTGTCCCTTGACCTCGGCTTCCACGACGTTGAGGCGACCTCCCAGGGGGTGAGGCTGGCGGGCAGGGCGCTGGCCCTGCGGGGAGTGACCCGCAACGAGTGCGACGGGCGCACGGGCCTGGCCGTCAACATCCCGGAGATGCTCGACGACATCGTGTGGTGTAAGCGCCACGGCGTCAACACGGTCGTGATCGCTAACGCGCCCGGGCACGCCCGGTTCCTGGATCTGGCCGACGAGTACGGCCTGTACGTCATCGACTGCGTGTCAAACCTGTACGGCCCGGGGGTGGCACGCGACGAGGCCATTGAGGCCGCGCTCCGTCGGGATCGCGCGCACCCGAGCGTCATCGCCTGGGCGATCGGGGACGAGGAGGACGAGGTCCGCGCCGCCCACGCTCTCGATCCGACGCGCCCGGAGTACTCCCAGGCGCGTTTCCCGGACCTGCGCAAGGTGCGAAGCGAGGAGTTGCACTACGCGCCGGTGACGGTGGCGCCATCGTATTCGGGGGTGACGGTACGCAACCACATGACGTTCACGTCCACGTCGGATCTGGAGTTCCTGTGCCGCGTGGTCGAGGAGGGCCACGAAACGTGGGAGTATTCGGCGTCCCTGGATGTCGCGCCCGGCGAGACGGGGTTCCTCCCGGTGCCCTGGCCGTCCTCGGGCACGCGCGAGGTCTCGGTGCGTCTGTCGTACAGCACGGGCTGGGCGTCGGCGGGCTTTGAGATCGCGTATGGAAACTTGACGGTGTAGGCCGCGTCGGCCTCGCGATGCGCCGCGACGGCCGGGGCACGCACAGTACGCACGGCTTGCACAGCCCGCAGCGCGCACGGCGCCCCGCATAGCGCGACGAGGCCCGGGAACCCAGCCCAGGCCTCGTGCGCGGCGAGGCGAAACGCTCAGCGGAAGGCTGCCCGCCTGCTCGGGATCGTCGGCATGCCGAGCATGACCGAGCTGGACCCGCCGCACGACGCGGGCTCTTCGACGTCGACGAGCTGCAGGATCTCGCTGTCGCGCGCCTCCGGCGACTGCAGGGCGGTGGCCAGCATGAGCTTGATGCGGTTGAGCTGGTTGACCTCGGAGGCACCCGGATCGTAGTCGACGGCCACGATGTTGGCCTCGGGGTAGCGGGTGCGCAGCGCGCGGAACATGCCCTTGCCGACGACGTGGTTGGGCAGGCACGCGAAGGGCTGGGCGCAGATGATGTTCGGGCAGCCGTGTTCGATCATGTCGACCATTTCGGCGGTCAGGTACCAGCCTTCACCGGCCTGGTTACCCAGGCGGGCGATGTCCTGGGAGCGGGAGATCATCTCTTCGATGGGCCTGTGTGCCTCGAACTTGCCGTTCGTTGCAGCAAACGCGCGGTGCACGGGCTTCTCGTACTTCTTGAGCGCCCACAAAACGATCGGCATGATGTAGCGCTGCTTGCCCTCGATGCCCAGGTTCTCCTTGTCCCACGCGGCGGTGGCCACGGAGTTGTGGAAGAACTGCATGAGGCCGGGCAGTTCGGCCTCGCAGCCCTCGGCCTCGATGACGTCGACGGCGTGGTTGTTGGCGTCGGGGTGGAACTTCACGAGGATCTCGCCGACGAGGCCGACGCGCGGCTTGCGGGGAATGTCGCGCAGGGGCAGGGCATCGAAGGCGCGCACGCACTCGCGGATGATCTTCCCGTAGGAGACGCGCCCGCCGAGGGCGGCCACGCGCCCGCTGGTGATCCACTCCTGGACGTAGCCGTCCCACGTGCGGTACAGGTCCATCGCGGAGCCGGGGGTGGCCTCGTAGGGGCGCACGCGCAGCAGCATCGACTGGATGGCGTCGCCGATGACGAATGCCTGGATGGCCTTGTGGATATGCGGGACGCCGAGGTGGAAGCCGGGGTTGTCCTCGATGCCTTGGACGGACAGGGCGATGACGGGCACCTGCGGGTATCCGGCGTCGCGCAGGCCTTTGCGCAGCAGGGCTGCATAGTTGGAGGCGCGGCACATGCCGCCCGTCTGAGTGATGCCCACGGCCGTGCGGTCGGGGTCGGCGCGCCCGGAGATGAACTCGTCGAGGAGCTGGCCGATGACGACGATCGCCGGGTAGCACGAGTCGTTGTTGACGTATTTCAGGCCGACCTCCATGGAGGTGCGGCTCGTGTGCTCGAGCACGCGCACCTTCAGGCCCGCGCTCGCGAACAGCGGGGTGAGGAAGCGGAAGTGGATCGGGGACATCTGGGGGGCCAGGATCTCGTATCCGGCCTCGCGCATCTCCTCGGTGAAGGCTGTGCGCGGTTTGATGTGGCCGGCCTGCTCCTCGCGGGCGGCATCGCCGGAGGGGTCGCGCAGGGTCGCGGTGTCGACGGAGCCCGATACCAGGCCCACGGACGAGGCGGGGGCCAGCTGCGCCCCATCCGATCCGTTCTCGCCGTCCCCGGCCCCGGCCTCGTTAATCGCGGAGGTGAGGGAGGCGCGCTCGGTGATCGCCGCGTCGAGGGAGCGCAGGCGGATCTTGGCGGCGCCTAGGTTGGAGACCTCGTCGATCTTGAGGACCGTGTGCACGTCGCCGCGGCCTTCGAGGATCTCCTGGACCTGGTCGGCAGTGATCGCGTCGACGCCGCAGCCGAAGGAGTTGAGCTGGACCATCTCGAGGTCGGGCTCGTCGCCGACGCGGGCGGCGGCCTCGTAGAGGCGCGAGTGGTAGGACCACTGGTCGAGGACGCGCAGGGGGCGCTCGAGGCGCGCGTCGATGATGGAGTCCTCGGTGAGGACGGCCATTCCCAGGCCCACGATGACCTCGGGGATGCCGTGGTTGATCTCGGGGTCGAGGTGGTAGGGGCGGCCCGCGAGCACGATGCCGCGCACGCCGTGCTCACGCATCCACTCGATGGTTTCGACGCCCTTCGCGCGGATTTCGGCCTTGACGGCGGCGTCTTCCTCCCACGCCTTGTCGAGGGCGGCCTTCATCTCCTCGACGGGGATGTCGTAGCCGTATTCCTTGAAGGTCTTGGACAGGTGGGCGGGCAGGTACTCGCGGTTGCCGAAGTTCACGAAGGGGCTGATGAACTTCGTGCCCGGCTCAAGGAGGCGCTCCATGTTGTTGCGGATGACCTCGGGGTAGGTCGCCACGATGGGGCAGTTGAAGGAGTTTTCGGACTCGGTGAGCTTCTGCTCGAAGTCGACGCAGGGGTAGAAGATCGTCGTGATGCCCTTGTCCAGCAGGGACTCGATGTGCCCGTGGACGAGCTTGGCCGGGTAGCACACGTTCTCCGAGGGGATGGACTCCATGCCGGTCTCGAAGAGGTCGTGGTTGGAACGGCCCGAAATCATGACGCGGAAGCCCAGCGCGGTGAGCATCGTGAACCAGAACGGGTAGTTCTCGTACATGCCGAGCACGCGCGGGATGCCGATGTCGCCGCGGAACGCCTTTTTCTCGGTGAGGCGGCGGTAGCCGAAGATCCGCTTGTACTTCCAGTCGTAGAGGTTGGGCAGGTCCGACTTCTTGGGCACGCGCTCCAGGGACGCGCCGCGCTCGCAGCGGTTGCCCGACACGTGGCGCTCGCCGTTGGAGAACGTCGAGATGGTCATCTGGCAGTGGTTCTGGCACAGGCGGCACGTCTTGCGGGTCGTGTCCACGCCGAAGCCTTCCAGGGCCTCGATCGTGGCCAGGGACGAGGTCCCCTCCCCCGTGTCGTGCATGCGCGCGGTCAGAGCCGCGCCGTACGCGCCCATGAGGCCCGCGATGTCGGGGCGCACGACCTCGCGGCCGGTGAGCAGCTCGAAGGCGCGCAGCACCGAGTCGTTGAGGAAAGTGCCGCCCTGGACGACGACGCGCTCACCCAGGTCCGAGGGTTCCTTGAGCTTGATGACCTTGTAGAGGGCGTTGCGCACGACGGAGTAGGACAGGCCGGCGCTGATGTCGCGCACGTCCGCGCCTTCCTTCTGCGCCTGCTTGACGGAGGAGTTCATGAACACCGTGCAGCGGGTGCCCAGGTCCACGGGGGATTCAGACTCCATGGCCATGCGCGCGAAGGAACGCACGTCGGTGCCCATCGTCTGCGCGAAGGTCTGCAGGAAGGAGCCGCAGCCCGAGGAGCAGGCCTCGTTGACGGAGATGGAGTCCACCGCGTGGTCGCGGATGCGCAGGTACTTCATGTCCTGGCCGCCGATGTCGATGACGGAGGTGACGCCGGGGCAGATGAACTCGGCGGCGCGGTAGTGCGCCATCGTCTCGATCTCGCCCTCGTCCATGGTGAGGGCGGCCTTGACGAGGCCTTCGCCGTAGCCGGTCGCGCACGAGCGGCCGATCTCGCAGCCCTGCGGCAGCGCGCCTCGCACGGCGCGCACGATGTCGACGGCAGCGGCCACGGGGTCGCCCTCGTTGGAGGCGTAGTGGGTGAAGACGATGCGGTCCTGGGAGTCGATGACGACCGCCTTGATCGTCGTCGAGCCCGCGTCGATGCCGAGCCAGCAGCGGCCCTCGGCCTCGTCGAGGCTGGCCTTGGGGATGACGTCGAGGCTGTGGCGGGCCATGAACTCCTCGCGGTCCTCGGGGGTGGCGAAAAGGGGGGCCATGCGCGGGGACTCGACCTGCACGGGGGCGGCGGCGAGGCGCTCCATGAGGGTCGTGAGCTTGTCGCCGCGCGTATCAAACGAGGTGGCGCCCGCTTCCTCGGCCTGGCGCACCTTCTTGGCGGCCTCCTTCTCGGCGAGGAGGGCCGCGCCGATCGCAACGTAGAGCTGGGCGTCATCGGGGGTGACGAAGGCGTCGGCCTTGGGCAGGAGCGCCTTGTAGGCGTCGCGCAGTGCGGGCAGGAAGTGCAGGGGGCCGCCGAGGAACATGACGGTTCCGCGGATCGGGCGCCCGCACGCCAGGCCGGCGATGGTCTGGGTGGCGACGGCGTTGAAGATGGAGGCGGCCAGGTCCTCGTGGGCGGCACCCTGGTTGATGAGGGGCTGGATGTCGGACTTGGCGAAGACGCCGCAGCGCGAGGCGATCGGGTAGAGCTGGGTGTGGCGGGTCGCCATCTCGCCCAGGCCCGCGGCGTCCGTGTGCAGGAGGGTGGCCATCTGGTCGATGAAGGCGCCGGTGCCGCCCGCGCAGGTGCCGTTCATGCGCTGCTCGGGGGTGGGGTGCAGGTAGGTGAGCTTGGCGTCCTCGCCGCCCAGCTCGATGACGACGTCGACCTCGGGGTGGAGGCGCTGGGTGGCCTCGGTGCCGGCGATGACCTCCTGGACGAAGGGGATGCCCATGGCGCGGGCGGTCGTCAGGCCGCCGGATCCGGTGATGGCGGCGTGGACGCGGGCGCCGGGCAGGGCGCGCTCGACGTCGGCGAGGAGGGCTCCTAGGGATGCGCGCACGTCTGCGTTGTGGCGGCGGTAGTCGGAGAAGAGTCGACGGTTTCCGTCCAGGACGACGGCCTTGACCGTGGTGGAGCCGACGTCGATGCCGAGCTGATAGGGGCGGCGGTGCTCACTGGCGCGCTGCGTTGTCATAGGACCTCCTTGAATCATCCATCAACTTAAGGCCCGGATCGTATCCCGTCAAAGGTATGGTTTACCTTCCTCGCACGCGGCACTAAAACGGCGTGGAACCAGGGAAAATCGCCTGTATGACACATCACGCAGACCGCGAGACGCACGACGCGTCCGACGAGAATTACAACATGTGAAGCGTTTCAAAATTCAACCCTTCGGCAAAAACCCCGCACCGACCTCGTCGTGAGAGCGCACGTGAACCCGCTCAGTGGAGAGTTAACACAGCCACCCATAGGGCCCAGCTGCCGCAGATCACGTGATGAAGCAGTGCCTCACAAGGCCCGACGCGAGTAGGTCACCCGATGAACGCACCGATCAGGAGCCGGGCGCGACTCGGATCGCTCGGACTTGGGTGGCCTTGACGCTCGCCCACAGCCCCTCGCCTACGCCGAGGCCCAGGTCGGACCATGCGGACGCCGTGACCCGGGCGGTCACCAACACACCTTCCGCGAGCGCGACGCGCACGCTCACGAGGGAGCCGTCGACGTCGATGCCCGCGACGACGCCGGGCAGGACGCTTCGCGGCGAGGCGTGGGCTTCCTCGCGGGACAGGGCCACAGCCTCGGGCGGGAAGGTGAGGGCGACGCGCGCCGACTCCTCCCCAGGGCCAACTCTGTCGGCAGCCCACAGAACCCCATCGCCGACGCGCACGCCGACCATGCCGGGGCGCAACACAGGAGCCCCACTCACGATGTTGAGGCCGGCCAGGCGGGCCGCGAACACCGACGCGGGCGAGGCGAGCACGCGGGCGGGTTCGCCCTCCTCGACGACGCGCCCCTCCCCCATGACGATCATGTGGGAGGCGAGGGACAGGACCTCGGCGATGTCGTGGGAGACCAGCAGGGTCGTGATTCCCGCACCCGCCAGGCGCTCGCGCAGGACGGCGGAAACCTGGGCGGTGGCCTCGACGTCGAGGGCTGCCGTGGGCTCGTCGAGGATGAGGACCTCGGGGCGGAAGACGAGGGCGCGTGCGATCGCGACGCGGGCGGCCTGGCCGCCGGACAGGTCGGAGGCGCGCCTGAAAGCAAGGTCGGCGATCCCCACGGCGCGCAGTTGTTCGAGGGCAGCGGCCCCGGCCTGCGCGCGCCCCACCCCGCGCACGCGCAGGGGGAAGGCGACGTTGGACAGGACGCTCATGTGGGTGAAGATGCGGGGCGCCTGGGAGACCATGGCGACGCCGCGTCGGCGGGCGGGCACGAACGTGGCGGCATCGTCGACGACTCGCTCGCCGATGCTGACGGTCCCGCTATCCACGCGCAGGGTCCCAGCGATCACCTGGGCGAGCGTCGACTTTCCGGCGCCGTTGTGGCCGACGACGGCGGTGACGAGGCCGGGGCGCAGTTCCGCGTCCACGTTCCAGCCGCGCTCCGCCACGGTTCCGGCGACGCGCACGGCCACGCCCTCGCCCTCCTCGCCCGCGGGCATGGAGGGGGCGGCGGGGCGAGCGGAGGGAGCGGCGGGAGCGGAGGTGTGCCCACGCCTCGTGACACGAAGGAAGAAGGAGAGCTGTCCCCACGGGGTTTCCGTGAGCGCGACGACGGCGGCCGCGACGCCGAGGAGGACCACGCCGAGCGCGAGGGCCAGATCCGCGTCGGACTCGCGGGCCAGGTAGATCTGGAGCGGCATCGTGCGGGTGACGCCCTGCATGGAGCCGGCGAAGGTGAGGGTCGCCCCGAACTCGCCGAGGCAGCGGGCCAGCGCGAGGGCGGTCCCGCGCCCGAGGCCAGGCAGGACCGTGGGCAGGGTGATCCGCCAGAAGACGCGCGAGGGCGAGGCACCCAGAGAGGAGGCCATCTCGTCGAGTCCCTGCTCGCGGGCGCGCAGCGCGGACTCGAGGGTGACGATGAGGAAGGGCAGTGAGACGAATACCTGCGCGATGACCACGGCGCTCGTCGTAAACGCGATGTCGAGGCCGGCGCCGCTGAGGAGCGCCCCGAGGGTCGAGCGCCTGCCGAAGGCTGCAAGCAGCGCGATGCCGGCGACGACGGGCGGCAGCGAGAGCGGCAGGGCGACAAGGATGCGGGCGACGCGCACGCCCCGCCACGAGCGGGACAGAACGAGGGCGGCGGGGACGCCGAGGAGGAGGTCCACGCCGAGCGCGACGGCGCACGTGCGCAGCGACAGGCCCAGGGCCGAGGCAGCCTCCGGGGTCGCGAGGGTCGCGCCGAGGGTGGCCCAGTTGACGCGCCCCAGCATGAAGGCCAGGGGCAGGACCAGGAAGCACAGGGCGAGCGCGCCGAGGCCCCCCGCCCAGATGGGCAGGGGGCTGACGGCGGGCGTCCTGCGTGACTTCACGCGTCGATATTACTTCGCGGCGGGCGTGAAGCCGGCGCCTTCGAGGATCTTCTGACCGTCGGCAGAGAGGACCAGGTCGATCCACTTCTGGCCCAGATCCTTCTTGGTCGAGGCGCTCACGAGGGCGATCGGGTACTTGTTGACGGCCTCGTCGGCACCCTGGATGGCGACGGTGTCGACGGCGTCGCCCTCGGCCAGGGCGTCGGTCTTGTAGACGATGCCGGCGTCGGCCTGGCCGGAGGAGACCTTTCCGCGCACGTCGGTGACGGCCTGCTCCTCGGAGACGGGGTTCAGGGTCACGCCGAGCTTCTCCGTGAGGGTCTTGGTGAGCTTGCCGCAGGGGACCTCGGGCGCGCAGATCACCAGCTTGACGCCGTCGAGCGAGGAGTCGAGGCCGGTCACGCCCGCCGGGTTGCCGGGCGTCGTGATGAGGGTGAGGGTGTTGGTGACGAAGATGGTCTGCGTATCGACCTGCGAGGCATCGGCGGCCTTCTTCATGGTGGACTCGTTGGCGGTGGCCAGGACGTCGACGTCCGCGCCTTCGCCGAGCTGGGTCACGAGGTCCTGGGAACCCGCAAAGTTGAAGCGCACGTCCACGCCGGGGTTGGCTTCCTCGAAGATCTCTTCGAGCTCGCCGAAAGTCTCGGTGAGGGAGGCGGCGGCGTAGACGTTGAGGACGGTGGTCTTGGCAGGCGTCGCCTCGGCCGAGGCCGTGGAGTCGGGGGTGGAGCCGCCCGCGCAGGCGGCCAGGGCCAGGGCGGCGGCACCGATGGCGGGGAGGATGCGAAGGGAACGCACTCGCGTCTCCTTTTGAGAGGGAACGGAACGTATTAAATCTAACAACTCAAATTGCGGACGCGCAACGATTCGCTCACAGACACCCAAATCGATACTTTTGTTTGCGATATGAGGGAAACATGCGCACGCATTTAACTTGGCTAAATCCATCCTAAAAGGGCTATTCTGCCATGAGAGCACCGCAGCGACCTCCACTCGACGGGCGCCGACGCCCGCAGGCCGCCTTTCCCTCGGCCCACGCACGCACAAAATCGCCTCGCGACCACGCTCGGCTCCCAGACCCACCTCACCGCGAGGAAGGGACTAGGATCACATTCGTACGCATCACCCTCGGAGGACACCATGCCCAAGCCTGTCGACTACGACCTCAGCCAGATCAGCACCCACGTCATCACCTATTCGGACCGCATCCAGCGCGGCACGAAGGAGGATCGGGCGACCCCAGCCTGCACGGCAGCGCTGGCCGAGGCCGGCCTGGGCCCCGTGTCGGTCACGGCGATCCCCGAGAGCGCCGACATCCTCGAGACGGAGATCCGCGACGCGCTCGAGGCCGGCGCCCGCTTCATCCTGGTCCTGGGCGGCTCAGGTTTCGGCGTGGGCAACTACGCACCCGAGGTCGTCCGCTCCATCGTCGAGGTCGAGATCCCCGGCATCGCCGAGCAGATCCGCGCCCACGGCCTGACGAACACTCCCCTGTCGGGCCTGTCCCGCGAGGTCGTCGGCGTAACCGCGCGCGACTCCTCGGGCGCGCTCATCATCTCTTCTCCAGGCTCGCGCGGAGGCGCGCTCGACACTCTCGAGGTGGTCACGCCCCTGCTCGCCGCAATCTTCCACCAGCTCGACGAGCAGCGCTGATCCCCCTCCCTCGCCCCTCCCCCTCAAAGTCGCACGTAATTTGGGGCACCTCACTTTTGTAAGGTATCTAGAAAACCGCAGAATCTCAACGATGCGATTTCAAGATTTGAAAGGTTAACATGGGAATTGCATGCGACATTTGTGGGGAACCATGCCGGAGGCGCGCGGGAAGGCACGCCCGAGTGTGGCTTGTCGAGCGGGCGGCGCTTTGTGAGGATGGTCGTCGGCTCCTCGATCAGGAGGCGTAGCCGACCCAGCGTCCCGACGGAGAGAAGGTCGACAATCGACCGTCGATCTCCTGCGTGCCGGTGACCATGGCACCTGTGCCGTTCATGTAGTACCAAGCCCCATGATCCAGGATCCAGCCCGTGGCCATAGCGCCGCTGCCGCTCAGGTAGTACCACGCGCCCCCACCGTTCAGCCAGCCGGTGACCATTGCGCCCGATGAACGCAGGAAGTACCACGTGCCATCGGCCTGCGCCCAACCGGTTGCCATCGCACCGGTCATCGGGTCCAGGTAGTACCAGGAGCCGTTGTCGTAGAGCCATCCGGTCACCATGGCACCACTGCCGGTCAGGTAGTACCAGGTGCCGCCGCCGTTCATCCAGCCGGTGACCATTGCACCCGACGAGTTCAGGTAGTACCAGGTACCATCGATCTGCTTCCATCCGGTGACCATCGCGCCGGTCGCGCCATCCAGGTAGTACCAGGAACCCGCGTCGTTGAACCAGCCGAGGGCAGCGCGCCCGCCGTTCAGGTAGTACCACGAGCCATCAATAAGACTCCATCCGTCACCTGCCGGATGTCCCGCGGAATCCAGGTAGTACCGCGCTTTTCCGTCATGAATCCAACCGGTCGCCATCGCGCCGGTGGCGTCCATCCAGTACCGCTGACCGCCGTCATACACCCAGGTGCTGGCCTCGGCGGAGGGCTTGCCCGCGAAGTAGTACCAGGAGCCACTCGCCCCCTTCCACCAGCCGGTCGTGGCCGCAGGTCGGCCACCCTTGAACCACCAGGCGCGCGGACTTTCTTGGCCGTACTCATGACCCCAGGAGGCGGCGGACAGATCGTTGTATGAAATGCCGGCAGGGTTAAATGTGGCGATGAGCGACGCAATGTGCGCGCTGGACCACAGATCCACCATCGGTACCCAGGACGCGTCGCCATGAATGACGCTCTCAGTCAGATTGTCGGGGATGAACCATTCCGGCCCCGTCTGGGCGATCATGGAGGGGCTCAGCGCCTTCATGAAGGCCGTAGAGTTCGAGGTCGGCAGGCCGTGGTGACCAGCCTTGAGCATGTCGACATGCCCAACAATCGGTGCGATGCGGTCCTCGTAACCGCCACCAGCCTCGAGGTCGGCGGCCAGGTAGGCGGAATGCCCGAATGCGCTCACCTTCGCTGTATATGCGATAAGGTTTGCATCGCGAACACCGGTCTTCTTGTAGTTTTCAGCCGGATCCGTGGGGATAATCTGGACATCCATATCACCCAGCGTGATGTGAGTGTTGTAGTCCTTGACGTTCTGCACGATCGACGCGCCATACGCGCCCTGAGCCCATCGCGCGGCCGCCATCATGTTGTCGTAGACCCACTGGTTGTCCCACAGACGTGACTTATCCGTGATCCACGCGTCGGAATACTCGGGGCTGAGAATAACTTTCGGGCGGAACTTCCTGATGATATCGTCCGCGTTGTCGATGTGGTCGGAGTGGGCGTGCGTGCCCAGGTAGAACGCGAGGTTCGAGGAGGTGACCCCGTGCTTGGACATGTAACCGAGAACCCGGTCGGTATCCCCCGCCCAGCCAGGAACCGTGCCGCTGCGCAGCGGGTAACGCGGGTCCTTGCCGTCGGGCGCACCCACGCCCTCCGCGCCGTCGATCATCGCGAAGACGCCGCGCGACTCGAGCAGGATCGCGTCCGCTGATCCCGTCGTCGAGAGAACATGAATGCGGGTGGGGCCGTCCGTGCCGGGGAAGGTGTAGACCTGCGCGTCGACGCCGTCCGCGCTTTCTTCCCCGGACGAGGCCGTGGCCTCGTCGGCGGAATCCGCGGATTCTGCGGAGTCGGAGGCATCGGATGCATCGGTGCCGTCCGAGGCCGCACGGTCCTCGGACGCGACCGGGGCCGCGACGCTGGAGTCCGTATTTGTCTGGGAGAGGTCGGCGGCCTCCGTATCACCATGCATTTCCTGACCGCCTGCAGTGGCGGCCGCAGTAGCGGGAGCGAAGGACGCAACGAGGATTCCTGACAATACGGTCAGTCCAAGTCGCTGCCACAGCTGTCCGTGACGAAGATTCATGAGTGCGCCTTGAGTGAGATAGGACGTAGGACACTTACTAGCTAAGTCTATACCCTCGGCGGTATCGATCACAAATTACTGGCCCAGGAAAGCCTCCCACCAGGCCACATCCGCGGGGGTGTCGATGTCCCGGCACACGTCGGCGCTCACGCCCACTCGCTCGACCTCGAGGGCGCGCAGCACCCGGCGCACGCCCACGCCGCGCACGGACCCAAGGGAAGCTACGGCCTCGTCGAGGACGCGGCGCAGCGCGCCCGCGCGATAGACGCCCATGAGGTACTGATCGAAAGGCTCCGGATCGCCACCGCGCACGATGCGCCCCTCCGCCCCCTCACCCAACGCGGGTTCGAGGAGGGCGGGCAGAAAAGCGCCCACCCCGGGAGCGTCGACGGAAACGATGACGACGAGGACGTCGTCGCCGACGCTCAGCGCGCGCAGGCCCGCGTCAATACCAGCCAGCGGACCACCGTTCGGCGGATCCTCAAGGGTTCGTCGAACACCATCCGGGACACGCACGGCGGGCGGCACGACGGCCACGCAGCCCGCGCCGCACGCTTCCAGGAGAGCCCTACACACGCGATCAATGAGGCGCACGCCGCCGAGCGTCAGGTCAGGCTTGGAGACGCCACCCAGGCGCTCTCCCCCACCGCCGCCGACGACGATCGCAGCGACGTCAGCGCGGGCGACGGGACTCAGTCCCACGGCGCGAAGGTCAGCACGTCGGCGCGCTGCGTCGCCGCATCCATCATGAGCACGCGTCCGATCAGCGGCTCGCCGAAGCCCACCAGCAGCTTGATAGCCTCCGTCGCCATCGCGGTGCCAGCCTGGCCGACCACGGGGCCGAGCACGCCAACCTTCGGCGAGGCCGGCGTCGTCCCGGGGGCAGGCTTGACCGGGTGCAGGCTCCGCAGCGTCAGCGACGGCACGGGGGCCGGTGCCTGGGACCAGAACACGCTCACCTGGAAGGCCATCGACACGACCGTGCCCCACACCAGCGGAACGCCAGAATCCGCGCAGTAGTCCGCGACCAGGTACTTCGCGTCAAAGTTATCCGTGCACTCGACGATCAGGTCCCACTCACGGCCATGCTCGTCCAACCACTCGCGGGTCACGTGCCCGTAGCGCTCAAAATGGACTGAGGAGTTCAGTCCGCTCAGGTGACGCACCGCGGAGTCCGGCTTCGGATCCCCCACGTCGCCCTCGCCGTGCAGGAGCTGACGCTGAAGGTTCGACACCTCGACCACGTCAGAATCGCAGATGCCGATCGTGCCGACGCCCGCCGCCGTCAGGTACAGGAGGACGGGGGAGCCGAGGCCGCCCGCGCCAACCACGAGCACGCGCGCGGCTGCCAGACGTGCCTGGCCGGCCTCGCCGATGCCGGACACCAGCCAATTGCGACGGAAACGCTCCAGCGCGGGATCTCCGGCCTCGTACGGGACAGGCTCATTGATCAGCGCAAGCGCAACGGTGCGCCTAGAGACGGCCGCATCACGGGAAAAAGGATCGCCGATCGTCATCTCACAGACCCGACCAGTTGTGCGAACCGTCGGTCAATTCCTGCTTCTTCCAGATCGGGAGCTTTGCCTTCACGTCCTCGACAATGGCCTCGACCGTGCGGAATGCCTGCGCACGATGCTCCGCAGCGACGGCGACGATCATCGCATCCTCGCCGATCTCCAGGTGCCCCACGCGGTGCCACGCGACAATGCAATGCACGCCCGGACGATCCTTAAATTCCATGACGATGTCCCGCAAAACCTGCTGCGACGAGGGGTGCGACGAATACTCGATCGCGTCCACGCTCTCTCCGCCGTCATGGTTACGCACCACCCCAACAAAGGACACCACAGCACCACACGTATCCCGACGTGCGCTATCAATCAGCGCGCCAGTATCCAGCGGCTCGTCGGTGATGCCGGTTGCAATCTCAGCTGACATGGGATCCTCCAGGGACGGGAGTGCCTTCCCGTTCATCTTACGCGGGGGCGATCAGGATTATTTTACAACCCTGACCACCCCACACAAATGACTAAAAAATCTCACCCGCCGGCGAACGGAGGCAGCACGTCGACGCGCGCGCCGGGCGCAAGCTCAGCGTCCAGACGAGCCGAGCGCTCGTTGACCAGGTAGCTCGACACAGCGAGGATTCGCGCCAGCTCAGGGCTCTCTGAGCTGAGCTGATCGATGAGTTCACCCAGAGTCGCTGGAGTCTCAGCGGAGGGCAGTTCGCGCATGTACCCACCGGCCGCCTCGGCCGCGCCACCAAAGAAGTGAAGGGTCGTCGACAGCGGCTTCGGGTTCGCCTCATCGATCCGTCGAATATAGGCAGTCAGGCGCAGCGGATCGGCCGGATCCGCCTCCAGTGACCAGGTGGCAAAGCCGGTCGCCGTCCGCTCGAAGACGCGCTCAACGATGCCGCGGCGCAGCTCGAGGGCCAAGTCATCGGGGGTGCCCGGTTCGGTGAACGGGCAGGCCGTCAGCACGACGGCCATCGGATCAGCGTCGTGCGGGACAGACGCGAAGCCCATGGCGTTCATGAACAGGCGTACCTTGCCCAGGTGCGACGCGATATTGAACGTGTCGCGCACGGGGCGACGGTTCGGGTTGTGGCTGTGATCAGGCACCGCCATCGTCTCAAGGGCGGCATCCGCCCAGCGCGAGCCGATCTCACGCACCGAGGCCGCCGGGTCAGCCGCATCAACGCGCAGCCATGCCAGCAGCGACGAGGTGAGCTGGTGCAGCATCTGCGCCGCAAACGAGGGATCCGCCGGGGTCATCGTCGAATAGCCCAGCGCGGGTCGGCCACGACCGGATGAGGGAAGCTGCTGCTTTTCCACGAGGCCAAGGGCGAACAGGCCCTCAAGGGTCTCGCGCACGCTCGAGACATGCAAGCCGGCTTCCTGAGCCAGCTCCGCCACGGTCACGGGCGTCGCATGGTGCGAAATACGCTCCAAGAGCGCGTGCTGTGCAGGGGTCAACGCCGCCATTGCGGCGAGCGTTTCAGCCAGAGGCCGAGCACGGGAGGTATCACTCATGACGTATCCTCTCTCTCCCTCATAATCAACGGAAATACCCTTCATAGGCATCTCCATACGGCATTAAAGCTGTTACTTTACTAACAAAGCGCGCTTTATTCTACCCATCACAGACAGCCACCCGCACGGCCAATACCAGCAGTCGGTCGCATTACGCGGGGTCTATCGCTCTATTCATACAGGTGAGAACGCGGGGACCACGATAAAGACGCGGGGGCGAGCCTGCGCTCGCCCCCGCCCCTGCCGATCACCACGCCACAGCCTCGCCGAGGAGCGAGGGACCGCGGCGGGCACGGCCATCGATCAGTCCGACATACCGCCGCGCGTGATCTCGTGCGTGCGACGCTCGTCGCGCGACCGGTAGATCACCGGGGGACGCGCCACGTAGCCGACCGGCGCACTCACCGCGTGCACGAGGCGGGTGAACGGCCAGATGCAGAAGAGCAGCAGGCCCGCGATGATGTGCAGCTTAAAGCTGAGGGGCACATCCACCATCAGGTGCGCCTGCGGGTGGAGATAGAAGATCGAGCGGAACCAGACGGAGATCGTCTCGCGGTAGTCGTAGCCCTCGTGGCCCCCGAGCACCTGGTTGAGCAGCGTCGCCGCGCCGCCCAGGAGCACCGGGATAGTCAGCATCACGTAGGTGACGATATCCATGCGGGTCGTCGCCACGCGCACCGACTTGTACACCAGGCGGCGGTAGATCAGCAGCGCGAGGCCAACGATCGTCATGATTCCGGCGATCGTGCCGGGGATCGTCGCCATCAGGTGGTAGACGTGCTGGGGCACACCGGCCGCCTCGGTCCAGGTCTTCGGGATCACGAGGCCGAGGATATGGCCCAAGAACACGAAGAGAACGCCGAAGTGGAACAGCGGCGAGGCCCAGCGCAGGATGGTCGGCTCATTCCACTGCGAGGAACGAGACGTCCACCCGTACTGGTCGGTCTTGTAGCGCCACGCGAGGCCCACGATGAGGATCGCGAAGGACACGTACGGCAGGACCACCCACAGGGCAATGTCCAGGAAGGACAGCGACTGCGTCGCAGATGCTGACGCGGCATGCAAAAGTGCGGATTCCATGAACGTTACCGTCCCATCGTTGAATCGGAAGTCGGGAAGGGCGTCGCAGACAGATCGCCCACGCCCACCAGCTCGGTGGGCGGCCCCTGGCTAATGAGCTTACGGAAGCCCTCAATGGTCTTTTCGTCCGGCTCGGGCAGCGTCGCGACCAGCGCGTCCAGCAGCGGCGCGTACGGGGAGTCCGCGGCGCGCAGCGCCGTGCGGATCACCTCAATGCCCTCACGGTTGGAGCGCAGCAGGCCCTCGGCCGTACCGGTCTCGTCGAAAGCTGCGAACTCCAGGACCACCGGCAGGTGATCGGGAAGCTCCTCGCGTTCCATCTCGAAACCGGCGCGACGCAGGACCTCCTTGAAGGCCAAGATGGCCTGGCCGCGTCCGCGGGTGTCGCCGTGCGTGTAGTACGTCAGGCCGAGCGCGCAGCGTCGGCGCTGGTCGAACGTCTCCACGTAGGTGGTCTGCATGGCGCGCAGGCCCGCGGCGCGAGCGTAGCTCACGAACGAGGCCAGGGACGACGAGGCCGGCTCCGGCAGGTCCGCCAGAGCCTCCTCGACCGCGTCCAGCTTGGTCTCGAAGTCATCCCCCGGGTAGTCCAGGAGGACCGAGACCGCCATGCGCACGCCGCGCGCGTCCTGCGGATCCATCTCCGTTTCCGGAGCGGCCGTAGGAATACGCGGAATGCCGACGAAAGTACTCATCGAACGACCTCAAGAGGGAGCATCTGGCGTCCCTCCGGCGACGAGCCACCCATCGGGCGGTTCGACGTGGCGGGGGCCAGGCCGTGGAAGGCCTCGACGTCGTAGGACACCGGGCAGCCCTCGAGTTCCTTGATGCCGCGCGGCATCTCGGGGTGGGCGGTCGGGATGACGAAGCGGTCGTCGTACTTGGCGATCGACAGCAGTCGGTACATCTCCTTGACCTTCTCCGGGGTCATGCCCACGGAAGCCGGGATCTCCTCGTTCGTCGGGTTGTCGACGAACACGTCGCGCATGTAGGAGCGCATCGCGGCGAGGCGACGCAGCGCCAGCTCCACGGGAGCCGTGTCTCCGGCCGTGAACAGGCCGGCCAGGTACTCCAGCGGGATACGCATCTGCGAGATGGCGGACAGCAGGACCCTGTGGTCCTCGCCGTCGCTGCCGGACGCGGTCACCTGGTCGACGACCGGGGACAGCGGCGGCACGTACCAGACCATCGGCAGGGTGCGGAACTCGGGGTGCAGCGGTAGGGCGACCTCGTACTCGGTGATGAGCTTCCAGATCGGGGACTGCTGGGCGGCCGTGATCCACGAGTGGGGAACGCCGTTGGCCTGAGCCTGGGCGACCACCTGCGGGTCGTTCGGGTCGAGCAGGATCTCGCGCTGGGCGCGGTACAGGTCGCGCTCGTCCTCCTGGGAGGCGGCCCAGGTGACGCGGTCCGCGTCGTAGAGCAGCACGCCCATGTAGCGCAGGCGACCCACGCAGGTCTCCGAGCAGATGGTCGGCTGGCCGACCTCGAGGCGCGGGTAGCACAGCGTGCACTTCTCGGCCTTGCCCGTGTTGTGGTTGAAGTAGACCTTCTTGTAGGGGCAGGCGGACACGCACATGCGCCAGCCGCGGCACTGATCCTGGTCGACCAGGACGATGCCATCCTCGGAGCGCTTGTACATCGCGCCCGAGGGGCACGCCGACACACAGGTCGGGTTCAGGCAGTGCTCGCAGATGCGAGGCAGGTAGAACATGTACGCGTCCTCGATGGTCTTGGCGACCTGGAGGTTCATCTGGTGCAGAACCGGGTCCTGATCCAGGGTCTCCATGGAGCCACCGAGGTCATCGTCCCAGTTCGGGCCCCACTCGGGCTTGTCGATGTGCTCGCCCGTGATCTTGGACTTCGCGCGGGCCGTCGGGATCGCGCGGGAGTTCGCGGGCGCCTGGAGCAGCTTGTCGTACTCGTACGTCCACGGCTCGTAGTAGTCCTTCATGGTCGGCTGCGTCGGGTTCGCGAAGATCTTCGCGAGCGAGGCGACGCGTCCGCCCTGACGGGGAACAAGGCGGCCCGTGGCGGTGCGCTTCCAGCCACCCTTCCACTTCTTCTGGTCCTCCCAGCCGCGGGGGTAGCCCACGCCGGGACGGGTTTCGACGTTGTTGAACCAGATGTACTCGGTGCCCTCGCGGTTCGTCCACACCTGCTTACAGGTGACCGAACAGGTGTGGCAGCCAATGCACTTGTCGAGGTTCATCACCATCGCGATCTGAGCCATGACCTTCATCAGAACTGCACCTCCTGGGAGCGGCGGCGGATAACCGTGACCTCGTCGCGGTTATTGCCGGTGGGACCGTAGTAGTTGAACGCGTAGGCGAACTGCGCGTATCCGCCGGCCAGGTGGCTCGGCTTAATGAAGATTCGGGTCAGCGAGTTGTGCGTACCGCCGCGCTTGCCGGACTCCTCGTTCAGCGGGGTGTTGATCTGGCGATCCTGGGCGTGGTGCATGAACACCGTGCCCTCCGGGATGCGGTGGGAGACAACGGCGCGAGCCGACACGGTGCCGTTACGGTTCTTCGCCTCGATCCACTCGTTGTCGCGCACGCCGATCTTCTCGGCGTCCTGCGGGCTCATCCACACCGTCTGGCCACCACGACCCAGCGTCAGCATGTACGGGTTGTCGTAGTACTGGGAGTGGATGGCCCACTTGTTGTGGACCGTCAGGTAGCGCACCGCGACCTCGGCCTGACCCGGCTGACCGGGACGATGGTCGCCGACGGGGCGCTCACCGTAGATGTGCGCCAGGTCGAGCGGGGGACGGAAGATCGGCAGGGACTCGCCCATGTCCATCATCCAGTCGTGGTCGATGTAGAACTGCGGGCGACCCGTGAGCGTGTGCCACGGCTTGCGGCACTCGACGTTCTGCACGAAGGCGCTGTAGCGGCGTCCGCCGTGCTCGGAGCCCGACCACTCGGGGCTGGTGATGACGCTGCGCGGCTGCAGGACGGTGTCCTGGTAGGTGATCTTCTTTTCTTCGTCACCTTCGGCCAGGAACGCCATCTCGTTGCCGACGCGCTTTTCCAGCGTGCGGAAGCCCTGAACGGCCAGCGAGCCGTTCGTGGTGCCCGAGAAGCGCAGCGCCATGTTCGCCGCCTTGATGGCGGTGTCGCACAGCGGCATGCCCTCGCCGGCGTTGCCGTCCATGGGGGCGCGGCCGTTGAGGTCGCCGAGCTGCTCGTACGCCTCCTGCATGTTGTACGCCACGCCCTTGGAGGCCAGGCCAGCCTTGGGCACGAGCGGTCCGATGCGGTCGTACTTGTAGCCGACCTGCGTGTAGTCGCGCTCGATCGCAACCAGCTTCGGCATGGTCTTGCCGGGCGTCCACGTCTGCTCGGGAACGACGCCATCCGCCATGGTCATGGCGTCCGGGGAGTCGTGCCCCAGCGGAACCGCGACGACGTCCGTCTGGGTGTCCAGGTGGCCGGGGGCCATGCGGCCGACGAGGCGAGCCAGGGTCTGGAACACCTCGAAGTCGGTGCGCGCCTCCCACGGCGGGTTCACGGCCTCGTCGAAGCAATGCATGAAGGGGTGCATGTCCGTGGAGGACAGGTCGTGCTTCTCGTACCACGTGGCGGCGGGCAGCACCACGTCGGAGTGCAGCGTCGTCGAGGTGTTACGGAAGTCCGCGACCCACATGAGGTCGAGCTTGCCGGGGTGAGCCTCACGCCAGTTGACGGACGCGGGACGGTTGCCCTCTTCCAGCTCCTCGGCGTTGACCTCGTTGCCGGTACCCAGCATGTGACGCAGGAAGAACTCGGTGCCCTTCGCGGACGAGCCGAGCAGGTTCGTACGCCAGTTCGCGAGGATCTTCGGGACGTTGTGATGGGCGTCCGGGTCCTCGATCGCGAACTGGAGGCGACCCTCGCGCAGCTCCTGGGACACGTATTCCGCGGGGGCCATGCCGGCCTCGGCGGCCTCGCGGCCCAGCTGGGTCGAGCCCTTGGAGAACGTCGGGTAGCAGGGCATCCAGCCGCGCTGAACCGACTCGACGAGGGTGTCGACCAGCTGCTTGCCGTCCAGGTTCGAGGACTTGATCGGGTTTCCCATGGCCGAGGCCGCAGCACCGTCGTAGCGCCACTGGTCCGTGGTCATGTAGTACCAGCCGGTGGAGATCATCTGGCGCGGCGGGCGCGCCCAGTCCAGGGCGAAGGTGAAGGAGCCCCAACCCATGATCGGGCGGACCTTCTCCTGACCCACGTAGTGGGCCCAGCCGCCGCCGTTGCGGCCCTGGGTGCCACACATTTCCGTGAGCGCCAGGAACGTACGGTACATCTCGTCGGCGTGGTAGTAGTGGTTAACGCCAGCACCCATGAGGATCATGGAACGACCCTGCGTCTCAACCGCGTTCTGCGCGAACTCGCGGCCGATCTTGATGGCTGCGGCGGCAGGAACCGAGGTGAACTCCTCCTGCCACGCGGGCGTGCCCGGCGTGGAGGCGTCCATGTAGTCGGTGGGCCACTCACCCGGCAGGCCCTCACGCTCGACGGCGTACTGGGCGAGCAGGATGTCGAACACGGTCGTCACGAGGCGTCCGTTGACGCGGCGCGCGGGCACGCCACGCAACACGTAGCCGCCGCCGACCGAGGACTGGCCGGAGGCCGCGGGCAGGTCGAAGCGCGGCAGTGCGATCAGGGCGGCTTCCCACTCGTCCGTGTCCATGATGGACATGACGGGCTCGACGCCGTCCAGGTTGAGGTTCCAGTGGCCAGCGCCCTCCTCGCCGAAGCGATCGGCGAGCGTGCCGCCCGGATCCTTGACCGTGCCGTCGGCCTCGATGACGAGGGGACGGAACTCATTGTTCTCGGTGCGCTCGGTCGTGCCTGCGGGCATCTTGGCGGCCGTCAGGAACTTGCCGGGGACCAGGGTCGTCGGGTCGATGCCCTCGTGGGCGCCCTCGCCGACCTCGTTAATCTCCACCAGGAACGGGGAGTCGGTGTAGCGCAACATGTAATCGAGGAACATGGGCTCGCGCTTGCCGACATGGAATTCCTTGAGGATGACGTGACCCATGGCCTGCGCCAGGGCACCGTCCGTGCCGGGCTGGACGCGCAACCAGTCGTCCGCAAACTTCGTGTTATCCGCGAAGTCCGGGGACACGACGATGACCTTCTGGCCGTGGTAGCGGGCCTCGGCCATGAAGTGAGCGTCGGGGGTACGGGTCAGCGGCAGGTTCGAGCCCCACATGATGAGGTACTGCGAGTTGAACCAGTCGCCGGCCTCGGGCACGTCGGTCTGGTCGCCGAACACCTGAGGCGAGGC
>CAUSHZ010000028.1:0-24798 GCA_963531605.1 uncultured Actinomyces sp.
ACTACTCAGAACAACCCTCTCAAAACAAACGGTCCGAAAAACCCAGACCCCTCCAGGACGAATCAGATAAGGAAGGGCAGCTTCTTCACCAGCCCCAGGCCCTTCCACCACGTGCCCAGGCCAAACGTGTCGCCCGCGCTGGTCAGCGGAATCAGGATGAGAACGAGCGCGTAGACCAGGTGCTCGTTGACGACTGGATTGAGGGAGCCCCACACCCACGGGGCGACCGCCGCGTACATGAAGCCCAGCATGACGACGCCCGCGAGCGCCGCGAGGCGCGTGCCAATGCCTAGCAGGAGCGCCAGGCCGATACCCAGAAGACCCAGCATGAACAGCCAATCCATGGCAGGCACGGCCAGCGACTCGAAGAAAGAAGCCAGGGGCTTGCCGGTCGTCGCGCCCGTCAGGTAGCTCTGCGCGGGCGTACCGCCGTTAATCCACGCGCGCGACGGACCCGTCGAATAGTGCAGGCCGAAGGTCTTGTCCAGGAACGACCACAGGAAGATGAAGCCGACCGCGATGCGCAGCAGGGCCAGGACGAAACGCGCGGGCTTGGAGGTGACGACGGCTGACGCGGGACGAGGCATGTCGGTCCTTTCGGGACGGATCTGCGGTTGGGGTGGGCGGCGGCTGGCTGCGGGCCACCGCCCGCCAGGTCAGCAGCTCGATAACCCGTCGCCATTATCCACCGCTAGAGCCCTGTGAAGCTAGTGGCATCGCGATGCCCCAGCCTGCGTGTCAGAACCACCGAACTGACGATCCGTTGCGGTTCCAGTGGTTTCACAGAAGTCGCCCGGCAGACCCGATTCGACGACACACCCGGTACAAAACTCTCCCCGCTCACCCAAAATGGCCCATTTCAGCGCGCTTTACGCCAGCAGGGAGAACTTTGTACCGCCCCCGCCACCAACAAGCCAAGCAGGGAGAACTTTATCCCGCATGCGCGTCCTGGCCGCGGTGCCGGTGGGCGGCAGGGCCAGCACTTAGCAAAAATCGCATGCAATTCGGTTGAATAAACTTTCAATAAAGCCCAGAAACGTTGCAATTCCAACGATATGAATTCAACTTTTGAAATAGCCAAAGGGGAATTGCATGCGAAATTGCTGTGCCGACGAGCCAGGACGCGGTGGCAGGTTACGCGGCGGACGGAGATCAGCAGGAATTACTCGCCCGCGAGGCGGTCGACCTCGTGCATGATGAGGCCGCACACGGCGCCCACCCACGCGACGGCTGCAACGCCGAGGACGCGCGAGCGCCAGGGCCGGATCTGCAGGAAGTCTTCGAAACCGTATCCGGATCCGGGGGACGCGGCCGACATGCTGAAGCCCCACATGGCAGCACCGGTGGCCAGCAGCGCGATGACGATGAGTGCGAGGCTTACCCACACCATGACGCGTTGGACTTGCGCGCCGTGCCGGGGGCGCCGCTCGATGGGCGACAGGGCGAGCGCCCACGCGCCAGCGATCAGGGCGGCGGTGATGACGTCGGAGGGGCGGTGCCAGCCTTCCATCATGACGGACACGCCCATGAGGGATGTCCACGCCCACCCGATCCACGCGGACGGGCTGCGGAACCACTGCGGGGCGACGACGATGAGGGCCAGTGACAGGGTGACGGCGACGGTCGTGTGCCCGGAGGGAAGGGAGTTGCCCGCACCGGTCGTGACGCCCAGGTTGGGACGCGTGAGGATGTAGTCCTTGAGGATTTGCGTCGTGATGTTGGCGCCGATGACTGCGCCGAGGGCGCGCCCGGCGAGCGTGGGCCGCCGTCGCGCGGCGGCGACGAGGGCGACGACAATGCCGGCTGCGACCATGACGGGCACGGAGACGATGCCTGTGATGAGCATGGAGAAGGCCTCGTAGCGGCTCGCCGAGCGCATGGTGCCCTCCATGAGGATCGTGTCGAGGACCTGCCCGGGTGCGGTCGCGAGCGCCACGTGGCTGATGAGCATCGTCAGCGCTAGGCAGGTGGCGACTCCGCCGAGGCGTCGGGCGAGCTTGCGCCGGTACCAGGAGTCGGAGGTGAGGCGACGAGGCTGGGGCCGGCCCGCCGGTGCCTCGCCGTTGGCCCGGGGTCCGGGGGTGCGTCCTCGGGCGGGCCGCTGGGTGGCGGGTGCGCTGTCCGCTCGGGAGGAGCGGCCGGCAGCGTCGGCGGGTGCCGACGAACGGTTGCGGGGGCGCACGGGGCGCGAGCCTTTGGTGTAGGACTCGTCGACGGTGGGGTCGGAGGGCAGGGCGGCGTTGGGGTCGTCCATGGCGTCCTCCGTTCGTGTCGATGCCGTATTCCGTATCCACTGTAGTGGAGCGGGGCGCGGGTGCGCTTATTGGTTCCGCTTTCTCGCACATCGAAGGCAAGCACACAGAGGGCGGGCGTCCCGCGCACCTGCCCTGACCTCGTCCAAGAGAGACGGGAGGCCCCGTGTCAAGACTTGTCGGACAAGGTGGGCGCGCGCGGGACAGAGGCCTCGGTTACAGTGGGGGTGTCCGATTCTGTACGTCTCACGCGGGAGTTGTCAGTGGCTGCATCTTCACCTGTCAGCACCGATCGTATTCGGGATTTATTGCGTTCCCGGGACGTGCGTTTCGGTGACTACAACGAGGACGAGCTGGCGTATTTGACGCCGAACGCCGCTTTTTTCTGGAATGCGACGAACCCTCAGATCCTGCAGTTGCGCGCCCAGTGGCGCGGGATTGCTCGCACGCCCGAGCAGTTCGGTGAGCTCGCTCGGGAGGTCGCGGCTTGCAATTCGACGCGCACTGGCCCGAAGGCGTACCTGGCTCCCCTCGAGGATGGTACGCAGTACGGCCTGATCGCGGAGTGCAACGTCGTGGTCATGTCGGGGCTCACGCAGGCTCAGTTGGATAATTTCTTTGAGACGTCCATGTCGATGATCATGGGTTTCTTCGCGGATCTTGAGGTGACGTTGCCCGGGTTCGTGGATTGGGATTCCCAGGGGCGGGAGGTGTCGCTGTGAACGTTCCGTACGTGGTGCCCGAGGATGAGGTGACCCCCTACCCCGCCGATTTTGAGCGGGTCGTGGACGCCGTGCGCGAGATGGGCTACGCGCTGGACGTGATCGAGAAGGGTCGCGCGGCGGGAGCTATTTTTGACGATATTCCGTTCCTGGTGTCTTTTGATACGGCGGGGCGTTTCCTGTCGATTCGCGCGCTGTGGGAGTCGGATCTGCCGGCGGAGAGCGCGGAGCCCGCGCTGTTTGCGACGGCCGACAATTGGAATCGCGAGAAGTATTTCCCGACGGTGTACACGTCGACCTCGCCGGAGGGGACGCTGGGCGTGTACGCGGACTTCGTCGTCGACACGGAGGCCGGCCTGTCGGACGTGCAGCTGCGCGACGCCATTTCGTCGGGCATTTCGACGGGTATCGCCGCGATCCAGTACGTGAAGGAGTCCGCCTCCGAGGCGCTGGGGCTCGGTGAATCCGAGCGCGAATGAGCGCTGATCTGCCACCTTCTTCGCAGGCGTCTTCGTCGAACGAGGCCGGGGCCTCCTCGCCCGATCAGGCACAGCAGGGCGCGTCCTCGCCTTCTCCCGCGCACCTGCTGGACATGTTGGAGCGCCAGAGCGCCGGGGACGACCGGATGCTCGGCCACGTGACGCTGCCGGGGCGATCGGGGCGGATCGCGGATTGGCCGCAGTGGGTCAGCCCCGCGGTCGTGGGCGCGTGGGCGCGCCGGGGCGTGGAGCGTCCGTGGATTCATCAGCGCGAGGCCATGGATGCGATCCGTCGGGGCCGCGACGTCGTGCTGGCGACGGGCACAGGGTCGGGGAAGTCGCTGGCCGCGTGGACGCCGATCCTCTCCGATCTGGTGGAGGCCGAGGATTCGTCGCGCATTTCCGCGATTCACCGCCGCCCAACCGCCCTGTACCTGGCTCCGACGAAGGCTCTGGCGGCGGATCAGCTGGCGTCGCTCATGTCGCTACTCGGCCAGGACAGCAAACCGGACGCCGCGCAGGGGAGCGCCGACCCGGAAGGGAGCCCCGGCCTCGTCGATGAGAGGCTGCGCCGCGTGCGCGCGACGACCGTGGACGGGGACACGCCGCGCGAGGCGAAGGAGTGGGCGCGCGCGGGCGCTGACCTGATCCTGTCGAACCCCGATTTCCTGCACTACGTGATGCTGCCGTCGCACCAGCGATGGTCGCGTTTCCTGGCGTCGCTGCGCCTCATCGTCATCGACGAGGCCCACCATTGGCGCGGCGTGACCGGCTCGCACATCGCGCTGGTCGTGCGCCGCCTGCTGCGCGTCGCCCACCACCTGGGAGCGGATCCGCGCGTCGTCATGCTGAGCGCGACCGTACGCGACGCGGCATCGGTGGGCCGCGCACTCACGGGGCGTGACGCGGTCGCTATCACCGAGGACGGCTCGCCGGCGGGTGCCCACGAACTGGTCCTGTGGCAAGGCGCGATCATGGCCGACGAGTCCGAGGTCGACATCTCTTCCTTCCTGGAGGCCCTCGACGCGCCGCCGGGGGCGGCCACCCTCAAGGAACCAATCGTACGGCGCAGCGCCGGGGTCGAGGCCGCCAACCTGGCCACCGCGTTCGTCGAGGAGGGTGCGCGCCTCCTCGCCTTCGTGCGCTCTCGCGCGGGGGCCGAGGCCGTGGCCGCTCAGGTGCGCGACCGCCTCTCGGCGCGTGGTTCCGCGAACGCGGGACGGGTCGGCGCATATCGCGGCGGCTACCTGCCCGAGGAGCGCCGGGCGCTCGAGGAGGCGATCCGCACGGGAGGAGTGCGGGCGCTCGCCACGACATCGGCACTGGAGATGGGCCTGGATATCTCAGGCCTGGACGCGACGATCACGGTCGGCTGGCCGGGCACGCGCGCGTCCCTGCGCCAGCAGATCGGCCGCGCGGGTCGCGCGGGCGCGCCGGGCACGTCCGTGCTCATCGCCTCCGACAACCCGCTGGACGCGTACCTGGTGCGCCACCCGGAGCACATTCTCGGCGAGGTCGAAGCCTCCGTCATCGACCCCTCCAACCCGTGGGTGCTGGCCCCGCATGTTGCAGCCGCGGCCGCCGAAATACCGATCACGCCGTCCGATATCGCCTACTTTGGCCCCGAACTGCGCGGCGTCACCGAGCGCCTCGTCGCCGACGGGTACCTCAAGCGCAGGCCCGCCGGATACTTCTGGGACGCCACCCGCCCCGAGCGCCCCAGCGACCTCACCGACCTGCGCGGTGCCGCCGGCGATGTCCAGATCGTCGACGCGGCCACCGGCACCGTCGTCGGCACCATCGACCAGGCCTCCGCCGACGCCCACGTCTTCCCCGGCGCCATCTACATCCACCAGGGGCGCACCTTCCACGTCCTCGCCCTCAGCTCCCTCACCACGCCCACCGCTCCCGCCACCCAGGGGTGGCCGCGCGCACTCCTGCCCGAGGCACCGGGCGGCACCCGGGGAACCGAGCACCTCGGGGGCGGGGAGCGCGAGGGGGCCCAGGCCTCGTCGATCATCATCCCACCCGCCCGGGCGGACGACGCGCGCGTCGCCCTGGTCGAGGAGGTGCGCACTCCCCTGCGTACACGCTCGGCGACCCACACGAGCGTCGAGGTGTGCGCGATCGAGGACACGTACGTGTGCGGGGACGGCACGGTCACCTGGCGTCACGGGCGGACGAACGTGTCGACGCGGGTCACCGACTACGACCTGCTGCGCCTGCCCGGCCTCGAGTTCATCCGCAACATCGAGCTGTTCCTGCCCACCCACACGCTGCCCACGAAGTCCACATGGTTCACCCTCACCCCCACTGCGCTAGCCGCGATGGGGATCGAGGCCGCGGACCTGGCGGGCACCCTGCACGCGACCGAGCACGCGATGATCGGGATCCTGCCCATCGTCGCGACCTGCGACCGGTGGGACCTGGGTGGCCTGTCCACCGAGCTGCACGACGACACAGGCGCGCCCACCGTCTTTATCCACGACGCGTTCCGGGGAGGTGCCGGGCACGTACTCGCTGGCTTTCACAGCGCCCGGTCGTGGGTGGCCGCCACCCTCGAGGCTGTCTCCTCCTGCGACTGCGAGTCCGGGTGCCCGCGCTGCGTCCAATCCCCCAAGTGCGGCAACGGGAACGAGCCCCTGTCTAAGCAGGGAGCGATCACGCTGCTCACCTACCTCCAGGAACGCGCGCCGGGGGCGTGATGGGCCGTCTGTTAACTTGTATCTAGCGGTTAACCAACATATCCTAAAGCAGTTCCCATCTTTGTTTCGCCGGACACACGTTCGACGGTTCCTTCACACAGGAGGTAAGCCATGGCTGACGTCGGTTTCAACTCCTCAGATCACAAGCTCACGGAGTCCGACGTTCCTCAGGGCGAGGAAGGCCTGCAGAAGAGCTCTCAAGCGGCCGGGGGCCTAGCCAAAGGACAGGAAAAGCAGTACTGGACGCCCGAACCTGCGGCGCAGCTTCTTGGCAAGGCCGTCGCCGACTTCTTCTCTGCCTGCGGCGAAGCCTTCCGTCAGGAGAAAAACACTCTGGACGAGTTCGGCACGAACGTCGACCTCGCCATCGCAGAATTTGCTCGCGTCAACCAATCCACAGGCGATGAACTGAAGAAGATCCAGGACAGCATTACCAACCCTGAGATCAGAGAGAAGCTCGGAAGGGGACTGCTGCAGGCGGGTGCCCCCGCCGCTCAGGAGGCCGATGAAAGCGGTGCCACCGTCCAGACTGACGGATCCGACACGTTGGCAACCGCGGCACCCACTGGTGCGGATGCCGCGTCTTCGGGTCCGTCCCACTTCGGCCAATCCGCGTCCAGCGGCCCCACGATCACCGGCCAGTAATATCCCCCTGCGGTTCCAGGAACAAGGAGAAGTTTCATGGTTGCCAGCCCGAAATACGAACAGCTGATGCGGTTCGCACAAGCAGCCGAAGAAGGCTTGATCCAGCTCGAAAAACACGACCCCCTTCATAGGCAGACCATTGAAGGGCTCACAGACATGGTCGATCGCGTGAGGCATTTTCGCGCGCATCAGGGGTTTGAAGGCCTGACTGGTGACGCTATCAAGAAGTGGCTTGAGGCCTCACTATCCCGTTATGACGCTGAATTCACGGGGTACGTCAGCGGCTTCTCGCACTACGTGGAAGCGCGCCGCATGCTGAAGCACGCCGCCGAGGACGCGCGGCTCCTCCCAACCGCCCTCCTCGACTCAAAGACTGCGGCAATGCGCGACCTCGCGCAGGTCGTCATCCCGTATACGAAGAACATGGGATTTTTCGGTCTTCCATTTAACTCCCTTGCGACGACGGGCGAGGCCTACGTTAACGCCGTCGAAGCGCAGGCGAACGCGGCACGCGAGAAGAAATCCACAGAGATTCTCGCCCGAATAACAAAGGCCTCGTTCTCGCTTGCCTCTTCCCTGCATGAATGCACAGAAGCAATGAAGAAGATCCCCGGCTCTAAGGACGGCACGCAGTTCCCCGTTCCTCCCCCGCCGTCACCCACCCCTGTCGTTAAAGTAATCGAGCGGGGCAACGTGCCGGTGTCTGACCATGATCCAAGCGTCTACGGCGGGGATCGTGACACTGATTTTGGCCGCTCCGACCAACGCGACCCGAAGTCTGGCCTCTACCCGGATGGCTACGACGAAGGCGGCCGAATCAGCGATCGCATCATGTCATCGAAGCGCATCCCGAACACGTTTGTCCCCGAAGGCGAACTCGGCTCTCGTCTCAACCCCGTGACAGACCCGAACGATCTTATGAACATCGATCTGCTGCATTCTCGAGTGAACGGAGACCGGCACGCGAACGGCGTGATCGGCGGGCACACCCCCGCCTCGCCCATCGACCGCGATCATCCGCTGTGGCGTCTTAACGGAGGCCCGGCAATGGGCTCCGGCCTCGGTGCCGGTGCCCTTGCCGCGGGTGCTCTCGGTGCCGGTGCCCTCGGCGCGGGCGCTCTGGGGATGCGCGGCAGCTTGTCTCTCAACAGCGCTACCGCGGGAGCAGCCGGAGCCGGAGTGGGAGGCGCGGTTGGCGCAGGCGGCGCGGGTGGCGCGGGCGCAGCTGGTGCTGGCGGCGCGGCAGGGCGGCCCGGCATGGGCGGCTTCATGGGTGCCGGTGCCGGCGCAGGCGGCAAGGGCAAGGAAGACCGCAAGGCTCGTCGGCACAGGTACACCGCGTTCCGCTTTGAGGACGATGAGGACGAGCTGCCCGAGGGCTACGTGAACCCCCTGTCGCAGACCTACGGGTCCGACAAGGACCTTTCGCCCGCACCACGCAAGGACGACGGATGGGATCCCCGCCAATGGTGACACGCACGAACAGCACGAAGCGCCTGCTCGGCGTCACGGCCTCGACCCTGGCGCTCGCCACGGGAGCCACCGCGCTGCCGACCGGCCCCGCGCACGCCGCCGACCCAATCACGGCAGCTGACCAGTCGTATTTTTCCTACTACTACCTGAGCGAAGCCCGCAACATGGGCTTGAGGGGTAAAGGGGTCACGATCGCGCTCATTGACGGCGAGGTCGACACGACAGCCCCCGAGCTGGCGAAAACGAATATCACCGACAAGACTCCCTGCACCGTCACCTCCAGCACACAGAGCAGGATGCACGGCACCGCGATGGCCTCGATCATTGCCTCGGATGCCTACGGCGTTGCCCCCGACGCGACGATCCTGTCGTATCGCATGTCGTTTTCTACCCAGGGTGACACGTCCGGGCAGGACTGCGACGACGCCTTTGGTGTCCGCAAGGACACGTACGCCTCCCTCATGAACCACGCCATGAACGACGGGGCGACGATCATCAACATGTCCGTATCCAGCGACGAACACCTAGACTCCCTGAAGTGGGCGGTGGCCCGCGCCATCTCCCAGGGCGTCATTGTCGTTGGTGCAGCCGGTAACACAGGCAGGTACTCTGACCAATTTGCACTGTCCTGGTGGTCGGGCGTCGTTGGCGTCGGAGCGATCGACACCCAAGGAAAGGTGGTCGATTCGTCTTCCAGCGGCAAAGGCCTCGTGTCGGCGGCCGTGGGCACCGCGACTGTGCGCGACTATTCGACGGGAGCAAACACGACGGTGACGGGCACCTCGGTGTCCACTGCGCTGGTCTCGGGCTTCATGGCTCTGGCCCACGAGAAGTGGCCCGAGGCGACCCCGAACCAGCTGCTCCAGCTCCTCGTCCACACCGGGACGAACCCTAATCATGCGTGGAACGATCGCACGGGCTACGGCCCCGCTGACCCCGGCGCCATGGTCAACACCGATCCCAGCCAGTACCCGGACGAGAACCCCCTGATGACTAAACGCACGGATGTAGAACCCACGCCCGAGGAGATCCAGCAGTACGTGGACGGGGTCGTCAACCCTGTTGAGATCGCCTACGACAACTCCTACACGTACCGCGGCTTCGACGAGAGCGTGATCGGCGGCTGGCATCACTCCCCCACCCACCTGGGGACCAGCCCGCGCTACCACCGCAAGTAATCCGACGGGGCACAGTAACTAACGCTGCGCGTCGTCCATTGTCCGTCATATGACTTGTTTTCTTGAACACCTGGTCATATGCTGATCAGCGTCTCATTTTGTTCCGCAGGACACGTGTTTGGCGGACTCGCTACGCAGGAGGTGCGCCGTGGCTGACGTCGCTTTCGATTCCAACAAGCATGCCCAAACTCGGCAGGACGTCGAGCACGGGGGGGCGGCAATAGCCTCCAGCTCCGAGGCAATCGCCCGCCTTACGGACGGACAAAACGAGCGCTTTTGGACCGATGAGGCGGGCCCTCAGGCACTGCGGAACGCCTTTATTGCCTTCCTCGGCGCATACGACAAAATTGCCGCTACCGAGCGCGACACTCTCCGCTCCTTCGGGCGCAATGTCGATCAAGCGATCGAGGATTTCGCCGCCCTCGAGCAGGCCACTGGAGACGAACTGAAGGCACTTCGTGACTCGATGGGGGACCCGTCGGCCTACACGTCACCGACGCCCACCCCTTCGACGACTCCCTCCGGGTCACCTGCCGGGGGATCAGCACCAAGTCCCGATCCCGCAACAACAGCTGGCACCAATGGCGCGCCCACCCAGGAAGCACAGACAGAGTTCTGACCCGAGACGCACGATAGGAGACAGACCATGGTGAGCAGCCCCATGTACGACCGCCTCATGAAGTTCGTTGAGGGAGTCGCTGAATCCCGCAAGCTCAGCGGCTACGACACCGAACATTCCACGATCATTTCCGGCATGGGCATGATGAGCGCCAGCATGTCCCACTTCAAGGAATACCAGGGCTTCGAGGGACAAACGGGCGAGGCCATTGACGGCTGGATCGATCAGACGCAGAAACGCTACAGCAGCGAACGACAGGGGTACGTAACCGGCACCGAGCACTACGTCGAGGGCCGACGCCTGCTCATGCACGCCGCCGAGGACGCAAAGCTCCTGTCCCCTACACTCCTGGACAAGGCCACCGAATCAATGCGAGATCTTGCTCAGGTCGTCATTCCTGTCACGAAGCGCCTGGGGCCTTTCGGAGAGCCCATCACCACGATCGCCACGACCGGTGCCGCCTACGTGGACGCAATCGAGGCGCAGGCAAACGCGCAGCGCGAGGCCGCTGCCACGGCGATCCTGCAGCGGGTCAACGACGAGGCCCAGAAGCTCGCCGACCAGTTGCAGGCTCATACCGAGCAGGTTGAGAGGATTACATCAGGGGAAATCGACAACTTTCCAAGATATCAAGGGCCCTCTAGTCCGTCCGTATCTGACCAACTAAACCAGGGCGACATGGGGGTATCACCCCACGAAGCAGGCGTGTACGGGGCCAGCCGCGATGACGACTACGGCCGTTCCGACCTCCGGGGTCAAGGCTCGGGCCTGTACGCGGACGGATACGACGAGGGCGGTCCAATCAGTGACCGTGTCATGTCCTCGAAGCGCATTCCCAACCAATACATCTCCGAAGGAGAGCTTGGCTCTCGTCTCAATCCCATCACCGATCCACAGGACCTGATGGATGTCGACCTGCTGCACACGCGCGTGAACGGCGACCGTCACGCGAACGGCGTCATCGGCGGTCATACTCCAGCTTCTCCCGTCGATCGCGATCACCCCCTGTGGCGCCTCAACGGTGGCCCTGCCGCTGAATCGTCGGCGGCTGGTCGCCTCGGCGGCGCCGCTATACTCGGCGGCACCGGTATGCTCGGCGCAGGGGCACTCGGCCTTCGCGGGTCCGCTCGCTTGGGTTCTGCCGCGTCCAGCATGGGACGAGCCGGAGGAGCGGGAGTCGGAGGTTCGGCTGCTTCAGCTGCCCTGCGTACCGGCTCCTACTCCGGTGCCGGATTTGGCAAGTACACGCCACCAGCCCCTGCGGGCGCGACGGGGGTTGGCGCGAACGGAGCCTCTGTAGTGACGGGCACGTCAGGGGCATCCAGCGGAGCGAATGGCGCTGGAAGCTCCGCAGCCGGCGGTCGTACCCAGGGAGCCGGCGGTTTCATGGGCGCTGGCGGCGCTGGTGCCGGAGGCAAGAAGGACGAGAAGAAGGCCCAGCGACGCCGCTACACGCCGTTCCGCTTTGAGGACGATGAGGACGAGCTGCCCGAGGGCTACGTGAACCCCCTGTCGCAGACCTACGGGTCCGACAAGGACATCGCCCCTGTACCTCGCAAGGACGACGGATGGGATCCCCGCCAATGGTGACACGCACGAACAGCACGGCGCGCCTGCTAGGCGTCGCGGCCTCGGCCCTGGCGCTCACTGTGGGGACCACGGCACTGCCCTCCGGCCCGGCCCATGCGGCGGACACTATTACCGCCGCCGACCAGCCCTATTTTGCGTACTACCACCTGGATCAAGCTCGAGCGAAGGGCTACACCGGGCAGGGTGTCACCATCGCAATCCTGGACGGCGAGGTCGACACCAGCGCGCCCGAGCTGGCAGGCGCCGACATCAGCGATAAGTCGCCGTGCACGGTAACTTCGTCCATGCGCACCAAAACCCATGGCACTGCCATGGCATCACTCTTGGTCGCACGAGACTACGGCATCTCCCCCAACGCAAAAATCCTCACGTATCGCTTAACCCTTCCAGCCGAAGGAGACTCTTCCGGTACCGACTGCCAGAATGCTGCCGGGATCAGAAAAGACACGGTTCCATCATTGATCAATGCTGCCATTAACGACGGCGCACAGATCATCACTATCTCATCCTCAAATGAAGGTGGAACGGATCCTCTCAAGTGGGCAATGGCGCGGGCAGTGTCTCAGGGGATCATCATCACAGCCGCTACCGGCAACAATGCAAAGAACGAAACGGACGTCTCCTATGAAAAGTGGTCCGGTGTCATCGGCGTAACTGCCATCGATACCGACGGGAACTTTCAAGACTATTCCTCGTGGGGAGAAGGAGTGGTCAGCGCAGCCATCGGAGGTCCCGTAAAAGTTCGTGACTACTCAACCGGACAGAATACCCCTGTCAGCGGCACGTCCATCTCCGCTCCCCTCGTTGCTGGCTCTCTTGCGCTAGCCCGCCAGAAGTGGCCCCAGGCCACCACGAATCAACTCCTTCAGCTCCTCATTCACACGGGAACCAACCCGGACCACACGTGGAACAAGTACACGGGCTACGGCGGCGTCGCGCCCGGCGCTATGGTCAACACGGACCCCAGCCAGTATCCGGACGAGAATCCTCTGGCGGTCAAACAGGGCGGCTCCAGTCCGACGCCCGACGAGGTTAAGGAGTACACCGACGGCGTGGTCTCCCCCTTTGAGATCGCCTACGACAACTCCTACGTATACCGGGGTCTGGACGAGAACAAGATCGGCGACAGCCGAAACCCCTACCCCACTCACCTGGGGACCAGCCCGCGCTACCACGGCAAGTAAGCCAACGGGGACGCGGGGCGTCGGCGCGCGTCGAAGGATGCCGGGCACCGCGCATCCGGGGTTATAGGACACTACGTGTTGCTGTGTGGCGCTGGTTGTTGCTTGTGGACCCGCGGATTTTCTGGGCGCCGGGCCCGGCCGCGGAGCCGGGCTGCTCAGTGTGCTGACGTGTGGTTCGGCGCGTTGCCCTGCTACCCACGGGCACCGCAGCCAGGCCCTGCGGTCCCTCCGGCGCCCTCTGCACCGCGAGCTTCGATCGGCGCGTTGGCTCGTTGTCCGGCCCCGCCGCCCACGGGCACCGCGGCCCACGTGCCCCGCAGCCCGGCCATCCGGCCCCTCCGGTGCCCTCCGCACCGGCGGGGCCTTCGGGGATGTCGCTCGGCACGTTGCCCTGATACCCAGCTATGGCTGCCAACCACCAATTTCGCATGCAATTCCCCCGCGACTATTTCAAATTCTGAATTCACAGCGTTGAAATCGCAACGTTTTTAGGCCTTGTTGAATCTTCACCCAATCGAATTGCATGCGAAATTTGGCTGGCGGTGGTGTCGGCGCCGCCCGCTTCGGCCGTCCGCGCCGTGGGCGGCCCGCGAGCCGTCCGCGCCGCGAGCTTCGATCGGCGCGTTGGATCGTTGTCCGGCCCCGCCGCCCACGAGTGCCGCGGCCTGCGTACCCCGCAGCCAGGCCCTCCGATCTCTCCGGTGCCCTCCACGCCGATGGTGGTGGGGATTTTGCAGCACTAGAGGCTGGCTGTCGGCGTGTCGCCGGCGTGTCGTGATTCTAATGACGCCATTTCCCCCGTTTGGTGGCGGTGACGTCGCGGTTTGAAGTTCTGTGGTGCCCACAGTGCAGACCACCTCGGCGAAAAACGCTGACAATCGGGGTGTTGTGGGCGAGGTGGTCTGCGTTTTGGGCACAGTGGTGCCTGTCGTGGTGTGTCGTTTGCACGCGAACCTCTGAACATGCGCGTTGACCCCTTGATACGCACGCAAACCCCTCAACATGCGTCTGGGCGGCGTTGCCCGCGTGCAGGTCATCGGGCCCACGTGCGGGTTGTAGGGCCCGCGTGCAGGTCATCAGGCCCACGTACGGAATGAGCGGCCCACGCGCAGGTGATCGGGCCAACGTGCACATCAAAAGGCCCGCGTGAGCAGGATGCGTTCACAGAAACAGAAGATGGAGCTGACGGCTCGCAGGCGTCCCGACGCTCCCCATGCCTCCCCGGATACGACGGAGGCGGGACCCCGAAGGATCCCACCCCTCGTTGCGTGCGGTCACCGCGCCGTCGGTGCCGAAAAGTCACCACAAAACCAACACGTAGTGTCCTATAACCCTAACCCTGACATCGCTCGGGCTGAACGCACACAGCACACGGAACGCATCAGCACATACTCGAAGGGGCCGGCCATAAGGCCGACCCCTTCGAGTATCCCATCAACACAGTGCAAGTCTTCCGATGCGCTCCCTTTCTTGGCTCACCCTTTGTGGGTGTCGCCCTTGGCTTGATGACTATTAATGTACGGACCCCACCTGTGGGAACCATTGAACGAACCTGGCAATTTCCTGTGAATTTTTCACCGCTCCGGTCCGGCGCGCGCCCGGGCGCTCACATTCGTTGAAATACCAGCGATTCTGACTGGCTGCGTGAGGACCACCAGGCAGTCGAGATCGCGCACCTCGCAGGACTGAACACCCGTACCATTCGCTGCAGCGACCGCGGCGGCTGCCTCGCACGGCCGCTCCCCCACGTCCTCCCAGCCAGCCGTGGCCGACTGCTCTGCCCCAGCCAGGGCCGCCAGGTCGGCGACAGCCTGCAGGCGCACCCGCTCGCGGTGGGCGACGCCGACCCCGCCAAGGACCACCGCGAGCGCCGCGGCCACGACAATGAGTCCCACGGAATTGATGGTCCCGGATCCTTCCTCGTCGGAACGTTCGCCGGCACACCCATCCGCGTCAGGCCCACCTCGGGAGGCAACCAAACACCCGGCCCGACGTCCCGGCGTCACGGCAGGTCCCCCTCGTCGATGGTGGTCACCGAGCATCGGGCGACGCCCCCGACCCAGCCGGCCGCCCCGTGGTAGGGGGCGGTGCCGGTGACGCTCACCCACCCGCCGGAGCGCGCGACCGCGTAGGATCCGGGCGGGTAGGCGGCCGAGGCGACTCCCTGCGGGTCGGCCGCTCCGATGGAGGCGGCCCGCGCGCCCTCGCGCACCGCCTGACACAGGGATGCTCCGGTCATCCCGGCCTGCGCGGCGGCGACGATGACGCCGACGACGAGGGTGACGGCGACGAAACCGATGGCGTGTTCGACGGTGACGTATCCTCGATCGTCGCTGTTCATCGGGTGTTGAGCGCCTCCTGGATGATGGATTCGAGGGCGGCGCGCACACTGTCCGATTTGAGGATCACGATGAGCAGGCCAGCGAATCCGGCGGCGGCGATGGTGCCGATCGCATACTCGACGGTGGTCGCGCCCTCCTCGGGATCGCGCCCCTCGGTGGGCTCCGCCGCGGTCCGGGGTCGCAGGGCCCGAGCTCCCTCCTGCACGGCCGCCATCGCGATGAGCTGGGCGCGTGTGGCTGCGCAGTCGATTCTGTCGATGATCGTCATTGATCTGTCCTTTCTTCCTTCACGCGCAGTCGCGCGCAGGGACAGTGTGCGCGGGGACCGTCCCATGTTTCCAGGCGGATTCGAACCCCTGTGGATAACCAACGAGGCACCGCAACCCCTGTGGATAACCCACCTACACGCCGATTCCTCCCACGAGGTGCGCGAGCAGGGGTGCGATGCCCAGGGTCAGGAACGCTGGCAGGAAGAAGGCGCCGAGCGGACCGACGAGGCGGACGCTCAGCTCCTCGGCCTGCGCCTTCGCGTCGACGAGGCGCGAGCGGCGCTCCCACGCGGCGCTGCGCGCGAGCAGCGTGTCCGGGGCGGTTCCGCTGATCCACGAGGCCTCGAGCGCGTCGCGCAGGGGCCGACTCCACTCGGGGGTGTCCTCCCAGGCGTTCGCCCAGGTCGCTCCGAGCCGCAGCGAGGCGGCGGCCCACGACAGCGTCTCAGTGGCGCAGGCGTCGGCCAACGCGTCGAGAGCGCGGGGGATGGCCGCACCGCAGGCCAGGGCCGAGGCGACGAGGTCGCAGGCAAGCGCGCCGTCCATCCCCTCCTCGACGCGCCGACACCGCGCGAGGATCCGTCGGCACGAGGCCACCCCCACCGCCCACGCGGCCACACCGACGAAGGCACACATCCGCCCCGCTGCCCCTCCCGCGTAGAACTGCCAGGGCGAGGCCCCGAGCGCGAGCGCAGACACAACCCCAACGACGGGAAGGGCCGCAAGGACGCGCGCGGACATGAGCGGGCCGGCGGCGGCGACGCGACGAGCCTCCTCGAGCTCCTGTGCGTCGTCGATGGCACCGCCGATCGCGTCGAGCACGTCGGCGAGCGGAGCGCCGAGGCCGTGGCTGAATCGGCAGGCGAGGGCGATGGATGCGGCGCTCACGCGGGATGCGGCTGCTCCCGGTGCCCGTTCTGATCGACGCAGACAGCGCCAGCGCGTCGGAGCGCGCGCCCACTCGTCGAGGACGGCAGGGTAGGAATCATCCACGCCGACGCTCCCTCCCACGTCGATGCGCGCCAAGGCGAGGCCCCAGGCGGCGGCAGTGGGAGCTCCCGCGCGCAGACGGGTCGCGACCTCGGCGACGAGGAGGGAGAGTTCGCGCGGGGTAGGCGGGCCCTGGGCTCGGCCTCGGTGGCGCACGGATCGTTCTGTGCCGGGACGTAGCCGTCCCCACCGCCCCCGGGCCTCGCGGTCCGGGCTACGCATACGCGTCGGGCGCGCCCATGCGCGCACGAAACGCTTCTCGCGCGCCTGCCGATACACGGCGACGCAACACTGTAAACACAGCGCACACACGCATATAACGAACACGCTGACCGCCGCAACTTCGCCGAGGCCGAGGCCCTCCACGAACGCATCCCAGCCCGCCCTCATAGCCCGACCCTTCGGGCGAGGTGCGCCCATGCCTCGTGCGTGGCGACGCAGCCATCGTCGGTGGCGCTGAGCGCGAGCGCGCACTCGAGAGGCCCGCGAGCGCGTGTGAGGACCCCGACCTCGGACACCCAGCGACGCCCATCTGCGCCGCGCCGCATGTGGAGGACGGCGTCGATGGCGCTGGCGGCCTGGGCGGCGACGGCACCCTCCCCCATGCCCGCGAGCGCTCCGAGGGCTGCGAGCCGCGCGGGCACGTCGCGCGCGCCGTTGGCGTGGATCGTCGCCCATCCGCCGTCGTGCCCGGTGTTGAGGGCGGTGAGGACGTCGCGCACTTCGGGACCTCGACACTCGCCGAGGATGAGGCGGTCGGGGCGCATGCGCATGGCCGCGCGCACGAGGTCGGCAAGGGTGATCGCGCCCCGCCCCTCGACGTTGGGGGCGCGCTCGATGAGGTGCACGCAGTGTGGGTGGGCGGGTGCGATTTCGGCGACCTCTTCGATGCAGACGATGCGCTCGCCAGGTGGAACAAGGGAGAGCGCGGCGCTCAGGAGCGTCGTTTTCCCGCTTCCGGTCGCCCCGCTGACGAGGACGTTGGCGCGCGAGGCGACAAGGGAGCGCAGGAGAGTCCCCACCGCGCCGGGCAGCGTCCCACATGCCTCGAGATCGGCGACGCCCAGCCGACGGGTGCCGAGGACGCGCAGGGAGATGAGCGTGCCGGATCCGGACACGGGGGCGAGGACCGCATGCAGGCGCACGCCCCCGGGCAGGGTGCCGTCCGCGATGGGGCGCGCATCGTCCAGGCGCATGCCACACGCGCTCGCGAGGCGTATGGCGGCGCGGCGGGCATCGGCCTCGTCTCGGACGCCGGCGTCCACGCGCACGAGGCCGCCTCCTCGGTCGGCCCACGCCTGGGTGCCGTTGATGAGAACGTCGGTGACGGCCGGGTCGTCGAGGAGGCGCGCGAGAGGCGGGTCCATGCCCCGTTGCCGGGCGCGCAGGGTCTCCAGCGCGGAGGCGACCGCGACGGCTCCGCAGCCGGGCGGCGCGCACGCGGCGGCCGCCCGGGCCGGGTCCTCACCGCGGGCGAGCAGGCGCAGCGCGTCACGCATGGCGCGCCTCGATCGCGAGCGGCTCGCCAGTTAACGATGCGTCCCCACCTGCGCGCGCAGAGGAAACGGATTCGAGGGCGCGCATGAGGCCACGCAGATTCCGACCGGGGCGAGTGGGGGCGCGCAGGATGGGCCCGGGGGCACACTCGCGCACGCCGGATCCCCATCGCTCACCAGCGCACACAAGCGTGATCGCGGGGCATGGAGGCGGAAGCGCCGCACATGTCGCCGACAGCGCGGCGGCTCCCTCCTGGTCCCCGTGGGTGACCAAGACGAGCGCGTCGGCGCGGATCGCGGACACACACCGTGCGGCCCTCTCGTCCCATCGGCCCACGTCCACGACGAGGGGCGCGTCGAGGGATCGGCACGCCGCGACCACGCGGGGATCGTCGGCGGCACCACCGCCTCGGCAGTCCCCGACGAGGGCACGCACTCCCCCGACGACGGGCAGATGATCGCGCAGCGACGGCAGGTAGGAGTCCTCGGAGGCGTCCAGATCCGCCCACCGCACGCCGGGAACGCCGTGGTCACCCGCGAGCGCAAAACCTGGCACGGACCCGGACGCGTCGACGACGACCGCCTCTCCCGCCCCCGCTCGTCTCGCACCGCGCTCCCCGCGCCGCCCACCCCGTCGGGCACCCCGACGACGCCTGTGCTCGCGGGCCAGCAGCCGAACGACGCCGGTCACCCCAACCCCTCCGGCGATCCCAGCGACCACCCACACCGCACCCGATCGGCGCGTGCGGGAGGATGCCTCGGCGATGAGGGACACGAGGAGCGCGGTGTCCCCCGGCAGCCTCACCTGACCGCCCTGCCCGACGCGTACGCAGGGCACTCCCTCGGGCACGAGAGCCGATGCCGAGGCGAGGATCAACGAGGCCTGGCCCGGGTTCGAGCACACGCGTGCCCCGGCGAGCACCGCGGCGTCCCGCGCGCCGTCGAGGTCGGGCGGGGTGAGGCCGACGAGGGCAACGGTTCCTCGATGCGGGGTGACGTGGGTGTTCATAGGACGACGATGCGCCCGCAGCGCACGGCCCGTCTACCCGTGTACGCGCCCCTGTGGACAACGCCAACCCGAGGTGCCACGCTGTGCATAGAGGGATCCGATGGAGGACCCCTGTGGATTGAGCCAACGCTGGAGTAGACGCAATGGTACGCGCGGCCTTTTTTGACCTGGATAAGACGATTCTGGACACGTCCTCGAACGTGGCGCTCTCGGGCCCTTTCATCGAGGCGGGCCTCATGAACCGGCGTACCGCTCTGACCTCCGTACTGGTTCAACTGCCCTACCTGCTCGCGGGAGCGGACGAGTCGCGCATGGAGCAGATGGCGCAGGCGCTGGGGCGCATGGGGCGCGGCTGGAATGCCGCGTTCCTTGAGGCGACGGTGGAGGACGCGCTCGAGCGCACGATCCAGCCCGTCTGCTACGCTCAGGCGCTCGCGCGCATCGAGGCGCACAAGCGCGCGGGAGACGTCGTCGTCATCGCCTCGGCGTCGGTCGAGCAAGTGGTGCGCCCCATCGCGCAGATGCTGGGGGCTGACGAGGTCCTCGCCTCGCGCGCGACGGTCGACGAGGACGGGTGCTTCACGGGCGAGATCACGCACTTCAACCAGGCTCAGGGAAAGGCGGATGCCTGCGAGGCCCTGGCTCGCGCGTGCGGCTGGGACCTGTCGGAGTGTTCGGCATACTCGGATTCGGTGTCGGACGCGCCGCTCCTGCGCCTGGTCGGCCACCCCTACGCGGTCAACCCGGACCGCGCCCTGCGCGAGATGGCGCAGCGCGAAGGCTGGCCCACCCTCACGTTCACGTCCACCGTGCGCGTCCTGCCGCGCGAGGTTCCCACGCCCGCGAAAGTCGCGGTGCCTTTCATCGCCGGCGTCGCCGTGGGCGCGGCGGCCTGTGCGCTCCTACGCCGCTGAGAAACGGCCCTAGGAGAGGCGGCCCGCCTGCACGTGGCGGGCGACGTCGCGCCCCACCTGGGCACCGTAGACGACTCCCGCGCAGTAGTGGATGATCCACCGGGCCAGGCCGGCCTCGTCGGCCCTCACCCACCCGGCGAGTTCGCGTCCCGCGCGCGCCGGGTCGAGCGCGTCGTAGGCGGCCGGCACACACACGCCGGTCGGATCGACGCCTCGGGTGACGAGGATCCACCGCGCCAGTCCGCCTCCCACGACGGACGAGGCAGGGGCGAAGACCCGCCGGAAACGGAAGTGAGCGGTCAGGGCAGCGGCGACGGCGAGGCCGGGCGCATCGCAGCGCGCGTAGGCGAGGGCGGGCGCGAGCAGGGAAGGGTCGGCGGGCACAGCGACGGACCGCGACTCGACGAGGCCGGCGGCAACGAGCCCCGAGCAGGTATCCCTATGCAGTCCCGCGATCAGCGCAGGAAGGGGCGTGGGGGCGACGCGCGCGCCCCCCTGGGAGCGGGTGTTGAGAGCAGGGAAACGCGAGGCCATGTTCCACTGCGAGCGCCAGATCCCCAGCGCGAGGGCGGCCCCCGGGTCCGAGGCCGCTCCCCCATCGTCGACCATGGACAGTGCTCGCACGTCGTCGACGCTTGTGCGAGCGCCCTCGATGATGGACAGGGCGGCGGCCTCGCGCACGGCTGCCTCTGCGCGCGCCTCCTCCCAGCCTCGGCGCAGCCCCTCACTGAAACGCAGGTCGGCGAGAGCCGCGTGGGCCTCGTTCATGGCGGATGCGACGTCGGGGCGGGCTGCTGCCGCGCACAACACGGCGGGTGCGGGGTCGACGAGGGCTTCGATACTCACCCCTCTACACTAGGGGCATGACGCTTTTGCAGCATCGAAACTTCTCCGCGCGCCTGCGCTCGGGGTTGTTCGCATTCATTTTCGCGCCGGTTGCCCTGGTGTTCCTGGGTTCGTCGATGGTCGACGTGCAGGCCTTGGCCGCGGTCGGGCAGCCCCTGGCCTCGGTGGAGGGCCTCATTGGCATGGCCCTCGCGTCGATGTTGATCGCGCTCATCGCCTTGAACTGCGAGGAGTCGAGCGCCGGCATGGTCGTCACGTTCGTGTGGTCGATCGTCGTGGGGGCCGCGCAGTTCCTGGGTGTGGCACGTCTGCCGCTGCTCATGAAATCCTCGGTGGGTTCCGAGGACATGCTCGCCGGCGTCCTGTGGTGCATGTACCCGGTGTGTCTGTCGCTCATGCTGGGCGCGTGCGCGCTGACGATTAAGTCGGTGCGGGTGCGCGCGGGCAAGGACACGCGCATGCCGCTCGCGCGCGTGCACCGTCACGCCTTCGGCACGACGGTCGCGCTGCCCGCATCCGCCGCTGCGGGCGTGCTGATGGTGGCCGCCGCACCCTCCGATTCGACAAATGTCGCGGCCATGGGCCTGGAGGGCGTGCTCGAGGGGCACACCCTCATGCCGCTGCTGGCACTCGGGGCGGGCCTGTCCTTCGCTCTGTTGGTGGTGAGTGCGCGCTGGTCGATCACGGGTACGCAGATCGCGAGCTGGTTCATTCTGGTGCTCCCCACGTACGTGGTCCTGCCCGTGTGGGCGTCGCTGACAGGCAACGTGATTGTCCCGGGATCGTCCCTGCTGACGAAGATAGCGCTCGCAAGCCCGCCGCTGGCGGCGCTCGGAATGGCGACCGGCTGCGCCTCGATGGGTGTCCTGTGGGCCCGCGTACGGGCACTCAAGAAGCTCGAGGCCGATGAGGATTCGACAGCAAAAGAGGGGCCTGCCGAGAGCTAATGCGCGCAAGCGCTCACGCTGACCGTAATATGTGGGCAGATATAAGGAGGAAGCATGTCTGATAACGAGTTTGACGCCGAGCGCGAGCGCGCCGAGGAGGCACCCGACAATCTGGTGCTGACCGGCGAGGAGATCGAGCTGCCCGGCGAGGATTCCGACGCGTCGGCGATCATCGGCGAGTCCAGCGAGCCCATCCACACGGGCGAAATCGAGGCAGTCGCGATCGGCGGCCTGACGGGCCGCGTGCCGGCCGCAGCGCCGCTCAAGCCGACGATCGAGGACAAGATCTCCACGGGCGAGCTGCCCGTCGTATCCGCCCCCGAGGGCGATCTTCCGGTCGTTTCTTCCTCCGACGAGGCCGACTCCGCCCCCGAGCAGGAGCAGGCCGAGCAGGAGTCTCCCGCCGACGCTCCGGTCGTTGATCAGGGAACCGATGAGCCCGCCGAGGCCGACGCTGGGGCCGCAGAGGCAACCGAGGAGCCCGAGGCCACCGAGGACGCCCCCTCTCATGAGGCTCCCGTTGAGGAAGCGACCGAGGAGCAGGCTCCCGCAGTGGACGCCGCTTCCGATGAGCCCGCCCCCGCCTCGTCGAACGAGGAGGGAGAGCAGCCCGAAACCTCCTCGCACCAGGCGGAAGACGCCGAGAATTCCTTCGCTGCCCTGCTCTCCTCCACGGAAGATGCCACCGCAGAAGGTGCCACCGCAGACGAGGCAGCCGAGGACACGACCGAGGAGACGGAGCCCACGCTCGCCCCCGTGATGACGCCCGCGCAGGCGGCCGCCGCCCTGAGCGAGGCGAACGACGAGGCGACCGATGAGGCTTCCGACGAGGCCGAGGCGCCCTCCCGCGAGGATGAGCCCGCCGAGGCCAAGGTCGCCGCGGTCGGTGGCGCAGCCGCCGAAGCCTCCACCCACTCGCCGTCCTCGCGCCGCTCCATGATCTTCGGCGACGACGAGACGCTGTCCCCCTCGATTCCCGCGGTCGCAGCCCAGGAGAACGCTCCCGCCGAAACCTCCGCCGAGGACGAGCCCACGGCCGAGGAAGCGACCCCCTTCACCGAGCCGACGGCCCAGCTGCCGACGCAAGACACCAAAGCCTCGTACTCCTTCGAGGATCAGGATGCCGCCGAGGCCGTACGCCCGCGCCGCCGCTCCCTGCTGGGCGAGGGCAACGAGGACGCCGAGGCCGCGACCCTGGCCGCCATCGCGTCGACCGCCGCGCGCGGCGACAAGTCCGGCGCGCCTTCGAGCCTGGACGATGAGATCTTCTCCGCCGCCCCCGAGATCACGGAGATGCCCTCGCGCACGGGCGCGCACTGGCTGTCCTTCCTCTTCTTCCTGCTGCTCGTGCCCATCGGCTGGTACCTGGCCGCCGACGGGGGTGCCCGCATGACTCTGGCTGACGCCGCCCCCATGTACACCGGCGTCGCCTCGATCATGGCCCTGGGCGAGATCCTCGGTGCGATCATCATCTCCGCGATCCTGTTCGTGGTCGCACGCCGTTCCTCGCTAGGCGCATGGCTGATGGGCATCGTGACCCTCATCGTGGGTCTGCCGTGGCTCATGGCCCCCGGCATCACCGCCGCATCGGTGCTGTCCGCGCTCACCGCGCTGACCAACACGGGCTCCCTGGGCGCGAACCTCTCGCACCACCTGCAGGCCTCCGGATACTCCGGCCGCTTCGCGCTGCTGGGCATCGCCCTCATCGGCCTGGGATACGTGTCCCACTCGGCGCGCCGCACCGGCCGCGCCGAGGAAGCCCTGCGCACCTCAATTGAAGCCACCAACCCGGCGGGCGCCTTCTACTCCAAGCGCGCCCGTAAGAAGGCAGCGAAGGACGCGGCCCGCAAGTGAAAACTCTGATTCCCGCAAGCGCGATCGAGCTCGAGGGGCCGTGGACCCATCGGCACGTGAGCGCTGGCGGTGCCGCATTCCACGTCGCTGACATGGGCGAGGGCATGGACCATGCGCTCGTCCTCCTGCACGGCTTCCCCGAGCACTGGTGGGCATGGCGAGATGTCCTGCCCGCCCTCGCAGAGTCAACCTCGCGCGTGTTCGCCCTCGATTTACGAGGCTTCGGAACCTCCGACCTGACGCGCGGAGACTGCGACCTGCAGCAGATGGCGAACGACGTGATCGGCGTCGTGCGCGCGCTCGGCGTGGCCTCGTTCTCCGTCGCCGGCATGGGAATCGGCGGCACGGTCGCGTGGATGATCGGTGCCCTGGCACCCCTCGAGCTGCGATCGGTGGCCGTCCTGTCGGCGCCGCACCCCCTTGGCGTCCAGCCCGTGATCGGTCGCGCGCCCTGGGCGGGTGGCCGCGTCCTGCAGGGTCGCCTCGCGCTGCCCACCGGGCGTGAGCGCGCGCTGCGTTCGGGCTCTCTCGTGACGACCGTGTTCCGCGCGTGGGCCTCGCCCGGGAACGTGGACGGCCTCGTCTCCCAGTCGGGCACGTACCGCGCCGCGTTGCGTCGCCCCTTCGCCGCGCACACCGCGCTGCGTGGCCTGAGCGCCGCACGCAAGGTCTCGCGCGAGGAGCGACGCATCCTCTCCGAGCCGTTGCGCGTGCCCGTCCTGTCCCTGGTGGGGCGCGACGACGGGGCATGGTCGGCGCTGGATCACGCGGCCGACGCCCAGTTCGTGGATGCGCCGCTGACGCAGATCGTCATCCGCGAGGCCGGGCACTTCCTCCCCGAAGAAGCACCGCAGGCAGTGGCCGACGCTCTGTCAGAGCACGTCGGCGCACACGCCAAGTAGCCGAATTTTCATTAGACAGGTCACACAAAATACGAAATGAAGCCCATTTCACCTGATAGATAGGGCATAATGGTGTGATGCGCGGTACCTCCTCGTGAGTGGTATTACGTATGGGATCCACTGCGCAATCCAAATCGAAACGCCCGAGCAATCGGGAACGAGCGGAAGGAGCTCCGCACCATGATCGGTGATGGAAACTTCATCAGCCAGGTGCCGCTGTTCGGTGGCCTGGATGATGCACAGCAGGTGTCCCTCCAGCAGAAGATGGGTCATACAACCCTGCGTCGCGGAGAGACTCTCTTCGACGAAGGCGATCTCGGCGATCGTCTGTACATCGTGACCGAGGGCAAGGTGAAGCTCGGCCACACGTCCAGCGACGGCC
>CAUSHZ010000029.1:0-23617 GCA_963531605.1 uncultured Actinomyces sp.
GGGCGCGCGCGGCGCGCCCCGCCCTCCCCACAAAGCTGTAGGGAGAACGGGGCGCGGGCTGCGCGCTCGATCGCGCGTGTGTCATGGTCACTTCCGGTGGTAGCGGGGGCTCGTTCCCAGGTGGAGCGGTGTTTTGAGGTCGGACAGGTACAGGACGACCTGATCGTCGGCGCCTCGGTACACGTAGGAATCGGGGACCTGTCTGTTGGTAGTCGGATCGATCAGTCCGTCGGCGTAGTCGGCGACCTCGTCAGCAGTGGGTTCGGAACCACCCGGTTTGTTGAGGATCGGGTTCTCGTCCGGGTACTGCGAGGGATCGTCGTTCACGAGCGAGCCCAAAGCGGCTGCGCCGTATCCGGTGTATTGATTCCACTCGTGGTTGGGGTTTAGGCCTGAATGGACCAGGGACTGGAGGATCTGGTTGGGGGTTGCGTCGGGCCACTTCTGGCGTGCCAGTGCGAGCATGCCGGCGACCAAGGGGGTGGAATACGAGGTGCCATCCACCGTCACTGGCTCGTTCGTGTTCGCATCAAGGGTGTTCACAGGGCCTCCGACTGCGGCGGTCACAACACCGTTTCCCCAGGAGGAGTAGGACGCGAAAGTGCCGTCGGTGTTGATGGCGGTGACGCCAACGACGCCTGACCACCGGCCCAGGTGGCTACGGTTTTCGTCCGTCGCTCCGTTACCGGAGGAGGAGACGATGATGACACCCTTGCTGATCGCGTTGGCGATGGCCCACTTGATCTCCGAACCGTGCTCAGAGTTACTCAAAGAGATGGAGATGATCTGGGCTCCATCATCGACGGCTTGATTGATCAGCTTGTCGATGCTATCGGTTGTGTCAGCCCCCCTGACGCACGTACCACCGGGTTGCGTATCTGATGACGTAATCTGGTAGGTGTACAGCGTCGCATCGGGAGCGACGCCCGTGTAGGGAGACACCAGCAACGTCGCCATGTCGGTTGCGTGGCGCACGCCGTCAGGGGAGTCGTTGACGGTGCAGCGGCTCTTGTCGACGATGTTGGCGCCGGCCAGCTCGGGGGCGCTGGTGTCCACGGGGCCGTCAAAGAGGGCGATGGTCACGCCCTTACCCGTGTAACCCTTCTGGCGTGCGGAGTCCAGGTGGTAGTACGAGAAGTACTCCTGAGTCGTAATCGGGTCCGCTGCGTGCGCGGGGGCCGGGGCCAGGGTGAGGGCCCCGGCGGCCAGCGCGAGTGCGGAGGCGGCGGTGGTCAGGGCGCGCGCGGCGCGCCCCGCCCTCCCCACAAAGCTGTAGGGAGAACGGGGCGCAGCGTTGGAGGAGATGCTCACCACTGGCGCGGGTCCCATCCGTCGTCCGTGCGCTTCGCCGGCGTGATGTCCTTATCGGTGCCGGAGGTCTGCGACAGGGGATTCACGTAGCCCGCGGGCAGCTCGTCCTCGTCGTCGTCGAACTTGAAGGCCACGTACCGGTTCTTACGGCCCTTCTTGTCGTCCTTGCCTGCGCCAGCACCAGCGCCCGCTCCGGAACCCATGAAGCCGCCGTTCGTCGTTCCGCCCTTGCCAGCGGCACCGGCCGCGCCAGCCGCTCCGCCGCCGTTCGCGCCCGTGGTGCCCGTGACGCCGGAGGAACCGGCAGCGCCGTTCGCGCCGCCAGCACCGGCGGGGGGAGTGTAGGAGCCGAAGCCGGAACCCGAGTACGAGCCGACCTTCAGGCCAGCCGCGCCCGAAGCGCCCATGCCGTTCGTCGACCCGGTGAGGCCGCGCATGCCCGCGGCACCCATGCGACCGGCGCCGGACAGGCCGCTGGCCAAACCGGAGCCGCCGAAGCTGCCCGAACCCATGCGGGCTGCGCCGCGCAGGCCGAGCGCGCCGGCGCCGAGGACACCCGCGCCGCCGAGGCGGCCCGCCGTGGCGGAGTCGGAGGCCCCGCCGCCGTTGAGACGCCACAGCGGGTGATCCACGTCGGCCGGGGGGGCGGGGGTGTGCCCGCCGACGACGCCGTTGCGGTACGCCGTGCCGTTCACAGCGGTGTGGAGCAGGTCCGTGCCCATGAGCTCCTGCGGGTCCGTGATCGGGTTTGTGCGCGATCCGGTCTCGCCGTAGGCGGGTTCCTGGGTCGGGACGGCACCGGATGCGACCGTGCGGTTCTGGGCAGCAGCAGCGTCGGCCTCGCTCCACCATGGCTGAGCAAAACCACCCGGGTAATTCGAAGAAGATGGGTTTCGGTCGTCGTGGCGCCCAAAACTGGGATCGTGCGGGTGCCGCGGGGTCGTATCCTCGTGTTTCACGGTGACCTTTTTCACGGTGGCCTTGTCGCGTTCCGACTCAGCGATGGCTGCCTCCAAAACGGCTTGCATTCTCATAGTGGCGGCGAGGGAAAAAGTCGTGCTGTTCACTGTGTCGAGCACGCGCTGTGCTGCGGCTTCGCGCTGTGCATTGGCCTGTGCCTCCACTGCCTCCACGTAGGCGGCGCCGGTCGTGAAGCGCTTGCCCAACACAGAAACGCCACCTCCGGGGGAGGAGCTAGGAACCATAACGACGGTGTCGCCGCGCATCGCCTCGGTCGCAGAGTCCAAAAGGGTCGGAGACAGCAGCTCGCCCTCCTTGAGTGCCGTCTCCATTGCCTGACGGCCGGCCTCGTAGGTTTCATGGCCGCGAACATAGCTAGCCTTATAGCCGTTAATACGCTTGATTGCGTTATCGACCCACGCGTTCATGGCCTCGGCTGTTTCACCCACGAATCCTTGCGAGTCGCGGTACTGCTTGAGGCGCTCAACGGATTCGTCGAGACCCTTGATCGTTTGCTGGTGGTCGGAGTCCCATGCGTCCAGATCGCGATTGGAGCGGGCGGCCTCCATGAAGACCTTGAGGCGTTCGTACATAGGGGAGGAAACCATGACAAATATCCTTTCTACAGCCAGAAAAGCGAATTAAAGTTCGGGCTGCGCACCCTGGGTGGGAGCCTGGGTGGTAGATCCGCCGGTAGTTGGAAGAGCTGCACCTGAGGCACCGGCAGTTCCTGCCGCACCGGTGGTCGACGACTGCCCCGACCCAGAGGAACCGGAGAAGAGACTCTGCACGGCGGATTCGATCTGCCCGAATGTCTTAGTGAAGTTGTGCCGCGCTGCCTTGGCTTCGGCTGCGGCGTCGGACTTGTCGACGCGGGCCAGCGCTTCCTGAATCTTTGCCAGCTGCAGCTTGTTGTCCTGCTCCGTCCCGGTGAAGCTCTCCAGGGCGGCGTTGATCTCAGCCTCGAAGGTGGAGATGAGGGCTGCTTCTTTCGCAAGGACTTCCGACACCGTGTCGAACATCTTGGCGGAGCTGTCGCCCATGGAACGTGGTCCGTGCTCCCGCCCCCAGAACATGGACTTCTGAGCGGCGCTCAGGGAAGACGATCCCTGCGCGGACGAGGTGACTGCCTGCCCGCTTTCGACGACGTTAGTGGTTGCCGCTGCCTGCTTGTCGCTGTCTACCGATACCTGATCGGCCATTTGTAGCTCCTAATTGTCGATGGAAGATGAAGAGAGCGCTGTAGTGCGCCCGGTTGATTACTTGGCGACCTTGAAGCGGCGGACCAGCGGCTGGTCGGGCTGGTCGGGGCCATCGATCTTCAGGGTCCACACGTAGGTCAGGTCAGAGCCCGAGCCCTCCACGTCCACGGTCCAGGACGAGTAGTACTCACAGTTCTGCTCCACGCACAGGTCGTAGGTGTCATCGCCCAGTCGCCAAAAGTCGGTGGCCGACATCATCTGGTAGACCGTGTCGTTCTTGTTGACCACGGTCTGGCCCTTGGGATCCAGCTTGAACTGTTGGGAAGAAATCAGGCTGGGCTCCACGGCGACCAGCTGCGCGCCGACCATGTTGTTCAAGGCCACCGCCTTGGCAGCGATCTGCTTCTTCTGGTCGCCAGAGGCGGACTGCATCTGCTGCACCAGCTGCTGCTTCTGCCCCTGGGGAATGTTGGGCAGCTTGCTGATATCGGTGGACTTAGACCCACCCCCACCATGGGGGGAGCAACCCGACAGCGCGACGGCTGCGAGTAGCAGGGACGAGGTGACCGCACATGCGCGACGGGACACGAGAGAGGACATATTTTTCTCCTACTTTCAGACTGGTCAATCATATGCGATGAACGGGTCGCTGTGTCAATAAACGGTCAGATTGATGCGGGTGGGGTGTTCGCCAGCTGGGCGGCGACCACGCCGAGCTCACGGTGGACGACCTGCGCGCGGCCCGGAACGGCGCGCTTGGGCTTGACACCGTTGATGATCGCGCCTTCGCTGGGGTTGCCGGACAGGAGGATGCCGGTGACCGCCAGGTCGTTCATCATCTGCAAGACCTTCTCGTAGGCCGCACGCGACGCGCCACCCATACGGCGGGTGATGATCACGTGCAGGCCGATGTCGGCGGCCTGCGGCAGCAGATCGATGAGCTCCATCAGCGGGTTGCCCGACGACGTCGCGACCAGGTCGTAGTCGTCGACCAGGATCCACACCTCGGGGCCCGACCACCAGCTGCGGTCGCGAATCTGCTCGGGAGTCACGTCCGAACCCGGCAGGCGCGTGCGCAGGAACTTCGCCAGCTCACGCAGCTGCTTCATCGCCTCGGCATGGTTCGTCAGGTAGCGCAGCGAGTACTCTTCCGGGATCGCACCCAGGAGCGAACGACGCATGTCGATCGCCAGGATCTTCGCCTCGCCCGGCGTGTACAGGCGCGTGACCTCGGAAATGATCGAGCGCAGGAACGTCGTCTTGCCGGTCTTGCCGTCGCCGAACAGGTACAGGTGCGACTCCGCGCGCGTGTTGAACAGGAGCGGTCCGAGGCGGGATTCCTCCACGCCCAGGATCATGTCGCCACCGCCGTGCGGCAAGATCTGCGAATCCGGCACCTGCGCGAGGATCTCGGCGACCGTGACATTCTCGGGCAGCAGGCGCAGCTTCGGGCCCGGGCCGTGGACCAGCGACTCGCGGATCTTCGCCACCGTGAGTGTCACGCCCTGCGACACGGTCGACGGGTTCTGATCGTCGTCGGCGCGCGGCAGACCGATCATCATCTCGTGGCCCACCATGTCGATGCCTCGACCCGGGCGGCCCTTCGGAATACGGGCGGCACCCTCGCGGTTAACGATCGACTCCTTCGGGTTCGCCGTGTGCAGCTCCAGGCGCGAACCGAAGATGTCCTGCGCCTCCGAACGGATGTCCATCCAGCGGGCGGCCGACACGATGAGGTGAACGCCCAGCGACAGGCCTCGGCTCATCATCGTCGTCACCGTGCGGTCCAGGCCGTCGAACTCGGAGCGCAGCGCGCCCCAGCCGTCGATCACCAGGAACACGTCGCCGTAGCCGTCGTCGTAGCGTCCTTCCAGGCGCCCGCGACGGTAGGTGTCCATCGAGTCGATGCCGTGCGCGCGGAAGTAACGCTCGCGGTCATCCATGATCGCCGCGATCTCCGCGATCATACGCGTGCGCACCTCCTCGGTGTCGCGCGTCGCGATACCCGCCACGTGCGGGGCGCCCGCAAACCCTGCGAACGTACCGCCACCGAAGTCCATGACGTAGAACTGGACTTCCTGGGGCGTGTAGGTCAGCGACAGGGCCTGAACGATCGTGCGCAGCGCCGTCGACTTACCCGTCTGCGGGCCGCCGACCAGCGCGAAGTTACCGCCCGCGCCCGACAGGTCGAGGACGAGGGTCTCGCGACGCTGCTCAAGCGGCAGGTCGACCGTGCCCAGGGGCACGCGCAGGGTGCCGGACTCGCGCCACGCGCGCGACACAAAGCCGAGCTCCGGGTCCGGGCGCAGGTCGGGCATGAGGGTCGCGAAGGTGTCCGGGGTCTCCAGCGGCGGCAGCCACACCTGGTGCGCCGGGTAGCCCTTGCCCTTCATCTTCGCCACGGCGATGTCCATCTCGGACATGTCCGCCCAGACCTCGTCGCCAGCCAGAACGACTTCCTGGTTCCGGTCGACATCTTCCTCCTCGCCCAGGTCCTCGCGCGTGATGACGGGAGCGACCGTGAACGGCAGGATCTCGATCGGCGCGGTCGGAGCGCCGGCCGTCGAGGCCTCGGAAATCGATGCGAGCGTACGCGCCGGCGGGGGAGCGGCCACGTAGGACGCGCGGAAACGAACGAGGCCGTCGCCGCCCGCCTTCAGGAAGCCCGAACCGGGCAACGGGGGCAGCTTCGCGGCGTCGGGGATACCCAGGACCTCGCGAGAGTCGTTCTCCGTGAAGGTCTTCAGGGCAATGCGGTACGACAGGTGCGACTCCAGGCCACGCGCCTTACCCAGGTCCATCTTCTGCGAGGCGAGCAGCAGGTGCACTGACAGGGATCGGCCCAGACGACCGATCATGATGAACACCTCGCCGAACTCCGGCTTGGCCATCAGCATTTCCGTGAACTCGTCCAGGACGATGAACAGGGCCGGCAGCGGCGGGAAGTCGTGCTTGCCCGCGAGGCGATCCGCCTCGTAGTCGGACACGTTCGCGTAGTTGCCTGCCTGGCGCAGAACCTCCTGGCGGCGCACCATTTCGCCCTGCAGGGCGTCCTGCATACGGTCGACCAGGGAGAGCTCCGACTCCAGGTTCGAGATCATGGCCGACACGTGTGGCAGATCCGACATGCCGGCGAAGGTCGCGCCACCCTTGAAGTCGACGAGGACCAGGTTCAGCTGCTCCGGAGAGTGGGTGAGTGCCAGGGCGAGCACAAGGGTACGGAGCACCTCGGACTTACCCGAACCGGTCGCGCCGATCAGCAGGCCGTGCGGACCCATACCCTGCTGGGCGGATTCCTTGATGTCCAGGACCACGGGGCGGCCCTCGGGTGTGACGGCGAAGGGGGCGGCGAGGCGCTCGCGGCCCTCGCGGCGTCGCCACTGCTTGTCCGGGTCGAAGTCGCGGATATCGCCGATGCCGACGAGCTCCATGAGGTCCATCTGGCGGGACTCGTCCGAACGGCCCACGGGGGTCTCCGCCTCTTCCAGGTTCTGCTGCGTGGCGAAGGGCGTCATGCGGCGTGCCACGGCCTCGGCCTGAACGGCGGTGAGGCGGTCGGCGAACGCCTGCTCGGGCAGGGAGTCCATGGTGACCACGTCGACCACGTCCGCGCCCTTGTGATCGGGGTTGGGGTGGATGACGAGGCGCAGCGCTGTGTGCGACTTCATGGGCGTCCACTCGCGGGCGCGGGACATGATCGTCACGCCGCGCACGCCCACCGCCGAACCGAAGGGGGAGTTGGGCGGGAACTCAGCGCCGTCGCACACGAGGAGGAGGTGGGGCCACTCGGGCATGTCGTCGCCCGGGCGGTACGCGCCGCGCATCGCGATGTCGGGGCCGATCATCTCGGCGAGCTCGCGCGGGTCCGTCGAAATCATGCGGCCCGGGCCCACCGCGTCGCGCACGATGGAGGAGCGGGCCTGCGGCATCCACTTGACCCATTCCCAGTCGCCCAGTCGATCGGCCGAACACAGAACCGCGATCTTGAGCTTGGAGGGGTCGATGAAGCACGCCAGGTGCATCATGATGGCGCGCATCTCGTCGTAGGCGCTTTCGCCGTCGCCGACGACCTCGATGTGGCTGAAGTCACCGAGGTAGAGGAACTTGCCGACGTTGTCAGTGTGGTCGTGGACGCCGATGAAGCGCTCCATGGCGGACAGGCACACGACGTCCATCTCCGTCATCGGGTCGATCGGGGGACGCTCGAAGATGAGGCCGAGGGGCTGGGTGCCCGAGCCGTAACGGAACGTCAGCAGGTCGTACGTGTTGCCCTCGCGCGACCACAGGCGCGAACCGTTGGCGGCCAGTGTCACGAGGGCGTCGGGCGAGGGGTAGACCCAGTTGTAGTAGGCGCGCTGCTTCTTCGCGACCTTGCGCACGGATTCGCGCGTCTCAGCCAGGTAGGAGAGGTATTCGCGGCGCTGCGTCTTCACGCGCGTGCGGTACTGGGAGAACTGGCGGAACATGTTGAAGCCGACCATGCCCAGCATGGCGACCAGCATGCCGCCGCCCATGAGCATCGAGCGGGGGCTCTCGGACTGCATGGCCATGAAGACCATGACGCCCGTCGAACCGAGCATCGGGACGACCATCATCAGGACGTTACCGATCGATGCGGGCTCGGCCTTCTCCGGCGGCATCTGGATTGCTAGGGTGCCGGAGGGCTGCTCCGGAACCGCGGCAGTCCGCCGTTTCTTGCGTGTAACCATCAGGTCTCCTCGCGCTGTGCGCGTACGTGTTCGATGCGACTGCACCCAGTGTAGCTGAGTGGACTTGCAAGTTTTAACCGGCGGTTAGCGTCGGTGCATTACACTGGGCACTGTTGTTTACCTGAGAACGGAGGTTACATGAGCGCCACCATGGTGTCAGTGACTGTTGTCGACTCCGATGGCACCTCCGACTTCGCGGCTCCCGAAGGGACGACGGTCGCGGGCCTGTGCGCCATGCTGGAGATCGATCTGTCCCTTCCCTCGGTGCGTGTCTCCTACGCCGATGGGCGTCCCCTCGACGGCGGGGCTGTCCTCGGTCGTGACCTGCCCGCAGGCTCGACGATCGCTCTGTCCAGTCGCGTCCTGTCCGCTCAGCAGGTCAACGAGGCCTCGGAACGCCAGGAGAACCAGTGGTTGTCCCCGATCCTCGCCCTCCTCGGCTACTGCTTCATCGTGATCGGGGCGGTCAGCTCCCTGTGCCTTCTGCCGATGCTCGCAGATACGGCCCTCGTCGGCTTCGCTCACCCCGAGGACGGCCCGAAGTGGGCCGTCGAAGCCGCGAACATTCCGCTGTGGGTGCGCGGCGTGTGTGCCGCCGTGTGCTGCGCTGCTTCTGCCCTCCCGCTTTTTGCTTCGCGCGCGGTCCGTTCGAGGCCTGCCCTGCTGCTCCTGATGCCCGCGCTGGCCGGATATAGCGCGATCGGTTTCGTGGCGATGTCCGGCATCCACGCCCTGTCGGTCGCTCCCGTGATCGGCGTGTGGGTTGCCCTCGCGGTTTCGCTGGCGGTCGTGTCGCTGACGGCGACCCCCACCGCGCTGAGCGCCCTGTTCGCATGGATCGGAGCCACGGCGCTCGTCACGATCGGCGCGTACCCGATGTTCAGCCTCATCGACATCGCTCCGCTGGCTCTCCTCCTCGGGGTCTTCCTCTTCCTGATGGCACCCCGTTTTGCCCTGCGCGTGCCCGACAGTCAGCTCGTTGATTCCGCGTCGGTGCAGACGATCGCGTCGCGCATTCGCCAGCCTCCCGTGCAAAAGCCCAGCACGCTGACCGGCGGCCGCATGGCGGACGCCCTTGGGCACACCGATGCTCGGTACACGCTGCTGGTGGCCGCCTCGACGCTGTTCATCCTGGTGGGCGGTATTCCCCTGGCGTACACGGTGACTCCCGCGATCACGTTGGGCCGAGGCCTCGGCGGCTTCATCTTCGTCCTCATGTCCATCGTGACCCTACTGACGGCACCTCGGGGGATCCGCACGCATGCCGGTCAGATCCTGCCTCGCGTCGCCGCGGTGGGCGTTGGCTGCGCGTTCCTGTTTGGTACGTGGTCGCAGTCCTTGGCGGTGGGGACCAGTGAAGGAACGTACTCGCTGTTCCCCCTGCTCCCGTTGACCATCCTGCTGATCATCGCGGTCGCGACGATCCTGTGGATGACGCTGCATGTTCCCAAGGGCCACGCCGCCCTTGCGGGCACGATCATCGACTTCGTGCAGACTTTCTGCATCTTTACGCTCCCCCCCGCGGCGGTTATCTCCTCGGGTCTCTTCGAGTTTGCTTGGAGGGCAATCCTGTAATGGCTGATACGACGAAGACTCCTTTCGCCCACGCGCCCGCATCCCGGCTCGTCGGTGCGTATCTCATCGACCTGCTGGTCCTCGGGGCCCTGGTCGGCGTGACGTGGTACGTGCACTTCACGGCGTGGACGATCGGGATGATCACCGCCGAGGCCGTGGTTGCCTCCGCGCTCATGCTCGGCGCGTCGGGTCGGACCCCGGGCATGGCCCTCATGCGCGTGTGCCTCATCCGCGACGAGGAGGACGCGCAGACTCCATCGCTCGGCGCGGCGCTGGGCTACACGGCCCTCGCCGTGCTCCTCCAGGTCACCGGCGTGGGCCTGCTTGCCTCGTACGCGATGGTCCACGACGGGCGTACCTGGCTGAGCGGCCCCACCCGAACCCGCTTCGTCGACCTGCGCAAGCACGCGGCGCTCGCGGCGGGCCCCGGTGAGATTGAGCGCTCCGAGCGTCCGAGCCGTGTTCCCAGCGGTTTCGATAGCGTTCGTGAGGGATCCGATCAGTGGAGTGTCCCCGCTGCCCCGCTCACGCCCGTGCCCTCCTCGGCGCCGGACTATTCCGCGCCCGGTCAGCGTGCGAACGACCCCTACGGGGAGGATTACGGCGTCCCTGCAACGCCGGTGGTCTCCCCGCTCCCGGCGGCCCCTGCGATGCCTGCCGCGCCCGCCATGCCGGCGGCCTCTAGCGCGCCAGCGGTACCCAGCATGCCCGCTGCGCCCAGCATGCCCGCTGCGCCTGTTGCTTCCGCTGCGCCTGTTGCTTCCGCTGCGCCTGCCGCGCGCGAGAACAACGAGTTCGATGCACTCCTCGCGCCGCCCCAGGGCAGGCCTGACACGCGCCGCCCCGCGCCTCAGCGTCCCGCGGCACCGGCCATGCCCACCCCGTCGGCACCTGCAGCTCCCGCGCAGGTTCCCGCTCCGCCCAGCTGGGGAGCGCCCTCCCAGCAGGTGCCCCCTCAGCCCGCCCAGGCCTCGTACGGCGCTGGAGCGCAGTACGCGGCTCCCGCATCCGGGGTGCCCGGCCCTCCGCCGAGCCGCCGCGACGTGCAGGCTGCGCAGCGCTCCGGCACCTCCCAGTGGGGTGGGGCCGGACAGTCCCAGTGGGGTGCGCCCGCGACGCCGCCGCGTACGCAGCTCCTGTGGCTCATCTTCGACTCCGGGCAGCGTGAGCTCATCGACATGCCGGTGACGCTCGGGCGTGCACCCGCAGCCGTCGAGGGATCGCGTGCGGTTGTCGTTCCCGACGCCACGATGTCGCTCTCGCGCACGCACATGCGGCTGGGCCCCACGGCCTCCGGTGCCTGGATCGAAGACTCCTTCTCTGCGAACGGCACGCAGATTCGCACGCCCGATGGTCGCGTCATGGAACTGGTGGGCGGACAGGCGGTCGAGGTGCCTGCCGGTACCGAGGTCATCATGGGTGACCGGAGGGCCACGATCGTCTACGCCGACGCCGACTCGGTGCACTGACCCTGTCGGCAGGGTGATCCCCTCGCCGCCGTCCCGACAAGGGGCGGCGGCGGTTTTGCAGGTGCGCGCTCACGCCCCTATTTAACCGACTGGGAAATTCGTGTGTGTGGTGGGACGAGTAGATACAGCTGTCCGTTCGAGAGTGCGGAAACGGGGTTATAGGACACGACGTTTTGCTGTGTGGCGCTGGCTGTTGCTTGTGGACCCGCGGGTTGTTTGGGTGCCGGAGGGGCTGGGTGTGCGGCCGGGCTGCTCGGTGTGCTGACGTGTGGTTCGGCGCATCGCCCTGATGCCCTGCTATGGCTGTCAACCAGCAATTTCGCATGCAATTCCCCCGCGACTATTTCAAATTCTGAATTCACAGCGTTGAAATCGCAACGTTTTTATGCCTTGTTGAATCTTCACCCAATCGAATTGCATGCGAAATGTGGCTGGTGGTGGTGTCGGTGCCGCCCGCTTCGGCCGTCCGCGCCGCGAGCTTCGCCCGGTGCGTCGGCTCGTTGTCCGGCCCGCCGCTCACGGGCACCGCGGCCCGCAGCTCGGCCTTCCGATCTCTCCGGCGCCGCGGCCGGGCCCTGCGGTCCCTCCAGTGCCGCGGCCGGGCCCTGCGGTCCCGCTGGTGCCCTCCATACCGGTGGCGGTGGGGGTTTTGCAGCATTAGAGGCTGGCTGTCGGCGTGTCGCCGGCGTGTCGTGGTTCTAATGACGCCATTTCCCCCGTTTGGTGGCGATGAGATCACGGTTTGAGGTGGTGTGGCGCCCACAGTGCAGACCACCTCGGCGAAAAACGGTGAAAACGGGGTGTTGTGGGCGAGGTGGTCTGCGTTTTGCGCGCAGTGGTGTCAGTCGTGGTGGCCGTGCTGGCAGACGGGCCCCTCTACTGGCAGCATGAACCCTTCAATGCGCAGCTAAACCCTATTGGTGGCATGGTGGGCAGCTTGCCCAGGCCACCACCTATCGGGTGAACGTGCGAATGAAAGGGCCCGCGTGCGCAGGATGCGTTCACAAGAACAGAAACAGAAGTGGGGCCTGACGGCTCGCAGGCGTCCCGACGCTCCCCATGCCTCCTCGGATACGACGGAGGCGGGACCCCGAAGGGTCCCGCCTCTCGTTGCGTACGGTCGCCACGCCGTCGGCGCTGAAAAGTCACGCTACCAGCAACACGTAGTGTCCTATAACCCCGGAAACGCCATGCTGTGGCGCGGAATCGGTCGCCTGCGGGTACGGAAAAGGGCCGCCCCATTGGGGCGACCCTTTTCCGTAGCGCTAGGCGCTCATGCTCTCAGAAGCGGGCAGCGTTGGACTGGTCCGTCTGCTGGTAGTTGGAGCGAGCCGAATCAACGGCGTTGGAGGTACGACGCAGAACGTCCTTCAGGCCCTCGAGGCCCTCGTTCCAACGGCGCTGAGCAATGTCGTAGGCTTCCTGCGTCTTGCCTTCCCACGACGAGCGCAGCTGGTTCAGCGTCTGCTCGAGATCATCGAGGCAGTTCTGCAGGTTAGCGGCACCCGTGTTGATGTCAGCGGCGGCGGCGTCAAGCGCGGCGTAGTTTACCTGGAAATCCATGTCAGTCTCCTAATCTACCTAATCTCTCACAGTCCGCCGAGCAGGTTGGAGAACGAGTTCTCGGTCTCCGACTCGTTGGCTTCCATCGACGAATCAGTGGCGCGCAGGTTATCTGCGAGGTCCTGAAGGGCCTGGTTAACCTTGGCGGCGTTTTCCTGCCACTGAGTCATCAGCGCCGTGAACTGCGCCGATGCGGCACCCTGCCAAGAGCTGCCGATGGTCGACAGGTCGCCCTCGAGGCGCTTGAGGTGGCCGTCGATGTCGGTCTTGGTGGACTCAACTGCCGTGAAGCCCTGCTTCAGGGCGCCTTCTGCGGCCCTCTGGTCTGCCATGTGAACCTCCATTTGTATGAGTGGACTCTCTCGCCGGAATGCGTGAGAGCATGGGGACACATGAATACTAACCATGTTTTCATCATTTTTTTCAATGTTACGGAAAAATCATGACAAAACCTGACCGAGAATCTAGACTTACAGGGTTGTGTCGTGTAGCCAAAAACCCCATCACGCGGCATTCGGGAGGACCCAATGGCATCGAAAACATCACGAGGAGTGGCGCTGATTCCGCTCACGATCACGTACGGCGTTGACCGTAGTGACGTGACGCTTCCGCAGTCGATCCCCCTGGTGGAGCTGCTCCCTGGAATGGTTGAAACGGTGGGCGCTTTCACTGATCAGCCAACGAATGACGGCTTTGCAGTGCGCACGGCCTCGGGTCGTCTGCTCGATCAATCCAAGTCCCTGTCCGCCCAGGGAGTGCGCGCCGGCGCGGCGCTCACGCTCGAGCCTCTGGGTGAGGGCGTCGCCGACATGGTCTACGACGACCTCACGGAAGCGGTCGGTCAAGTCGTCGAAAGAGTGTCCACTCCTTGGACACGTGAGGATGCTCGCACTCTTGCCGCGCTGTCTGCCGCCGGCCTCATCTTCGTTGCCGCCCTCCTCCTGGCGACCACGCCCCCGGACGCCCTCACCGCCCTGGATCCCAAAGCCGTCACTCGGTACAACTTCATCGCCGGTGCCATCGGCATCGTCTCGGCGCTGCTCGTGACCGCGACGTCCCTCGTGATGACCCGTAAGCACCCGGGAGCGAGCGGTGTTGCGCTGGCGCACACCGTCCCCCTCCTGACGGCGGCAGCTGCTCTGCGCCTGAGCCAGAGCCACTGGGACACCGCCGGCTGGGGGTGGACGGGCCTCGGCCTCCTGATCGGTTCCCTCGCTGCCCTCACGCTGCCCAAGCGGTACCGAATCTCCATCGCGGCCCCTCTTGTCGTCGGTACAGTCTTGGCCGCCACCGGCCTCCTGGTTCGGCTCGGTCAGCTCTCTCAGGCGGGCATCTCCGCCATCCTCTTCGCCCTGATCATTGTGCTCCTCCAGGTCGCGCCCTGGATCGCGCTGGCCCACATCCCCGTACGCATCCTGGACGCGGACACGATCGAGCAGATCCCCGCGAAGGGCATCACCGATCAGGTCAGCAATTCTTTCGTGTTCGTCGTCGCCCTGCGCTCCGGCGGGGCAATCGCCGCGATCTTCCTGACCGTTTCTCTGATGACAGCACCCGAAACGCGGTCGGTCTCCCTGCCGCTGACCCTCATCACGCTCGGTGCGGTGTCACTGGTCCTCCAGACGCGTTCGATCCGCGCTCGCGTCGAGGTGCTCCTCGGTGCTCTGAGCGGCCTCATCGTGATCCTCGTGGCCACTGTGCTCGGTGCCTACGCGGACCCGAGGACGATGCCCTGGCTGACGCTGTCGGCGATTGCGACCGCTCTCGTCCTCGTCGTCACCAACGTCGTCGGGCCTCGTGCCCGCCCGCACCTGACGCGTATCGCCGACACGATCTCCGTGCTGTCGCTGTTTGTCCTGCTTCCCCTGGCCGTCTACCTGTGGAGCTGAGCCATGCCGTCGAGTAAAGACATCCTTGAAGCCCAGCGCTTCAATCGAAACCGCCTGATTACGGCTTTCACCTCGGGTACACCCGACGGGCGCGAGGTCGACACTCCGTCGCCCGTGCGTCCCCTCATCTTCGGGCTCGTGGTCGCCATTATCATCAGCGTCATTGGAATCGGCATGCGTGTCTTTGCGCCGAATCCGAAGCTTGGGGATGAGCAATACCAGCTCATCGACGTGAAGGGGACGGGTGCCCGCTATTTCTGGGCAAATGGCGTCCTCCACCCGATTGCGAACGTGACCACCGCAAAGCTCCTCAGCCCCGATTCAAAGCTGCCGTACACCCAGGCGACCGCGGAATCGCTCGAGAACATTCCGCGCGGCGCTCAGATCGGTCTGCCCGACGTCCCCGATGACGTTCCCAGCGCGAGCATGCTCAGTAAGCAGTGGCTCTCCTGCGACTTGGAGTCCGGGTACCACACGTGGATCGCGAAGGAGCTGCCTGCACAGAATTTCCCGCTCAAGCAGGCGACATCCGCGCTCGTGCAGGCAACCGGTAGCGGAGACAAGTACTTCGTCGATCGGAAAAAAGGCAAGAAGTACTACATCGACTCCAGCGTGAGCCGGCTGGGTGACTGGGCGCTGTCCTTCCAGAACCTCGCCAGCTACCCGATCACCGTCGAACCCGAATGGCTTGACCTCTTCCCCTCGGGTACGCCTCTGCGCCCCTGGAGCTACAACGACATCGAGAACGCTGGGCAGCCGGCCACGAACCTGCCCGGCGACCTGAAGAACGAGGGCATCACCATCGGAATGGTCCTCGATCAGGTCGATTCCGCCGGTCAGGTGAAAAACTCCTACCTTGTGATCGACGACTCGAATCTGGTGGTCTTCAACTCGACTGCGGCGCGCCTGTATCAGGATGCCCCGCCCTCGAAGAAGTTCCCCACCGAAATGTTCAAGTACGTCGAGCCCGTCCGAGCCGTCTTCGTTGGTGACGATTGGCCTGACGTCGAGGACTTTGAGGCACCCGAGTGGTTCGACGAGAGTCGCGACGCGGCCAGTCGCACGGTCCTGTGCGCCCAGATGGACACCACTGATCGACTCAATCCGAAGTTCGACCTGGTCACCATGCCCGAGAAGCGTGCGATCGAAGCGTCCTACGATGCGGAATCTATGCAGTCCCCCAAGGGTCCGTCGACGACACGCAACGTGACCGTCGCGGGCGGATCTGGTGCCCTCCTCGCCCTCACGTCCGGCGGTGGCGGCGAGGCCGCGTCCTACGTCTTCGTCTCCGACCTGGGCTTCCGACACTCCCTCGGCGATGTCCCGGCCGTCTCAATGAACGCGCTCGGGTGGAGTGCGTCAGAGGCCGCCTCGGTTCCGCGCGCGTGGGGTGAGCTCATTCCGCCGGGCTCTGAGATGTCTCCGCAGGCCGCCGCCACCTCAGTGGGGATCAAGTGAGCGCCCGCCGCGCGCGTTCCCGGTCTTTGGCCCGAGGCCTCGTCGGTGCCTCGCTGATCGCAGGACTCGCGCTCGTGCCTCTCGCTGCCCCGGTCGTCTCGCCCCAGGGATCCGGTGCGTTCGGCCCCGGTGTCGCCCACGCGGACCCGGTGCCGACACCGAGCGTGCGTCCGACGCCGACTCCTTCGTCGTCGGCAACGACACCCGCGAGCGATTCTGAGGGCGGCGAATGCTCGCAGAACTCGCCCTCCTACATCAAGCAAACGCCCGCCATCTTCGACGCCGTCGGAGTGCGTCGTGCATGGGAGATCTCACGAGGCCGTGGTGTGACGGTCGCGATCGTCGACTCGGGCGTGGCTGCCGGCAACCAGCACTTCCAGGGCCCGGACGGCCCCGTGGTACTCCCCGGCATCGACCTGAGCGGTGAAAACACCGACGGGCGCGTCGACGTCGGCGAACACGGTACCGCCATCGCAGGCGCGATCGCCGCGCAGGAGCTGCCCAAGGAGATGGGATCGGGCCTCGTCGGCGTCGCCCCCGAGGCGAAGATTCTCCCGGTGCGCGTCGAGACCGGTCTTCAGGAAAACCAGCCGCAGAAGGAAGGCGAAGAGACCTTCATGTCGAAGGTGGGCCGCGGGATCCAGTGGGCTGCCGACCAGGGCGCGCAGATCATCGTCGTCGCACAGTCCGCACCCGTGGGTGACCCCCAGCTGGAGGCAGCCATCAACGCCGTGCGTGGCCGAGCCCTCGTCGTGGCCTCGACCGGCAACGTCTACCAGGGCCAGGAAGCGGATCAGGTCGTCTACCCGGCCGCGTATCCGGGTGTGCTCGGCGTGACCGCGTCGAACGCCGACGGATCGGCCTCGGACCAGCAGGTGCACGGCGCGCACGTCAAGCTCGCCGTGCCCGCCAGCGTCATCCTCACGACCTGGTTCGACCAGGCCGACTGCCTCGTCGGCGGATACGAGGGGGACGAGCCCCTACCGTCCTCGTCCTATGCGACCGCATACGCAGCCGGCTTTGCGGCCCTCGTGGCCTCGGCCTACCCCGACGAGGGGCCCGACATGTGGAAGTATCGCCTCGAAGTGACCGCGCTGCGCGGCACCGCCGATCAGCGTACCGACGCCCTCGGCTGGGGTGTCGTCTCGCCCTTCGATGCCCTCACCTTCACCGACATCGGTACCAGGTACGGGCCTGAACATCCCAACGCTGCGCAGCACCCGGCCCCGGCCCGGCCCGCCGTGGCCCCGGCAGACCTGACGTCGCGCGAAAACAACCTGACGATTCGCGCCTACATCGTGTCCGCGATTGCGGTCCTCGGGGCCTCGGTGCTTGGAGGCCTCGTGATCCTCTCGCACCTGCGTGGCAGGCCCGCCGCCGTCGAAGACTCGGAAGAAGACCTGTCGTGAGGCGAGCAGCCGCAGGGGTTGGTGTCGTAGCTCTGGTCACTGCGCCGTCGCGTCTCGCGCGGCCTGCCGTCCGCTGACACGACGCAGGTCGCTGACACCCACCCGATTCACCGAGAGGAACGACAATAATGGCGCCATTGGTCAATCGCGTCCGAGGCCTGCGCGCCCTGTGCGTGACGGTGTCGGCCTGCCTTCTCGCGGTGGGCACGCTGGTGGCTCCTGCACCGGCCGCGCACGCGGATTCTCACAAGGTGCAGGCATCCGACGAGGCCTACTATTCCCGCTATTCACTGGCTGACCTGCACGCACGCGGGTATCGCGGCGACGGCGTCATCATTGCGGTCATTGATAGTCATATCGATGCCTCAATCCCCGAACTGCGGGGCGCAGACATCCAGGACAAGACTCCCTGCAAGGTCACCAATGACGCGGAATCTGACGATCACGCGACCGAAGTCGCCCAGATCCTGGTCGCACCCAACTTCGGGGTCGCTCCTGGCGCGACGATCTACAACTACGCGTACGCGGACGACTGGGGGGACGTGGATTCAGACTGTGCTCTCGGCTCCAATTCGGCCGCTCTGGCGCGCAAGCCGTGCCTGATTGAGCAGGCGCTCAACGACGGCGCGAACATCATCGTTATCACGTCCTCCTACAATGAGGCCGACGAGGAATCGCTGCGGTGGGCGGTTTCCCGCGCGGTAGCGGCAGGCGTTCCGGTCGTCGTATCAATGGGTAACGACGGCCAGTACAACGCATCCGATACCATGGGTCCCTTCGCCGGTGTGATTGGTTCCGCTGCGCTCGCAACCGACGGAAAATACGCGGACTACTCGAACTGGGGCGACGGAGTCTCCATCGCCGCCGTCGGGCAGTTCTACGCGCGTGAGGCCAGCACCAATCAGCTAAAGACGGTCGAAGGAACCTCGTTTTCGACGCCGCTGATTGCAGGCGTCCTGGCCCTGGCATGGGACGGCTTCGATGGTGACGTGCCATCGGGGCAGATTCTGCAGGCGCTGGCTGCCACGGCTCGTGGCTCGGGCCATCAATGGAACGATCGGACCGGTTTTGGGGAGATCGACCCCGTGGCCTTCCTCGCCTCTGACCCAACGCAGTACCCGGATGAGAACCCCTTTGAAGACAAGGGTAACGATCCCGTGCTGACTTCCGACGACATCGACGATTATGTTGATGGCCTCGTGGATCCCGAAGACATTTACAACGACAACGAGTACGTCTATCGAGGAATCGACGAACGGGTAGTGGATTCTGGCGCCTACGGATTCCCAGCCCATCTGGGCACGAGCCCGCGCTATCACGCCCAGCAATAGTGCCCCAGCGGTGGCAGGGTCAGTGAAGTGACGAACGAGGAGAAAACATGAGCCTTTCTTTCCATTGCTCGCCAGGCCTGCGCACCCTGGGCGTGATGGCGTCGGCGTGCGCGCTGGCGGCAGGCATCGTGGTGGCGCCCGTCGCGCCTGCGGCCCCCGCGGAGGCGGTGGATCGTGAGCTTACGGCAGCCGACCAGGCGTACTACTCGCGCTACAACCTGGATGCGCTGCGCGCCCAGGGATACACGGGGGAGGGCGTTGTCATCGCCGTTATCGACGGGCGCATCGACACCTCCATTCCCGAGCTGCAGGGTGCGGACATCGTCGACAAGAGTCCGTGCGACGTAGGAGCCGACGCCGAGCAGGACGAGCATGCGACGTTCATTGCGCAGCTCCTGGTCGCCCCGGCCTTCGGCGTTGCGCCGAAGGCCACCATCTATAACTATCGGACTGCCCTAAGCGTTAATCAGGGTAGCGACGACTGTACGACGGTATGGAACCTCCCGACGGGACGAGCCAGTACGGAATACCTCATTGAGCAGGCGATCAACGACGGCGCTGACATTATCGCGATCTCCTCCAACTACCCGGATTCTCGCAATTCATCGATGCGCTGGGCTATTTCTCGCGCGACTGTCTCGGGTGTTCCGATCGTTGCATCCGTCGGTAACGAGAGCGCGTACAACCCTGATGACGAACTGGGTATGTGGGGAGGTGTCATCGGTGTCGCTGCGCTCGAGGTGGATGGTAGCGTGGCCGACTACTCGAACTATGGAGACGGGGTAACTCTCGCGGCAATTGGCGAAATCCATGGGCGTTCGTCAATCGACGGTAAGTTCTATAAGACAAGCGGCACATCGTACGCTTCGCCCATGGTTGCTGGCTTCCTGGCCCTCGCGTGGCAGCGTTTTGCCGGTGACGAGGCAAGCGTGTACCAGCTTTTCCAGGCCATGCAGGCTACCGCGTGGGGGACGAACGGGCAGTGGAACGAACGCACCGGCTACGGCGAGATCAACCCGGCGGCTCTGCTGGCCGCCGATCCGTCGCAGTACCCGGAGGAGAACCCACTCCTGGAGAAGGGCAGCCGCTTCGCCTTCCATGAGGATGACGTCTACGCCTACTACTACGGGCTGGCGAACCCGCGCGAGGTCCTAAACGACGACTGGTACGTGTACCGTGGCGTCGACGAGGAAAGCGCTCTGAGCGAAGGGCAAGCGTACGAGGTTCACCTGGGGACGAGCCCGCGCTATCACGCGGATTAGTGGGCGCGAGTCACTCACAGATAATATGCTTCAATACTGAACGTATAGACGGCAACTGGCGAGGCCGGAATCTCTGAACTGTCTCGTCACTTGAAGAGGTGTACATACACCGTGGAACTCAGTTAGGATAACCGTATGGTAGATGTGATGGGGCGTACCCCCGAAGAAGTAAAGCAGACCCTCCGAGCTCAGATGGCTGCCGCCGAAAAGCGCGCTACCGATGCTCGCGACCTCGTTGAACTCCTCAAGAACGCGAAGGCGACCGGCTTCGACTCCCGCCGTGAGGTCGAGGTGGAGGTCGATCAGAACGGTCGGCTCGTCCGACTGTCCATCGATGATGACGCGCTCGAAGGCACCGGTCGCGACGTTGAAGAAGCGATCATGGAGGCGTACGCCGACGCCGGGCGCAACATGCGTGACTACGTGCGTACGCAGACGACCATGCGCTTCGGCGAGGACGGCGGTTCCCTCAAGGAGTACCTCAATAACGTCGATTCGACCCTCGGGTCGTTGGGTGCTGGTCAGCGATGAGCGGGGTGGATCTCGGCGTCAATACGGCAACAATCCGTAGCCACGCGTCCACGGTCAGCAACAACGCATCGATGCTCGACCAGAATGTGGGCGTCGCTAACGCGACGCATGGTCAGGTCAGCGGCAATGCATTCGGCCTCATTTGTTCCTTCTTCGCTCCTCCCGTCAATTCGCAGATCGAGAATCTGACCAAGATGATCAACGACTGCGCCGGTGCCGAGAAGCGTCTCGTTAACTGCCTCCTTCAATGGGCGCAGGAGATGGACGATCTTGAGCGGAAAATCAAGGAGGATATTAAGAAGGCTCATGAGGGGCAGGAGAACCCGCAGCCTCAGCCTGGTCCTTCTCCTACGCCGTCGCCCGGCAACGGCGGTGGCGGCGGTGGCGGCGGCTCCAGCAGTGGGGGCGGCGGCTCCAGCAGTGGGGGTGGCGGCCCCAGCAGCGGCGGTGGCGGCTCCAGCAACGGCGGCGGCGGCTCCAGCAGCGGCGGCGGCGATTCCAGCGGCGGCGATGGCTCCGGAGACGATAAGCCCTCAACCCCGGTTCCTCCGACCCCTGGCACGCATAGCTCTGACGGTTCCGGCGGCGGCGATGGCTCCGGAGACGATAAGCCCTCAACCCCGGTTCCTCCGACCCCTGGCACGCATAGCTCTGACGGTTCCGGCGGCTCCGGCGGCTCTGACGGTTCGGGCCACGACGGTTCCGGCCACGACGGTTCCGGCCACGACGGTTCCGGCCACGACGGCAAGGACGGTTCCGACGGCCACGACGGCAAGGATGGGACCGGTCACGACGGCAAGGACGGTTCCGACGGCCACGACGGCAAGGATGGGACCGGTCATGACGGTTCGAACGGCCACGATGGCAAGGACGGTTCCGACGGCCACGATGGCAAGGACGGTTCCGACGGCCACGACGGCAAGGATGGGACCGGTCATGACGGTTCGAACGGCCACGATGGCAAGGACGGTTCCGACGGCCACGATGGCAAGGACGGTTCCGACGGCCACGATGGCAAGGACGGTTCCGGCCACGATGGCAAGGACGGTTCCGACGGCCATGATGGTTCCGATGGCAAGCACGGGGATCACAGTGCCCCCGGTAATGACTTCGACAGCCTGCTCGGCGGCCATGACAAGATCACCTCGAGCGACGATGACCTTCGTGCCTTCCTCGAGAAGCAACGCGGTGACGAAAACACCGACCTGTCGCAGTTCTACGAGCGCCAGAAGGAAGACCAGAGCGAGGCTCTCGCACGCTACGCGGAGGCACACCCGGGTACGGATATCTCCCAGATGAAGACCCTCATCGAGTCCAACCAGCAACAGCAGCAGGATGCGATGACGGACTTCCTGTCGCGTCAGCGCGCAGACGAGGAAACGCAGATCCGTCAGTACGTCCAGGAACACCCGCAGGCGACATCCAGGGATTTCGATACCTTCATGTCGCAGCAGCGCAACGACCAGCAGGCCAGCTACCGCAGCTTCGTTGAGCAGCAGGAGAAGGCCCAGTCCGCCCGTATCGAGGAGTTCTCCAAGGCCAACCCCGATACGAATACGGACGATGTGCGTTCACTGTTCGAGCGACAGGATAATCGCGGCGATAAGGACATCGAAACATTCCTCTACCGTCAGCGTCAGGATGAGGAGCGGACGCTGCGTCGCTTCCTGTTCGAAGGAGTTAAGAAGTGAGTCCCGAAGCCCCCGAATACACTCGGAGTATCGACTACACCACCCCGACAGAGGGCCTGGCCGTCTTCGACACTCTCTACAATGCTGCCCAGGATCTGCGCTCGGGCGATGTCACCCACCTCGTTGATTCCGCGCAGGGACTCGTTGAGGAGGTCGGCAATCTGGTGCTGGATCCTGTCGGTGGCATCGCTGGCTCGGTCGTCGAATGGATCATGCAGCACGTGGATCCGCTCAAATCCTGGGTCAACCAGCTGACCGGCGACTCCGGGCAGGTGTACGGCATGAGCGCCAGCTGGGATTCCATCTCCAGCTCCCTCGCATCCATTGCCGAAGAGCTGGAGAGCGCAGCTGAGAGTGACTTTGCCGACATGCACGGCGAAGCCGTACGTGCCTACCAGGAGCGTCAAGCCGTCGTCTACAGCGCGATCAACGGCGTGTCCGAGGCGTCGGGTGCTTTCGGCGAAGCACTGTCCAAGGTCGCCGACTCCGTCGACAATATCCACGACGCCGTCGTGAGCGCCATCGCGGATATCGTTGTCACGTGTTTCGAGGTCGTCGCGGAAGAGATCTTATCGTTCGGCCTCGCGACGCCCGTGGCGACAGCCCAGGTGGCTGGTAAGACTTCGAAGTGGACCAATCGTATTGGACCTGTCCTCGATGTCCTCATGACCGCCCTCCAGGCGATCGAGGCCATCTACGCCGTCATGACCTCAGCCGGTAATGACCTGACTCGCAGCGTCGAGCACATCGGCGAGCAGTGCCAGGCACCCGGCGGCGGTTGCTGCGGCGAAGGCGGCTCGACGAGCGGCACCGCCGGTAGCGACGGCAGTGCCGGTGGCGGTAGCACGGCTAACGGTGGCACCTCCGGTGGCACCTCCGGTGGCACCTCCGTTGGCGGAGACAACAGCGGCACAGTTGTTGGCGGTGACAACAATGGCACCATCTACAACGGTGACGTTGATAATAGTGAAGACCGCCACATTGAGGTTAATCCCAGCATCGAGCCCCATATTGACTGGGGCGGCGGTAAATCCGACCACGATGGTTCTCACGACGGTGGCGGCCACGATAGTGGCAGCAGCCATAACGGTGATCACAAGGGTGGTAACCACAATGATGATCACAAGGGTGGCAACCACAATGATGATCACAAGGGTGGCAACCGCAGCGGCGGTGGCAACCACAGTGGTGGTGGCAATCATAGTGGTGGTGGCAATCATAGTGGTGGTGGCAATCATAGTGGTGGTGGCAATCATA
>CAUSHZ010000030.1:0-23560 GCA_963531605.1 uncultured Actinomyces sp.
CAGAAAGACGCGCCTGCGCACCGTCCAGAATCTGAGAACAGCGCGCCGCCAGTGCCTCGCCGCGCTCCCACATGGTGAGAGTGTCCTCGAGCGGTGCCTGCCCGCCCTCGAGGGTCTGGACGATGCGCACGAGCTCGTCGCGCGCCTCCTCGTAGCCGAGGGACTGGGGATCGGGGAGCTGGTCGTTCGTGGTCATGGCAGTGTTCCTTTGGGTGAGAGGGGCCGAGGACGAGGCCGGGGCGGGCCGCGCAGGTCAGGCGTCGATAGTGGGTGCGTCCGTGGGAGGAGTGGGGCTGGTGGCACCCACGACTTGGGCGACCATGCGGCCCGACGCGAGGATGCCTTCGATGAGGTCGCCCTTCTTCACCTGCGCCGAGGAGGTGATGAGCGCGCCCGACGGGGTCTTCAGGAGCGCGTACCCGCGGTCGAGGGTCGCCTGCGGGGACAGGGCGGTCAGCGTCGCGCGCGAGCGCGTCAGCCGCTGGCGTTCGGACGCGAGGCGGCGTTCGATCGCCGAGCGCATCGCCGTGACGCGCTGCGTGAGGGCCGTTCGGTGCCCCTCGACGATCGCGTTTGGGCCCTGGAGGACCGGGCGTGACGCGATGAGCGTCAGGTTCGAGCGCTCCGTCGCCAGGCGCGCGCCCAGCGCCCCGCGCATGCGGGTCAGCGCCTGTGAGATGCCGTCGCGCTCGCGGGCGCGGTCCGGGACGATGCGGCGAGCCGCATCCGTGGGGGTCGAGGCACGGTAGTCGGCGACCAGGTCCAGCAGGGGAGAGTCGCCCTCGTGGCCGATCGCGGAGACGATAGGCGTGCGGGCGTCCGCGACGGCGCGCACGAGGCGCTCGTCGGAGAAGGGGAGGAGGTCTTCGACCGCGCCGCCGCCGCGCGCGATGACGATGACGTCCACGCCATCCATGGCGTCCAGTTCGGTCAGGGCGCGGCCCACCTCGGGCACGCAGTGATCGCCCTGCACCGCAACCTCGCGGATTTCGAAGCGCGCGGCGGGCCACCGTTCGGACGCGTTGACGACCACGTCGTCCTCCGCCTTGGCGCCCCGCCCGCAGATCAGGCCGATCGTGCGCGGCAGGAACGGAAGGGGCTTCTTGCGCTTCTCCGAGAACAGGCCTTCGGCGGCCAGGCGGGCGCGCAGCGCCTCGATCTGGGCCAACAGGTCGCCCACGCCCTGCAGATGTATCTCTGCGGCCTGCAGGTTGAGGCGCCCCGAGCGCTCCCAGAACACGGGTTTTACGCGCGTGACCACGCGCGCGCCCTCGGTCAGCGGCGTGGAGTCCATGACGCCCGCCCACGCGGTTACCGTCATCGACGTGTCGGTCTGGAGGTCGCGCAGCGTCAAAAAGTGCATTTTCGCGCCGGGGCGCACCTTGTATTCGACGACCTGGCCCTCCACCCACAGGGGGCTCATGCGGTCCACGTACACCTTGATGTTTTCCGTTAGCCTGCGCAGCGGCCACGGATTATCGCGCGTCGTGTCGGCCGCCTTCGCGGCGGGCGGACGAGGCTGGGGCGAGCCGCCGGGAGGCGGCGCGGCGAGACGATGAGGCGATGTCACGTCCTTCAGCATGCCATAGGAGCGCCCCCGCCGCGCTGGCGCGCCACGCCCCTGTGGACGGCCCCCGCGCCCGGGGTGGGTGAGCGCGAGGGGGGCGCCCGGGCCGCTCTCTCACCCTGCGCGCGAGAGCGGGAGGGGCCCCGGCCTCGTCGATGAGGGGCGTGTGGGATTGCCACGAGCGCGCGCACCCCCGCCGCCCCGGGCGCTAGGGTGGGTGCATGAGCGAAAACGTCGACCTGCGTGCCAGCGCCGATTCCCCCCTGCCCTCCTCCCACGGAGAGGGAAATGGCCGCATCCTCTTGGCCGCGCCCCGCGGATACTGCGCCGGCGTGGACCGTGCCGTCGACGTCGTCGAAAAGGCCCTGGAGCTGTACGGCGCGCCCGTGTACGTGCGCAAGGAGATCGTGCATAACAAGTTCGTCGTCGAGTCGCTGACCAAGCGCGGCGCGATCTTCGTCCAGGAGACCGACGAGGTGCCCGAGGGCGCCCGCGTCGTCTTCTCCGCGCACGGCGTCTCCCCGGCCGTCCACGAGGCCGCCGCCACCCGCCACCTCGCCACGATCGACGCGACCTGCCCGCTCGTGACCAAGGTGCACCGCGAGGCCGTGCGCTTCGCGAAGGAAGACTACGACATCATCCTGGTGGGCCATCAGGGCCACGAGGAGGTCGAGGGCACCTTCGGCGAGGCCCCCGATCACATCCAGGTCGTCGGAACCCCCGACGAGGTCGATAACGTCGTCGTGCGCGACCCCTCGCGCGTCGTGTGGATCTCCCAGACCACGCTCTCCGTCGACGAGACCCGTGAGACCGTGGACCGCCTGCGTCAGCGTTTCCCGCAGCTCATCGACCCGCCGTCGGATGACATCTGCTACGCCACGCAGAACCGTCAGGGCGCCGTCAAGCATATTGCGCCGCAGGTGGACGTCATGGTGGTCGTCGGGTCGGCGAACTCGTCGAACTCGGTGCGCCTCGTCGAGGTCGCGCTCGAGGCCGGGGCGGGCTCCGCGTATCGCGTCGACAAGGCCGACGAACTGCAGGAGGCCTGGTTTGAGGGTGCCCGCACCGTGGGTCTCACGTCGGGGGCCTCCGTGCCCGAGATCCTGGTGCGCGACGTCATCGAATGGCTGCAAGCGCGCGGATTCCCCACCGTCGAGGTGGCCCGCACCGAAACCGAATCGACGACCTTCGCGCTGCCCCGCGACCTGCGCGCCGACCTCAAGAACGCCGGCATGGCGCCCGCGCGCCCCCACGCGCCCCGCGTCGCCGGGCCAAACCACACGAAGTAGGGCAACACCACCGGGCCTGCTCCGATAGGATGGGGGCGTGTCTCTTACTATCGGTATCGCTGGACTGCCCAACGTCGGCAAGTCCACCCTGTTCAACGCCCTGACCCGCGCGACCGTGCTCGCCGCGAACTACCCCTTCGCGACCATCGAGCCCAACGTCGGCGTCGTCCCCCTGCCCGACCCGCGCCTGAACAAGCTCGCGGAGATCTTCGGCTCCCAGCGCATCCTGCCTGCCACCGTGTCCTTCGTGGACATCGCCGGCATCGTGCGCGGCGCCTCCGAGGGTGAGGGCCTGGGCAACCAGTTCCTCGCCAACATCCGCGAGGCCGACGCGATCTGCCAGGTCACGCGCGCCTTCTCGGACCCCGACGTCGTGCACGTCGACGGCAAGGTGGACCCGGCCTCGGACATTGAGACCATCAAGACCGAGCTGATCCTCGCCGACATGCAGACGATCGAGAAGCAGATCCCGCGCCTCGAGAAGGAGGTGCGCGGCAAGAAGACCGAGCCGATCGTCCTCGAAACCGCACGAGCGGCTCTTGAACTGCTGGAACGCGGCGAGCTGCTGTCCGGCCCCGAGGGCGCCAAGCTGGACCAGGACGCGCTGCGTTCCTTCCAGCTCATGACCTCCAAGCCCTTCATCTTCGTGTTCAACATGGACGCCGCCGAGATGGACAACGAGGAGATGAAGGACGAACTGCGCGCCCTCGTTGCCCCTGCCGAGGCCATCTTCCTGGACGCCCAGTTCGAGGCCGAGCTGGTCGAACTGGACGACGAGGATGCCCGCGAGATGCTCGCCGAATCCGGCCAGGACGAGTCCGGCCTGGACAAGCTGGCCCGCGTCGGCTTCGACACCCTTGGCCTGCAGACCTACCTCACCGCCGGTGAGAAGGAAGCGCGCGCCTGGACGATCCACAAGGGCGACACCGCCCCCAAGGCCGCCGGCGTCATCCACACGGACTTCGAGAAGGGCTTCATCAAGGCCGAGGTCGTCTCCTACGACGACCTGGTCGAGGCCGGCTCCATGGCCGCCGCGAAGGCCGCCGGCAAGGTCCGCATGGAAGGCAAGGACTACGTGATGCACGACGGTGACGTCGTTGAGTTCAGGTTTAATGTTTGAGAGGAAGAAATAGAATATGCCTGATGTAACTTTTCTTGCTCAGTCTGCGCCTGTAGATGAGTATGGGCGGGCTTTATATGCGGTCTGTCGCTCAGTGCTCCGTGCTCATTTTGATCAGCTGTCCCAGGATGATCTTGAAGACCTTAACTGTGATCGGCGCGATGTGACGTTCCGTCAGTTAGCGAAAGTGGCGCGCTTGCACCGCGACAAAGGTGCGCGTGGTGACGGTTTTGAGTGGGCTGTTCATGAAGCGATCTTGGGCGGTGAGCCCCGTGTGGTTGACTATGTAACTCATGCCTTGAGAAAGGTTAGCCCTAAGTCGTTCTCAGATATTGATCAACCTACTTCTCTGATGTTTGGGCATGAGCGAGCCAGACATCTTGGGTTCACCGAGGCGGTTGTTCGTAATGCTGGTGGCGAGGCTGTTCTGCTTCCTGATGGTAAAGGTCGACCCTTTTTATTCGGCTCTTGGGTTCCGGTTGCGGCAAGAGGGAAGTCTAGTGAGCCGGAGCTGCGGGCAAGGATTAAGCAGGTCTGGAAAACTGATCTCTTTCTCGGTGGGCGCGGTGTTGAAAAGTATGCTGCAGCAACAATTAAGAGTAACTGGCATTCGCTAGAAGATGGGGCAGGCCTGCGGGTAGGAATAGTTCCGCAAGCGCCTGACCTTGCGGCCGGCTACCGACGATGGAAGGGCCTTCACCTTGTTGCATTACCTGATCCAGATGGTTTTATGGGATTATTTAATGATGGCTACGAAGCTGTTGCCGAGGCGATCTTAAAAGCCGGTCATCATGACCGTGGGCATTACTACTACAAGCCGAGTGCTAAGGCGCAGATAATTCAGCAACAATTGGAGAAGTATGAGAAGGCTAAGGTTGTCGACATCTTAGATGCTCTCAATGAAGCTGCCCAACAGAATCTGATTACGGTGCAACGCAAGCTACTTCCGGTTGATGCCCCGTCGTGGCTGACAGTCAATGAGACGCGAATGCCCGTTATTGCCCCTAAGGTGTCCTTCGAGAAGATTGAGTAGGTCGCCGGTGTCTCCTTGAGGATGGCTGGAGTGGGCTCATGTTGCTGTTCGATCGGATGCGGGTTTCGCTTCAACTTTTGAGTTTTCAACGAGGCCGTGGCCGGGTCGCGCGGGGGCGTGGCCCGGATTCGCTGTGGGGGAGCGTGTGGCGCTGGGAGTGTCTAGTTGGTTATCGCATTGTTGGGTCTTTGACATGAGTGCTCACTGCTCTGGTAGTCCAAGAGGGAACGCCTTTACTAACGTATGCGAACGTGGTAGCCTGCGGTATGTGTGACAAGTGAGTCTGTCGTCTTGTGTTGCGCGCTAGTCGTGTGGCGTCAGCCGCCGGTCGGCGCCTGTGGTGGTGCGGCGACGCACGAGGCGATGGTGACCTTGCCGGGTTCAGAACAGAGATCAAGGAGGATGACAAATGGACGTGGGATCGCTTGCGGACTGGGTGGGAGCCGTCGGTGGGCTGCTGGCAGTAGCCGCCGCGATTGTTTCGTGGCAGACGAGTGAGAAAGTGGTGAAGCTCGAGCAGAAGCGCGACCAGGAGCGTCAGCTCGAGGCTGAGCGTCGGCAGGCCGAGCATGTGGCAGTTGTCGGCGTTCATTGTCCTGATGCTCCGAGGGGTGAGCAGTACGCGATTCTGGTGGTGAATGGTTCGGATGCGCCCATCTACGACGTTCGCATTGAGAGTCAGAAGGCTGATAAGAGCTGCGAGAATCCGCAGCTGACACTTGCGGTGCTTCCTCCGGGTAGGTTTGTCATCCCTCCTCATCCGAAGTTCATCTGGGGTGCTGTCATTGACCAGGATGCCGCTCATATGAAGCTCAATATGATGGCAAAGGGGGATGGTGGAGAGATGATTACCCACGTGTCATTCGCCGATGCCGCGTCGCGGAAGTGGGAGCTTGTGCGTGGGCGCGAGCTGCGCAGTGTCGGCTCTGGTGGGGGCACGGCTCGCTAGCGTGGGTCTCTCTGACGAGGCAGTGGCCGGGTCGCGCGGCAGCGTAGCCCGGCTTCGCTGTGGCCGGTGCTCGAGTAGAGGGGTGCATCATTAGTTGAATCAAATGATGCTGCTTGTGGTGCTATCCTGAATGTGGAGGTATCCATGAGAACCACTGTGACACTCGATGATGACCTGCTTGCGCGCGCCGAGGAACTCACTGGGATCAGTGAACGATCCGCGTTGATCAGGGAGGCGGTTGAGCTTCTCGTTCGCATCGAGACCGGGCGGCAGCTCGCCGCGCTCGGCGGCAGTGATTCGGCGGCGGAGGCTGCGCCGCGGAGCCGCAAGCGCGCATGAGAGTCCTCGTCGACACGAACATCTGGATCGATCACCTACGGCAAACTGAGCCGGTTCTGGTCGATCTGCTTGAGCGCGACCAGGTGTGTGTGCATCAGAGTGTCATCACCGAGCTCGCGTTGGGGAATCTCAGGAATCGATCAATCTTCCTGAAGGCGCTCGAGCGCCTCATGATCGTGCGCAACGTCGACGATCAGGGGGTCCGGCACCTCGTCGAGGAGCGGCGGCTGTGGGGCAGGGGGCTCAGTGCTGTCGACGCGGCGCTCCTGGCGAGCGTCGTCGTGACCCCCGGCGTGTCGCTGTGGACGCGCGATAAGCGCCTACGTCAGGCCGCGCGTGACGTGGGCGTGTTGGCGAACCTTGACTGAGGAGTGCGCACTGACGAGGCCGTGGCCGGGTCACGCGAGCGTGGCTCGGCTTTGCTGTCGGGTGAGTACGAGCGTGAAGCATGTCGCCAGTCACGCGGTGGTAGTGTGTGGCCATGGCGACGGATAGCCGGTACTTATGGCCGCGCTTGGCAAGGAGGCGACAATGCAGGCATCTGCTCTCGGGGATGACGGCGTGCAGACCGTGCGCTACTGGCTCTACGCGCCGGGTCACCGCGCATGCATGTGGGACGACTTTTACGCGCGCGGCATCATGGGCCTCGCCTGGGGGGAGCTAGGCGACCTGAGGGCGTACGCCAGCAGGTCGGACCTGGAACGCCAGCTGCTTCAGACATCCTCTGGCCCAGGCAGACCAACGAACGACGTCCTTGCCCTGTGGCAGTTCGCGAATGAGATGAAGCCGGGCGACGTCATCGTTGCGAAACGAGGCATCAAGGAGATCATCGGGCGAGGCGTTGTCACAGGCGACTATGTCTACGATGCGGACGCCGAGCACTACCGGAACGTCCGCGGGGTCCGCTGGACCCACAAGGGAAACTGGAGCCTCGACAAGCCGTGGTCGGTGAGGAAGACCCTCACTGAGATCACCGATTACACCGACCGACTGGCTCAATTGAAGGCTTTTTTCGAGGAAGAGGACGGCGCGTTCGACGGTGAGGAGATGTCGGCGCCCCTGATCGAATATCCCGTGGAGAGATTTCTCGACGAAGTCTATATGGACCGCCAGCGATACGACGCGATCGTTGGCCTGTTGCGTGCCAAGAAGAACGTCATCATGCAGGGCGCGCCCGGAGTGGGTAAGACCTTTGCCGCCAAGCGCCTGGCCTACTCGATGATGGGTGTCAAGGACACCTCGCGCGTCAAGCTGGTCCAGTTTCACCAGAGCTACTCCTACGAGGACTTCATCGAAGGGTACCGCCCCTCCGGTGCGGGGTTTGAGCTGGTTAAGGGAGTGTTCTACTCCTTCTGTAGGAAGGCCGCCGACGATCAGGATAATGACTACTTCTTCATCATCGACGAGATCAACCGCGGCAACCTCTCCACGATCTTCGGCGAGCTGTTCATGCTCATCGAGAGCGATAAACGTGGGCCGGAGTACAAGCTCCAACTCCTCTACTCCCACGAACTGTTCTGCGTGCCGGCAAACGTCCACATTATCGGCATGATGAACACGGCGGACCGTAGCCTCGCCATGCTCGACTACGCGCTGCGCCGTAGATTCGCCTTCGTGGAACTGCGCCCCGCCTTCGACTCCGACGGCTTCCGTCACTACTGCGCCGGCCTCGACAATTCGAGGTTCGAGGCCCTGGTGCGCGAGGTGGTGGCACTGAACAAAGCGATCGCAGCCGACGAATCTCTGGGCGACGGCTTCTGCATCGGCCACAGCTACTTCTGCAACATGAAACCCGAAAACTGCACTGACGCGGCCCTGGCCTCGATCGTGGAGTACGAGCTCATCCCGATGCTCAAGGAGTACTGGTTCGACGAACCCGGCAAGGTCCGCGAATGGAGCGACAGGCTGCGCAGGTCGCTGCGGTGATCCGCGTCCGCAACGTCTTCCACATGCTCGCCTACGCCTTCTCGGCGCTCACCGAGCAGGGCTACCGGGCCGTCGCCACGGAGGACTTCGAGAACGCGGCCGAGCTGTGCGCCGCCATCCTCGAACGAGGCGTGTCCCTGCAACTCAAACGAGGCCTCGGGCAGGAGTACGTGAGCCGGACCGAGGCTCGCTCCTCCCTGCGCGGCGCAATCAAGGTCACCGAGTCCGTGAAATCGCAGGCGATTTGGCGCCGTCAGCTGGTGTGCTCCTACGACGAGTTCAGCGTCGACACGACAATGAACCGGGTCATCAAGGCGACGGTCGCGCTGCTCGTGCGTTCGGACATCTCACGGGCACGCAAGAAGAGCCTGAAGAAGCTCATGGTGTATTTCGCGAACGTGCGCGAGATCGACCTGCACACGGTCGACTGGAACATGCGCTACGACCGAAACAATCGCACGTACCGCATGCTGATGGCGGTGTGCTGGCTCGTCGTCAAAGGACTGCTCCAGACTCAGAGCGACGGCAGTGTGCGCATGATGGATTTCTTCGACGAGCAGCGCATGAGCCGCCTCTACGAGAAGTTCATCCTCGAGTACTACCGCAGGGAACACCCACGGCTGCGTGCCAGTGCCTCGTTCGTCGAGTGGGCGCTCGACGATGGCATGTCGGAGGGCCTGCCCGCCATGCGCAGTGACATCACGTTGAGTGCTGGTGGCCGCGTGCTCATCATCGACGCGAAGTACTACGCGTCCACGATGCAGAGCAACTTCGACAAGAGGACCGTGCACTCGGGGAACCTCTATCAGATCTTCGCGTACGTGAAGAACAAGCAGGCGGTGCTGGAGCGCGCGGGGGAGGGCACCGAGGTGTCGGGCATGCTCCTGTACGCCGCGACCGACGAGGAGGTCCAGCCCGACGCCACCTATCGCATGAGCGGTAACCAGATCGGCGTGAGGACGCTCGACCTGGACCGGCCTTTTGAGGAGATCCGCGCGCAGTTGGACGGCATCGCTGACATGCTCACGTCCCCGTCAGCTTCGGCGTCGTGAGGTAGACTTCAATGGGCGCTCTCTTGTTGGCATGCCAGCGGGCGGGACGTCCTCATTTTTCGTTGTAATAGCAGTAGTCGCAGGCGCGGGGGAGCAAGACGGTCATGGCAAACGAGGCATCGCGGGCGGCGGCATCCTCCACCGCCGGATCGTGTGGGACACGGCTGACAAGTACCTGCGTAACGTCGTCGAACCCCAGGAGTACGGCGACTACATCCTGCCGTTCACGGTCCTGCGCCGCCTCGAGTGCCTGTTGGAGGACACGAAGGACGACGTCATCGAGTTCGTGAAGGCTCAGACTCCGAATGGACCTGATCACCGCTTCTCAACACGTCTCACCCCACACCCGACTATGAAGAACAGGTAATATCACCGTTGAATGCATATCCTGAGATTGGGCATGGGCCAGCTGAAAACGAAAGGTAGACCATGGCAAATAAGACACCTCAGTCGGTGGAACCAAATGTAGCAGACAAAGTGAACGGCTGGTTAAAGTCTTACGGCGTAGATTATAAACTTGAGCAAGAACCTTTAAATCACGAAATTGATGCAGCACTGGATGAGTATTATTCGAAACGAGGGGGAGCGGGCGGGAATCGGCCGGACGCGAAGGCGTTGATTCAAGACGCGCGTAATGAGTACTGGCCCATCCTAATTGAGTATAAAGGATACAAAAACAAACTTGAAAAGCTAGACCCAAAAGGTCACATTGAAAATCGCAAGAAAGACAATACTCCACACTTTGCAAACATTAATGGATACGCAGCAAATGGGGCTGTCCACTATGCGAACGCATTATTGCACTATACCGCATATTCAAACATCATAGCAATTGGTGTTACCGGATACAAAGATAATGGTAACTTAAAGTTGGAGATCGCTGTATACCTGGTCTCGAAAAGCAATTTTGGCGTTGGGCAAAGATTGGGGAAATACAGCGATCTATCTTTCCTAAAGCAGACTCGATTTGATGAGTTTACTGAATATGTTCACAATCAGCAGCTAAGCCCTTCCGAAATCGATAACATTAGGGCTCAAAGGGAACGTGAAATCGATGAGAGTCTAATCAAATTGAATAACGATATATATCAAAACGAAAAAGGACTTTCCGAAAATGATCGAGTATACCTAGTCGCAGCCTCTATAATTGCAACTCTGGGCGTGCCAGGCAAGGTGGCACCACTTGAAAAGGCGGACCTAAAGTCCATCAACGAACCAGGGGGTACCGACGGCGAAATAGTCTTGCGCAAGGTTAACAGCTTTCTCATGCAAAAGGCGTTACCAACCGAAAAGCGTAAAATGATCGTGCGCACCTTGAAAAACACTCTGACCGCTGAAAATCTCAACATGGTGAATAATGGCGAAACTCAGCTCAAGCGAGTCTTTTCCAAGATCATTGACGATTTGGGCATCTACTACAAAATCGGCTTAACAACAGACTTCACCGGCAAGCTATTTAATGAGATGTACAGCTGGCTGGGATTCACTCAGGATAAGTTAAATGACGTTGTCCTAACTCCTTCGTATGTGGCAAAATTGCTGGTTAGGCTAGCTCGAGTTGATCGGAATTCATACGTCTGGGACTTCGCGACCGGTTCGGCGGGGCTACTTGTGGCGGCGATGAACGAAATGATGAACGATGCCAAGCATCGTATCGAATCACCTGATGAACTCGAGATTAAGTATGCAGAGATAAAATCTTCTCAGCTATTGGGCCTTGAGTTACTACCTAGCGTGTACATGCTGGCGGTCCTGAATATGATCATGATGGGTGACGGATCAGCGAATGTCCTCAATTCGGACTCTCTAACAAATTTTCGGGGGGACTACGAGTATGGCAACAAAGGAAAACCATTTCCAGCCACTGCTTTTGTGCTCAATCCTCCCTATTCAGCCGAAGGCAACGGCATGATCTTTGTCGAGCGCGCCCTTTCTATGATGAACAAGGGTTATGCAGCAGTTATTATTCAGAATTCAGCCGGCTCTGGGAAGGCGGCCGAGTATAATAAGAGAATTCTTAAGCAATCGAAACTTCTTGCAAGCATCAAAATGCCCGCCGACCTCTTCATCGGCAAGTCCAGTGTTCATACGCAAATTTATGTATTTCGCGTCGGTGAAGCACATGAACCTGATGATGTAGTAAAGTTTATCGATTTCTCGAACGATGGATATAAACGAACCAACCGACGCAAAGCTCGGAGTGCCGTGAATTTGCGTAACGTGGATCATGCTCCTGAAAGGTACGAGGAATTAGTAAATCTTGTGAAATTCGGTTCGAAGAAGTTATGTTATCTTACTGCACAAGACTACTTCGAAGGTGTTATCGATCCCCTCAGCGGTTCCGATTGGAACCAGACCGCGCCCGCGGATATTCGGCTTACCTACAGCATGCTGGAGTCGTCCGTTGCCGATCATCTTTCATGGGAGCTATCCAGCGTACTTAAGCAAGGAGCAGGGCGCTATCCTGAATTGTGTCGACGATCAGCATTGTTGACAGAAGAATTAAGCGATTTGTCGTGGGCCTCCTTCAAGCTCGGTGATTTGTTCGATCATATAGAGCAAGGTCAGCGTCTCAAAAAAGATGATCAGATCCCCGGCGACATTCCGTTCGTCATGTCTGGCACAACGAACACGGGCGTAGTCGGCTATATTTCAAATCCACTTGTTGTTTTTCCTTCTAATTCTATAACCATTGATATTTTCGGTAATGCCTTTGTGCGAGAATACGAGTTTGGTGCCGGTGACGACACTGGAGTTTATTGGAGCGAAGGAGTTGCCTACACTCGCCGAGCTTTGATCTTCATTGCTGCATCCATTAACAGAGCTTTGCGCGGTAGGTTTTCTTTTGGAAACAAGTTGCGCAGTTCCCGGAGCTTCGACCTGCCGATCATGCTGCCCTGCAAAGAAGGCTCGCCTGATTTGGCTTCCATTGAGCGATTTATTTCCGCCATAGAATCTGAGCAGACGGGATATATCGAACAATATATTTCAGAACTCAACTCAAATTGAGGGTTATAAGGCATACCCATCGTGTTTAGTCAACTTCGCGTTGCGATGATGCTGGCTCTTCATAATTGGGGGTGTAGTTGGGGTCTGAATCCGCCTCTTCAGAGTTGAGTGTGGTTCGAGGCAATGAACTCCTACATCGACACGCAGGGCTACACAGACATTCGTCCCCTCGTCGCCTTTTCCGGCTCCCTGGAATCCGACGACGGCGAAACCGTCACCGAGGCCTCGCTCAACGGGCGCGGTGACACGGCGCGAGCGTTCCGCGAGGAGGACTACAAGGTCCTCATCGTCGCCAACAAGTTCCAGACCGGCTTCGACGAGCCGCGCCTCGTCGCCATGTACGTGGACAAGAAACTGTCCGGCATCGCCGCCGTCCAGACCCTCTCGCGCCTCAACCGCACCTACCCCGGCAAGACCGCGCCCATGGTCGTGGACTTCCAGAACACGCCGGCCAGCATCGAGGACGACTTCAAGATGTACTACTCGGACGCGCACGTGGCCGGGGAAGTCGACCCGAACTCGCTCATCACGATCGCCGAACGCCTGGACACGGCCAGCATCTACACGATGGTGGAGATGGAAGCAGTCGCCGACGCGTACCTGAGCGATGCCGGCGGCGAAGCCATCGCGCGGGCCCTGGGGCCCATCAAGGAGCGGTGGCAGGCCGCGTGGAAGCGCGCGCGTCTGAGTAAGGACAACGAACTCAAGGACTCCCTGCGCAGCTTCCGCGCGGACACGATCAGCTACCGCAACGCCTGGCAGTTCCTCAGCCAAATCATCGACTATCAGGACCCGGACCTGCACAAGCGCGCCATCGTGGCCACCCTCCTGTCGCGCAACCTGCACATGGACGGCAACCAGTACGACGACTCCTACCTTGAGGGCGTGCAGCTCTCCGGCGTGCAGCTCGTCCCCTCCGCCATCAACGAGGATCACTCCCTGAGCGAGGGCAGCGTCGAGCCGATGGTGCTTCCCGGCTTCGATGGCGAGTTCCGCGGCGGGCAGACTCCGACGAAGGGCCCCTCGCGGAGGTCATCGATCGCGTCAACGACATGTTCCGGGCCCGGAACGTCGACGTGACCGAGGGCAGCGTCGCCGGGTTCATCACCACCTTCTGGGGTTTCCTGGATGAGAACGAGGCCGCGCAGGCCATGGCGAAGAAGAACAGCCCGAGCCAGCTCAAAGCATCCGCTGACTTCAAGAACGCCGTCGGCGTCGCCATGGTTCGCACCTGCCAGGAAAACCAGGAGATTCAGTCGTACATGACGGATCAGTCCTTCCTGGATAGCATCGTCGAGATCACGGCGGATGCGCTCCAGGCCCACTACAGTCGCGGCGGCGAGGGTACCGAGGCGTAGCCGGATGCCCGGCGTCCCCTCGCCCCGCGGGTGTTGAAGCGCCGCGGGGCCGGTGTCGCCGTCTCACCTCCCCGTCAGCTCCGGCTTCGTGAAGGCGCGGACCTGGGCGGCGTCCGGGTCGATGTCGGTGGCCGTCATGGGTTTCTTGGAGGCGGACTCGAGGGCGGTGACGGCGCGGGCTCGCGACAGGAGCCGAGTCTCCATCGAGGACACGGCCTTGTTGTAGAAGTCGACGCTCTTGGCCAGGTTCTTGCCCAGGTTGTCCATGTGGCCGGCGACGACGCCGAGCCGCTCGTACAGGTCGCGGCCCAAGGCGATGACCTGGTCAGCCTGCTCGTTAATCGTCGTGCGTGCCCACGCCGTGGCGCACGTGCGAGCCACCGCCAGCAGGGTGACGGGGGAACACAGGGCCACGCCGCGAGCCATCGCATCGTCAAGGAGCGCGCCGTCCGAGCGCAGCGCGGCGCTCAGCGCCGCCTCCGACGGGACGAAGAGGATCACCAGCTCGGGCGAGGAGCCGAGAGCGCGCGCGTAGTCGCGCGACGCGAGCGCCTCCACGTGAGAACGCAAGGCCTTCGCGTGCGCGGCGAGCTCAGCGCGGCGCCGAGCCTCCGCATCCTCCCCGCTGTCCTCAATGCCGCAGGCCCGCAGGTATGCGTCCATCGGGGCCTTCGCGTCGAGGGCGAGGAACCCCTGACCCGGCAGGTGAATCGTCACGTCGGGGCGCCCGCGGTCAGTCGATGCGCTGCCCGCGCCCAGGCCTCGTCCCTGAGTGAGAGAAGCGATCGAACGCTGCTCCGCGAAGTCGACGTGCGGCATCATGCCCGAGGCCTCCAGGATTCGGGCGAGCTCGACCTCGCCCCACGTGCCGCGCGCGCTACGCGAGCGCAGGGCGCCCTCCAGTGAGGCGGCCGTGCGGGCCAGGTCCGCCTCACGCTGCGCGGCGTCGCGCAGCTGTTCGGCGAGGGCCCCGTGCTGGCGTGCCCGCGTCTGTTCCATCTGGTCGACGCGCGCCGTCATCTGCTCCAGCTGCGCGCGAACCGGGGCGAGGGCCTGCAACACGGACGCATCACCGGCCGAGCGGGCGTCGGCGGATTCGACGCGATGCGACAGCTCCTCCGCGCGCGCCTGCCACCGTGCGGCCTCCGCGCGCAACGCGCCCACGTCCTCGCCCGGCTGCGAGGCGCGGCGCGCCACCGCCCCCACGTACCCGAGCGCAGCGCCCACGACCAGTCCAACCAGGAGAAAAACAAGTGATATACCCATAGCGCCACGATACGAGGGGCCATGCACATCTGCGTCCAGCGGGCGGTCCGGGTGGGTGTCCAACAACCTACCGCTAGTCAGATAAGTCGATTAAGCTGAGCGTAAAACTCAAAGGGGAGGGGCATGGAATCCGTCGATCCGCGCACGATGCACGTGCTGATTCGCGATAAGGACGCGCCGAATTGGCTGGACTGCACCTGGAAAGTCGCGCAGGCACGCCGCGATGGAGACCGTATCGTCGTCACCTACGCCAACGGCAAGGAATACCCATACGGCACAGACCGGGTGCGCCTCTACGACCAGGTCGAGCGTCGCGAGCTCGACGCCCTCGATGAGGTTGTGGTGAGCGGACAGCGCTGGAACAGCGTCGAATCCATCTGGACGCTCCGCTGCGCGGAACAGCCGCGCAATCCCCGCTACACCCTGGCGTATCGCAAAGCTGACGGAACACTCGCGCTGCGGCGCTACGCAAGCGACGAGGTGAGGGTGAGGCTCGCGACGCCGGAACAGCGCAAGAACGCCGCCACCCTCGACTACGTACGTGACGAAGTTCGCGCGCAGGCCCAGCGGGCCGGAGCGATGCTGGACACGAGCGGACGCTACACCCGATGGGTGGGAGAGGGAGAAGCGGCGCCGGCGGCCATCCTCGCGAACGTGTGGGAGTGGCTCCCGCAGGCCCCGCGAGGGTCCGCTCTCGAAGCATTCCTCGCGGGCTCAGCATCGGCGGCGACCGGCGCGAGCGACGCTGTCGTGATGCCTTTCCACTCCAACCTCGATCAACGCAACGCCATACGCGCCGCGCTCACCCACCAGATCTCGATTATCGACGGCCCGCCCGGTACTGGTAAGACGCAGACGATCCTCAACCTGATCGCTTCTCTTATCGCCCAGGGCAAGACCATCGGTGTCGTCGCGGGTGCCAACTCCGCGGTGGATAACGTCATCGACAAACTGACGGAAGAAGGCTACGGATTCCTGGTCGCCAGCCTCGGGAAAACGGAGCGCGTCCAAGAATTCCACAGGCGCGAGGGGATCCTTGAGCAACGGCGCGAGGCCTGGGCCCAGAAAGCGTCCACCGCCTCGCCCGGTGCACCCGCCCGCGTCGACGAGGCCGCGCTGCGAGCAGAGGAGGAGCGGCTCGTCGCCCTGTGGGAGGACGCGCGAGACATCCCGGCGATCCGGGCGCGCCTGACCGCGACCCAGCGTGAGCGGCTCCTCTTCGAGGAAAAAGTCAAAGAAAGCCGCCGCCCGATGGCGAATATTTCTCATCTGGCCGTCGTGCGGCGCAGCTCCGAGACCATCGCTGACCTGCTTGCCCTCGCCCGCTGCGCGCCGAGGCCCGGGCGCAGTCCACGAGCAATCATCGAGCGGGTGCGACGCTACTTCGCCTATGGCTCCCTGAAGGGGATTGATCTGGGCACCCCTGACGTCCAGTCGGCGCTCCAGCTCGCCTTCTACCAGGCCCGCGAACGCGAACTCAGCCGCCGCGTCGAGGAAGCGGAGGCGCGCGCCGCCCGCCACGGCCTCGTCGAGGTGAGTGCGCAGTACCGTCGCCGTTCCCGCGAGGCTTTGGACGCCGCCCTCCGGGACCGTTTCGAGCGCGAACGGCCGAGCCGTCTGAGCCCCAATCAGTGGCTCAACCGGCAGACGGACATTCTGCTGCGCACCTACCCGGTGGTCGCATCCACTTGCTTTTCGATCCGTCACAACCTGGCCGAGGATACGCTGCTCGACTGGATTATCATCGACGAATCGTCGCAGGTCCTGCTCCCGGAGGGAATGGCGGCGCTGAGTAAGGCTCGCAACGCAGTCATCGTCGGTGACGCGCGGCAGATCGGGCCGATCTTCCAGGGCTGGGACGAAAGCAAACGGCAACCGCCCGCGAAACGATTTGATGTGCGCTCGATGTCGCTGCTCGATTCCGTCAAGGCTATGACCGAATCTGAACAAGTTCCCAGCACCCTGCTCAAGGAACACTACCGCTGCCACCCCGCAATCATCGAGTTCTGCAACCGCATGTACTACGGCGGCCAGCTCATCCCGATGCGCGTGCCGACGGAGGATGCCCCCGATCCGCTCGCGATCGTCTACGCCGCACCGGGAAACCACGCGCGGCGGCCTGCGCGCGGGGGAAGCTTCTTCTCCCAGAGAGAGATCGAGATTATCGCCCAGCTCGAGGAGTTGCGGGTCATTCGCGAGGGGATCGGGGCGAACGATAAGGACGAGTCCGGCGACTTCGTCCTCGGCGTTGTGACTCCGTTCCGGGTGCAAGCGACCGGCCTGCGCCAGCGTATCCGCGCGGACCTCGGGGAAGGCCAGCACGCCCGATGGCTGGCGGAGACCGCGCACAAGTTCCAGGGGCGCGGCGCGGGAACGGTGGTCCTATCCACGGTCCTCAACGCGCACGACCGGGCCGCCGCGCGCGAGTTCTACGACTCTGACGCCATGACGAACGTCATCGTGTCGCGCGCCAAAGACCGGTTCATCGTCGTCACCACGCACGGCGGCGTCCGCCTGAGCCGAAACATTAGGACGCTGCTCGATTACATCGAAATGTACGACCCAAGCGCCGTCGTCCAGTCCGACATCGTCTCCATTTTCGATGTCCTCTACAACGCCTACAGCGCGTCGCTCGAACGTTACTCGCGCGCCAAGTGGGCCGACCGTCGGCGCTCTCCCGCCGAGAACGTCGCGGACCAGTGCCTGCGCGAGATTCTTGCGGAACCGGCCTATTCGCGCTTTGGTTATCAGATCGAGGTGTTCCTTAAAGATACGCTGCCGAATACGCGTCGACTCAGCGAGGAACAGCGTGCCTTCGTGTTCACGGATAGTGCGCTTGATTTCGGCGTGTATTCGCGGGTGACCGGTCGCCTTGTCCTCGCCATCGAGGTCGACGGCTGGCAGTACCACGGTGCCAGTGATACTCAGCGCAAGCGCGACGCCCTCAAGGATTCGATCATGGCCGCGTATGACGTGCCGGTTCTGCGCTTGCCAACGAACGGCTCGGGGGAGGAACGCAGGATCAGGGAGGCGTTAGACAAGCTTCTCTGAGGACACCGCGCCAAAGTGGCGCCCTCCGTGACGGTCGCGTTTCGTCGTCACCGTCGAAGCCACTCACGCGTTTGACGAGGTGGGGGTGGATTCGTGCGGGTGCGTGCACGTTCGCTCCAACGGGGCGGGAGGATGTGCGTTGGTGGTTACCGTGCATTCTTGGTGTATTTGCGTATTACGGCGCGTAGTCTGGTGAGTGAAGGGCGCGTCGCCGATGGCGGGGGCGCGCGTGAGGACACCTCATCGTGGAGGTTGATAGATCATGATGGTTCCGCCGTTGTCTGAGCGTCCCGTGACCGAGGAGGACGAGGAGCAATTCCGCCGCGAAACGGCGCCGCGCAAGTACACGCTGCGCCAACGCTGGGCCGACTACCGCGCCGAGGTCAAAGCGCGGCGCCCCAAGGGTGCGCGGGCCCGCGCCCGGGCCTGGCTGCACGTCGAACCCTTCTATTGGGGGATGCGCGTCACCTACGTTGTTCTCTTCGCGGGTGCGGTCTTGTCGGTGTACATCAACGGGGTCGCCGAGGGCTGGTGGCCAGCCTGGGGCGAGAGACCCACCGTCGCAGCCACGACCTCGCCGCCCATCTACCCCGCGCCCACTGCCTCTGCCACGGCCTCGGGCGAGGCCGCGATGTCGGGCGGCTACCAGATCGGCCCTGACGGCGTCCTGGTCCGCCCCGCCGAACACGCAGCATCCACCTACACCAAACCCGAGCTGCCCGAAGAAGCCAAGGAGAACACCGAAAGAGGCGCAGAACTCGCCGCGGAGCACTACCTAGCGACCCTCGAGTATGCCTGGAACACCGGGGATACACAGGCGCTTTCTGAATTGTCTGACACTGCTGTGCCTTTCAATGACGGCTACGTTGAGGCCATCGATGGCATCTACTCGAACGGGTGGGTGTATGGCAACAAGGCGTCAGTAACAGGAATTGTGAGTGTTGAACCCGTTTCAATGGATACATGGAATGTTCAGCCCGACACTATTGGAGTGCTATTCAGGGTGACAACGACTAATGGCGTTGCGTGCACAGGGGAGAGAATAATTGTCAGTGATCAGGAATACACAGTCAACATGACACTGTTCATGACATGGAAAAACAACCGGTGGCTACTTACCGAAGGGAACGTTCCTCATGACAATAACGAATAACCGTTCCTTAACTGCGGCCTTCGTCTTGGCTTCGACGATCCTTCTTACATTCTCCCCAGTCACATTCGCGGACAGTATGCCTGGTGCCTGCGACCCTAATTTCGGAGGTGCATTTGGGATTTGCACCTTTACCGTGCCCGACGGCGTTGCTAGTCGTGCATGGCAAAAGCAACAGACCAAGGATCCTGCCCAGCAGCCCAACGACGGCTCATCCACCACCAATGGCGATAGGAGCCGTGAGACGGCGGAGGGTAGTGCGTCCTCTGATGCTCAGGGGGCTGGTGTGGGGCAGGTGTGTGATGGCGTGATGCGCATGTATGAGAAGCCTGACGGGACTACGGATGAGGTCGCTTGTCTGTACTTTTCTGCTGCTCATCCGGCGGGTGGCAAGCTGGCGCTGCCCACCACCCGGGAGATCCTCTACTACGCCGCCACCACGATCCACGCCGACGGAGCCGGCATCAACAAACAACCACCCACTGTGTCCTACACGAACCGGTTCGTCCCCACGATCGTCTCGGTGACGAGCCCGACTCAGACTCACGTCATCAATCTGCTGGGCCGCGACATCACGATCACGCTGACGGCAACGAACTACGAGTACTCCTGGGGTGATGGCACTCCCAACACGGTGACCACCTCCCCGGGCCTGGCATGGCACAAGGGTATTGACCCGAACAAGGACCCACGCTTGATCCGCCACTACTACACGCCCCCGCAGGGGTGGCGTTCTGGGTTCGACGGCCCCTACCCGCATGAGAACCGCGAGATCACGCTGAGGACCACGTGGAGCGGGACGGCCACGAACCCCTTTACCGGGGAGACCCAGACGATCAACGGCCTGGTCACCACCACCGAAACAACCGGTCCCTTCCCGCTGTCTCACCTCGTCATTAACAACACCGACACCTGGGAAGAAAAACAAGGCCACTAGCCAGGCTGACACGCCACCACGGCCTGTCCGGCCAACCATCCCGCGTGAAACGTTCGTGAAACAGGTGAAGGGCCTGACGTCGACACTGAGTGATGAGCTGCCGCGTGCTGCCGGCACCAGTCGCCCCTACGCCACCACCATGGCGGCCGTTCCCGCGCACATGAGGGCCAGGCCAGACAGGTAGCGACGCGTGAAACGCTCGTGAAACACCGCCGCCGAGAAGGCGACAGTCACCAGGATCGACAGCTTATCAATGGGCACCACCACCGAGGCGGGCCCGTCCTTGAGCGCGCGATAGTACGCCAACCACGACGCGCACGTCGCAGCGCCCGACGCGACGATGAACGCCAGCTCGCGCGCCGGAACCGACCGCACCTCGCGCGCCCGCCCCTGCGCGCCCACGACCACCCACGCCATCGCCAGGACCACCAGCGTGCGCACCGCCGTCCCCAGCGTCGGATCAACCCCCGAAATCCCGACCTTTCCGAGAATCGACGTGAGCGCCGCGAACAGAGCGGACGCGAGCGCGTACACCAGCCAGCTGCCACCCCCGCGCAGCGCACGAGGCAGGCCCGACAGGTCGGAAGGCTCGACCATGAGAAGCGTTCCCACCGTGATCGCCACGACCCCGGCCGCCCCCCACGCGCTCACCGGCTCGCCCAGTAGGACGAGAGCGAAGACGATCGCAAGCACCGTCGACAGCTTGTCGATCGGTGCCACACGGGACACGTCCCCTCGAGACAGAGCGGCGAAATAGCACAGCCACGAGGCCCCCGTCGCCAACCCGGACAACACCAGGAACAGCGCAGAAGTTCCGTCGATAGACGCAACGCCGGAAGCCGTTCCCGTCAGCGCCGCCATGCCCCACGCCCCCGCGGCCACGACAACCGTGCGCAGCGCCGTCGCTACTGTCGAGTTTGTCGTCGCGACGCCCGCCTTCGCCAGGACGGCAGTCAGCCCCGCGAACAGGGCTGACAAGCAGGCGGCGACAATCCACATGAGACCAGAATATGTCCGTTCCTGACGTTCTCACACCTGAGCAAAATGACGGTGTGTCCCGAGCGCCAGCATGGAGCAAAACTTGGTTATAGTTGTCTCGTATCCAGACCTCGTACTGAGGCGACAATGGAGTGTAAAGGAATGACATGTGGGGCAGTCTCAACAAACCCGGCGCTCACGGTGAAAACGTCGGAAATGGGCGAGACCTGCAGCGCCAAACAAGCGGTGGGGAGTTGACAGCAGCTCAACGGAACGAGGCTGAACAGCAAGCGGTCGAATTCCTGAAGAAGGTCGTGCGTGTGCCCGGCGTCCGCATCAGCCGCGACGATTTCCTGCGCCAGGAACTGCGTGAGCGGGGCGTGCCCGAAGAGGTGATTCGGAGGGCGATCGACACCAACCCTGCGTTCGCTGGCATCCCGCTAGCTGAACTCGATAGGCTGGCTGAGCAAGTTATCTCCTACGAGACAAACAAGTCCGCAGCAATATCCTTTGCTGCGGGTATCCCCGGTGGGTTTGCGATGCTTGGGACAATCCCCGCGGACCTGACGCAGTACTACGTGCATGCTTTCAGGATCGTGCAGAAGCTTGCATACCTCTACGGATGGCGTGAATTACTCAGTGCGAAGGAAGAGGTGGACGACGAGGCGATCAGTATCATCGCCATTTTCTTTGGCGTGATGCTCGATGTCGAAGAGGCAGCTATGTCTCTTTCCTCTTTCGCCAGTTCGACTGTGATGGACACAGTGAAAAAGCAGGTGACCAAGCAGTTCCTGATGAAGACCTCGTGGTATCGGGCTGTCAAAAAGACCCTGCAAATGATCGGCGTCAATCTGACCAAGAAAGCCTTCACTCAGGGATTCTCGAAGGTGCTCCCCGTCATTGGCGGCGTTGTGTCGAGCGGCTTGACTTTTATGTCGCTTCAGTCGCAGTCATCTCGACTGAAGAAGCATCTGCGCGAGCTGCCTCCTCCCGGAATTGAGGCCGAGATGTGGAAGCGGGCCATCATGACAGCGAACTCTGTTGAACAAGAACAGAGCATCGTGGGCGCTACTGATGCGGCTTTCCAAGGGAGAGTTGGGATTGCTGCGGTTGGCGTGGTGAGCGCAGCATCGGGTGTCACCAGCGGCGTCAAGGGCCTCTTCGGCCGGCGCAAGTAACGATCGTCGGTCACGAGGCCGGGGCGGGGGATGCGTGACAGCGTCGCCTAGCCCCGGCCTCGTCAATCCCGGGCTGAGGGGAGCAGGAACCCGCTAAAGTGGGGGCCACCCGCGCGCTGCCGGTGCGCGCACAGACGTGGAGGAACGCGATGCGGAACAAAAAGGAAGACCTCGGTGGGGGCGACGAACTGCGCGGCCTCACCCCCGCGCAAGAGGCCGAGGCCGAGCACCGCGGACTAGACTTCCTCACCAAGATCGTTCGCCTCCCGGGCGTGCGCATCCGCCGCGACGAGTTCTTGGGCCAAGAACTCGCCAAGGTTCACGCAAGCGACGACATCATCGCGCGCTCCCTCGACACGAACCCCGCGGCGGCGGGCGTCCCCCTGGCGGTGCTCGACGGCCTTGCGGAAGAGATAATCTCCTACGAAACCAACAAGTCGGCCGCCATCTCCTTCGCGGCGGGCATCCCCGGCGGCTTCGCGATGGTCGCCGCGATCCCCGCAGACCTGACGCAGTACTACGCGCACGCGCTGCGGATCATGCAAAAACTCGCCTACCTGTACGGGTGGCACGACCTCGTCGCCGATGCGGACCAGAACGACGACGACACGATCGGCGTCCTCGCCGTCTTCTTCGGCGTCATGCTCGGCGTCGGCGGCGCCGCCCAGTCGCTGACGGCTTTCGCGCGCCTGGTGGCCACCACCGCCTACCAGAACCACGTCACCAAGAAAGCCCTCATGGGCATCACCTGGTACCCGGTCGTCAAATACTCCCTGCGCGTCATCGGCATCAACATCACGAAGAGCACCTTCACCAAGAGCGTCTCGAAAGTCGTCCCCATCATCGGCGGCTTCGTGTCGAGCGGCCTGACCTTCATGGCGCTTCAAGCCCAGTCCTCCCGCCTCAAGGCGCACCTGCGTGAGCTCCCGCCCCGCGGCATCGACGCCGAGGCCTGGGCTCGCCACGTCAACGACACGACCCCGGCGCGCGGCAACCAGGTCAGCGCCGACGGAGTCCAAGAAACCATGAAAGGCAAAGCGCGGGTCGTCATGGTCGGCGCGAAGAGCGCCGCCTCAGGCGTCGTCACCGGGGCCTCGAGCGCCGCCTCCGGCATTTCGAGCGCTGCCTCCGGCATCTCGAGCGGCGTGAAACAGCGCTTCCGAAAGCACAAATAGGCCCCCACACGCGAGGCCGTGGCCGGCACCCGTCCGTCCGCGCACCCGCGCCCTCCGTGCGTCGTTGGGCACATCTCCCACGTAGGCACCCGTCCGTCCGCGCAGGGCGGCGCCGGCCTCGTCCCGGGCGTGTTTAACGCGCCACTGTTTCACCTCCCCGCCCGCGCACCCGAGGGCAAACCT
>CAUSHZ010000031.1:0-23392 GCA_963531605.1 uncultured Actinomyces sp.
GACGACGCGCGGTCGGCGGCATCGGCGAGGCCCCAGCGAGTGTGGGCGCGGTGTGTGTGAGGGGGGTGTCGTGCTGCCAGGCGCCGTAATGGCATAGTTTCCCAAAAATGTCGCATGCAATTCCCTTGCCTGTATTTCAAGGTTTGAAATCAGATCGTTGAAATTCTGCTGGTTCCTCGATGCCTAAGAAAAGGTAGGGTACCCAAATTGCATGCGACTTTTGGGGAGAGCGGTGGGGTAGGAGAGACTAGGAAGGCGCGGGGTAGCGCGGAACCTGCCCAATCGTGATTTTGGCCCCCGCGCGCGCCCCTGCGGCCCCGATGCGGCCCGAAACCCGTACGCTTGTGTCAGTTCACGAGAAAACGAGGAGACACCATGGCCTCACACAGCGGGCGCCCCGGCGCCATCCGTAAGAAGGGCACCAAGAAGGGCGCGCAGGTCGGCACCGGCGGCCACTCTCGCCGCCGCCTCGAAGGCAAGGGTCCGACCCCCAAGGCCGAGGACCGCACCTACCACCCCGCCCACAAGCGCAAGGTGAAGCGCGAGGCTCGTGAGGCCCAGGAGGCCGCGATCGCTCGCGCCCGCGCGAAGTCCTCGATCCGCATCAAGCCCGGCCACGAGCTGATCGCCGGCCGTAACCCTGTCGCCGAGGCCGCCCGCGCCTCGGTCCCGATTGAGCGCGTCTTCGTCCTCGACAATGTGAAGGACGATCGCGTGGAGGAGGTCGTGCGCCTCGCCTCGACCATGGGTGCGCCCGTCTACGAGGTCACCCGCCGTGATCTGGATGTCGCAACCGACGGCGCCGTCCACCAGGGCGTCGCCATCGAGGTGCGCGGCTACGAGTACGCCGACGCCTCGGACCTGATCGCCGGGTCGCTCCAGCAGCTGGGCCACCCGCTCCTCGTCGCCCTCGACCAGGTGACGGACCCCCACAACCTGGGCGCGGTCCTGCGCAGCGCGGGCGCGTTCGGCGCGGACGGCGTCATCATCCCCGAGCGCCGCAGCGCGGGCGTCAACACGACCGCGTGGAAGGTGTCGGCCGGCGCGGCCGCCCGCGTGCCCGTGGCTCGTGCGACGAACCTCGTGCGCGCCCTCGAAGAGGCCAAGGCGGCCGGTTACTTCGTGGTCGGCCTGGATGGCGGCGGCGACGCGCCCCTGCGCGGCCTGTCGCTGGCGAACGGCCCTCTCGTCGTCGTGACCGGTGCCGAGGGCGCGGGCCTGTCCCGCCTCGTGCGCGAGACCTGCGATCAGATCGTGTCGATCCCGATCGTGTCGACCGTCGAGTCCCTCAACGCGGCCGTTGCCACGGGCATCGCCCTGTACGAGGTTGCCTCCCTGCGTGCGCAGGGCTGAGTCTCCCGGACTTTCTGTTGTCTCGCCGCGGGCGCGCTAGCGTCCGCGGCGAGACTGCTTTTGTTGCTAGATGGATGACGAAGGTGTCTGCGTGCTCGCCGCCTGGCGCATTGCGGTGAGGGCGTCTGCCTTGAGGATGCTGTCGTCGGGGAGGTCCTTCTGGGTGACGTAGTGCGGAACATCGAGCAGGATTTTCTGTTCGGTGAGCTTGCGTTCAAACCATCGGAAGGCCTCGTCGATCTGGTCGTCAGAACCCAGGGATCGCTTCGGCGAATCATCGCTGAGGAAACACCACAGCTGCGCAGCCTCCTTCTCCTGATCGGGGAGCGCGCGGGCTGCGACCACGATGCGGCATTTGCCGGGTTTTGGCAGGCGTTCCTTGCGCCATGTTTTGGCTGCGAAGCCCGATACGAATCCCCCGACCTTGTTTGCGGCGCTGGCGGCACCTGCGTACGCGGCGCTACCAGCGAAGTAGGCAACCTCGCCGACTGTCCCGGTTGCCTCGACGACTGTGTCGACGATCTCACCGGCAACCTCGCCGACTGTGTCCACGACTCCGCCCGCGGCTTCTCGCGCGGCGCTACCGACGAAGTTGGCGACCCCGCCAACTGTATCCACGACCCCGCCCGCGGCTTCTCGCGCGGCGCTACCGACCGAACCAGCAACCTCGCCAACCGTGTCGGTGACCGAGCGTAGAGACTCGGCAACGGTCACCTGGTAGGCGAAGTGGAACCCCATTCCGACGGCGCGGAAGGGCATCATCACTTCATCGAACTCGAGGCGCCGTATCTTTTTCTCAGTGCTCGAGGCATCGACCGTGATCTCCGTGCCGACCCAGCCGCGGCGCGCGAACTGCTGGGGCATGCCGTGTGTTTGCTCGCGCACGCCAATCGTCACCCACAGGTCGAGGCACCGGGCGGCTGCGTCTTCGGGCGTGCCCGTCACCGTGTACACCCCGAGAGGTGGGCGATGAAAGAGGTTCCCGGTCCACGAGGCCGGGGGAGTCGTTGTCATCTTCATGTGCGGTTCTACTTTCATTCGTTCACGTCTGCGGCCCGCCGTATTGTGCGGGTGTTGTGGATCGTGAAGAGGTATTTTCTGCGGGAGTTGGCGGGTGTCAGGATCTTGAGAAACGGCGGCGTTTGCGGCCGTACTTCTTTTTGGCGGCTTGGCGCATTGCGATCACGTTCCGCCCCGCGAAGAGGTGGTCTTTCGGCAGGTCGCCTTCAAAGAGGAGATCGGGCTGTGCGAGCAACAGCTCGTCGAGCTGCAACGTGACGGCGAGGTCCTGCAGATAGCTGCCGATGTCTTCCTTGGTGGTGGGGGTGTTGCGCTGGCTCACCCGAGTATCGAAGCACCACACCTCGCTTGCGAGATGCCCTTCGGCCGAGTAGGGCCGTGCTGCGACCAGGAGTCGCGACGTCTGAAGGCGTGAGGGGGCCGCTGGCTGAGAGGCAGAATGGGGGAACAGGTCGCTGCGCGCAATCGCGTTAGTTACGGTGGAAAAGAGACCGCCCATCGTATCGAGGCCGTCCGCGATCTCGGTCCCAACCCACCCATTCAGGGCGAGCTGCTCGCGCATCCCCGGCGTCTCCACGGGGGTGCTTCTCCACCTCGACGCCCAGTAGTTGATGCAGCGGGTGGCCGCCTCGTGCGGATCGGTTGCGACGAGCGCGTGCAGGTACCTGCGACGGAAGACCATCCGGCGCAGCGAGAAACCAGGGGTCATAAGCAGCCTCCTCGTGCAAGACCTGTGTCAGCGCATCGGCACGGTCTCGACGCAAACGAGATGCGCTGTGGCGTCAGGATACTATCGTGAGGGATTCGCCCGGGATCGACGAGGCCGGGGAACTCGCGCGGTGACCGGCCAAGAGGGGAGGCTACTGTCGGCGCTTCTTTGCAGCCTTGCGCATTGCCGTGAGCGCCGGCATCGTCAGTGGAACGTCCGCCGGCACTTCGTGAGCCATGGGGCGGTCCGGTCCAGACATTAGAATTCCGGTTTTCCGGAAAGAGTGTTCAATCTTTGTGAACATCGAGGCGAGAAAGTCCTCGGGAAAGGTCGTTTCGCCCATTGATGTGAAATCGACGCGGCACCATAGTTCGCACGTGGGAGTTATGCCTCCGGGGACTGGACGGGCGATGATCTCGACGAACGTCTTTTCAAGAAAGGCGCGCTTCAATCGGTCGGGTACTGCCTGCGGAAACAGTGCGGTGACGGCGACGGTCATACTGGACGAAGCGACCAAATCGGTGAAGAGAGCCTTCCCGTTGTTGCCGATGACTAGTTCGGTTCCTATCCATCCAGTCTGAGCGAATTGCTCGCGCATGCCGGGCGTTTCGCAGCGAATCTTCGCAGTTTGCCAGAGTGAGATGCAGCGTGCCACGGCCTCGTCGGGAGAAACAGACAGGCGTAGCGCCATGAACGGCTGGCGAATCAAGGAGAGGCTGCGGCCGAGAGAAGAAAATAGGGGACTCATGGTGCTCCTCCGGTGTGAGCGCGGGAGGGGTGTCGGTGCCTGCACGGTGCCGACGCAAGCGAGATGCGCTGTGGCATCAGGATACTATTGCGGGCTCTTCATAATTGAGGGTGTAGGTGTTGTGGGCGGGGTTGGGCGTGTCGTGGCCGGGTAGGGGTCGAGGTCTTCCGATGATGGAGATTCCTACACCGTCCATCCGAAAGACCTCGACATGCCCAATACTATCTTTGATCGCCCTGATCTGAGCGCGTTCACGCGCCTGGATGACCTGGGCCTGGAAGTGACGGGTCAGCGCATTGAGCCCGATCATGCTGTGTTGGCTTGCCGTATTAGTGGTGAGGACCGGTGGTGCCGACGCTGCGGGTGCCAGGGCATTTCTCGTGACACGGTGGTCAGGCGCTTGGCGCACGAGCCTTACGGGTGGCGCCCCACGATCTTGCACGTGAGCGTGCGCCGCTACCGCTGCCCGGAGTGTGCTCACGTGTGGCGCCAAGACATGAGTCAAGCGGCCGATCCGCGCGCCAAGCTCTCGCGTGCGGCGGTGCGCTGGGCGCTGGTGGGCCTGGTGGTCCACCATCTGACGGTGGCGCGTATCTCCCAGGCCCTCGGTGTGTCCTGGAATACCGCCAACACCGCTGTCCTGGGTGAAGGCCAGCGTCTACTGATCAATGATCCAACTCGGTTCGATGGCGTGCGTGTCATCGGGGTGGATGAACACGTGTGGCGCCACACCCCCTACGGAGACAAATACGTCACCGTCATCTTGGACCTGACGCCCATCCGAGAACGCAGCGGCCCCTCCCGACTCCTGGACATGATCCCGGGCCGATCCAAGCAGGTCTTCAAAACCTGGCTGGCCGCCCAGCCCAACACCTGGCGCGAGAATATTGAGATCGTCGCGATGGACGGATTCACCGGGTTCAAAAGCGCCACCGCTGAAGAACTCCCCGGAGCGAGGGCAGTCATGGATCCCTTCCACGTCGTGCACCTTGCCGGTGATGCTCTCGATGAGTGCCGCAGACGCATTCAGCAAGAACTCCACCACCGGCGCGGGCGTGCCACCGACCCCCTGTACAAGGCCCGCCGTATGCTCCACACCCGCTCATGCCTGCTCACCCCACGCCAGCAACACCAGCTAGCCGACCTGTTCGCCAGCGATTGCCACGTCGCACTCGAAGTCACCTGGAGCGTCTACCAGAGTATTATCGACGCCTACCGAGATCCCAACAAAAACCGCGGTAAGGCCCTAATGCAAGCCGAAATCAACACACTGACCTCCACGCGTGTACCCAGGGGCCTGACCGAGCTCATCACACTGGGCAGGACACTCAAACGCCGAGCCGGAGACATCCTGGCCTACTTCGACCACCCCCACACCAGCAACGGTCCTACCGAAGCCATCAACGGCCGCCTCGAACACCTACGCGGATCCGCACTCGGATTCCGAAACCTCACCCACTACATCACCCGCTGCCTCCTCGAAACCGGCGGATTCAGACCCCAACTACACCCTCAATTATGAAGAGCCCTATTGCGCGGGATTCCCTGCGGGTGACGGGGTATGGGCACCCGTGCGGTGACCGGCCAAGAGGGGAGGCTACTGTCGGTGCTTCTTTGCAGCCTTGCGCATTGTCGTGAGCTCGGGGAGTGAGAGGGGGACATCTGACGGGATATCCCAGCGATTGAGGTGCCGGACGGGGGTGGACAGGATGCCCTGCGCGTTGAAGGACTCTTCGAGTGAGTGCAGCGACGATTCAGCGTAACTTTTTTCGAAGCCGCTGAGATTCATCCGTGTTGCCCAATCAGTAAGGCACCACAGTTCGGTCACCGGACTCGATTCGCTCTCGACTGTGCGCGCAATGATATCCACGTACACCTTGGTGATGGCGGCTCGCTTGATTCGGTCGGGCACGAGAGTGGGGGCATGTGACAAGAAGCGACGGTATGAGCGTGTCTCAAAGAAAAAATTAGTCAGGAATGCGCGCCCGCTGTGTCCGATGACCAGCTCCGTTCCGGTCCATCCCCGCTGCTTGAATTGCTCTTCCATGCCGGTACTGGCGCAGTGGGACCCTTTCGTCTTCCAGAGACCGACGCAGCGGGAGACAGCATCGGACCGGGACGCTGACAGCTGAAAAACGGTGATCGTGCTGAAAGATTCATTGAAGTCTTGCTGCATACTCGAGATGAAAGAGTTCATCGCGATTCTCCGTTATCGCGGCGGTTGAAAATCCAGCGCAGTGAGAAACCGGGGGTCATGACCGTTCCTTCGGTGGGAGGAACTTGGTGACGGGATCGAGGAAGCTGCCGCGCATCTGGGCGACGTTGGCGGGGGAGAGGGGGTGGTCCTCGGGCAGATCCTCACCATCGACGAGGCGTGGGGGAGCCAGGAGGATGCCCTGCTGGTGCAGGGCCGTGTGCAGGTACTCGAAGACACGGGCGAACGGATCCTTGCCGGGGCGGGCGCGCTGAATCGCCGTATCCCAGGGAAAGCACCACAGTTCAGTTGATGTCTGCTCGTTGTTGGGCGAGGGCTGCGCCGCGATGATGATCGTCGTCTTATTGAGGTGGCGCAGCTGCGCACGCACCGCCTTCGCCGACAGCTGGATGGCGAGGCTGCCCAAGGCGAGGGTGGGGGAGATCTCGGCGACATCCAGAAGGGTGTCGTGGTCGCGGATGCGCGACCGCTTTCGGTTCTCGACCTGCCCGGGCATGACCGTGACCTCGGTGCCCGACCAGCCGATGTCCGCGAAACGCTTGCACATCGTGGTCGACTCGCGCTTGATGCCGATGGTGCGCCAGAACTGTGCGCAGCGCACGACGGCCTCCGCCGGTGGACACGACACGGTGTACACCGTCATGGGGCGCCTCTTCAGGAGCGAGTCCAGTGGCAGGCGTGGGGGAGTGATATCCATCAGCACTCCTGGGGATCGGGGTAACGAGGCCAGGCTATCAGCGTGAGCGTCATCGCACGAAACCCGGAAACGATACGATGAGGCCATGAGCGTCCTGGGAACCGTCATCGTTGGCATTGTCATCCTCATCGGAGTGATCGGCGCGGTCGTGCAGATCTGGCCCTCCGCGCCCGTCGTTGGGGGTGCGATTCTCGTGTGGGCGTGGATGACCGGCACCCGCGCCGCGTGGATCATCTTTGCCATCGTGGCGCTCGTCCTGATCCTCGGAACGGTCCTCAAATTCGTGATCCCAGCACGAGGCATGAACAAGGCGGGAATCCCCCAATCCACGCTCGTGTGGGGCGCCGTCGGCGGCGTCGTCGGATGGTTCATCGGCCTGCCCCTCGGCCTCGTTCTCGGCATGGTTGTCGCCATCTTCGGAGTTGAATACCTGCGCAGCCGCGACACTGCGAGCGCCTGGACGGCCACCCTCCACGCCCTCAAGGCCTTCGGGTGGACGATCGCCATCGAGCTGATCGCCGCCCTCACGAGCGCCACCCTGTGGGGCGTGGGTGTCGCCCTGGTCGCCGCAGGAAACTGACGAGACCAGCCGGTACACCGGCCTCGTCGTTCCTCCGGTAGGATGGGTCTGTTGCGCGCACCCGCGTAACAGACCCAACTAAACGGAGATACTCATGCCCGCCGTCATCGTGCTCGGCGCCCAGTGGGGCGACGAAGGCAAAGGCAAGGCCACTGACCAGCTCGGCCAGCACACCGACCTCGTCGTGAAGTTCAACGGAGGCAACAACGCCGGACACACCGTCGTTATTGACGGCGAAAAGTACGCGCTGCACCTCCTGCCCGCCGGAATCCTCTCCGAAGGCGTCACCCCCATCATCGGCAACGGCGTCGTTGTCGACCTGGACGTGCTCTTCGAGGAGCTCGCGGACATCACCGAGCGCGGCGTCGACTGCTCGCGCCTGCTCATCTCCTCCAACGCGCACATCATCCCGCCCTACAACCGCCTCATGGACCAGGCGAACGAGCGTGCGCGCGGCAACAACCTGATCGGCACGACCGGCCGAGGCATCGGCCCCACCTACGCCGACAAGATGAACCGCATCGGCCTGCGCATCCAGGACCTCTTCCACCCCGAGGAGCTGCGCGCCAAGGTCGAGGCCGCCCTGGCCCCCAAGAACACCATTTTCGAGGCCGTGGACATTCCCACCCTCGACCCCGCCGAGGTGTCGGATCACCTGCTGTCCTTCGCGGACCGTATCAAGCCGATGATGTGCGACGTGTCCCTCGTCGTTAACGACGCGCTGGACCGCGGCGACACCGTCCTCTTCGAGGGCGGCCAGGCCACGATGCTCGACATCGACCACGGCACCTACCCCTTCGTGACCTCCTCGAACCCGACCGCGGGCGGCGCGCTCACCGGCTCCGGCGTCGGCCCGACCCGCATCGACCGCGTCGTCGGCGTCGCCAAGGCGTACACGACGCGCGTCGGCGAGGGCCCGTTCCCCACGGAACTGGACGACGAGGTCGGCGAGGCCCTGCGCACCAAGGGCGGCGAATTCGGCGTGACCACCGGTCGCCCGCGCCGCACCGGCTGGTTCGACGCCGTCGTCATGCGCTACGCGACGCGCATCAACGGCCTGACCGACATCTGCCTGACCAAGCTCGACGTGCTCTCCGGCTACGAGACGATCCCCGTGTGCGTGGCCTACGAGGTCGACGGCGTGGTCACCGAGGAAATGCCCCTCGACCAGGCCGGCTTCGAGGCCGCCGTGCCCGTGTACGAGGAGCTGCCCGGCTGGAGCGAGGACATCTCGCAGTGCCGTTCCTTCGACGAGCTGCCCCAGGCCGCCCAGGACTACATCAAGCGCCTGGAAGAGCTCTCGCGCTGCCGTATCCAGTCCATCGGCGTGGGCCCGGGCCGCGAGGCCACGATCGTGCGCTACCCGCTCATGTGACGGTTCACTGAGACGCTAGTGGGGGCCGGTGCTGCGACGCAGCACCGGCCCCCACTTGTTTCACGCGCCACCGTCGGCGCGCATGTACGACAAAGCACGCCGAACCGAATGCGCCTGTCGGCGCGAAGGCCGCTCGTAGCGGCAGAGTTTGGAGCCCGGGGCATACCGGTCCGGCGTGCTCCACAACTGTACGACCAGTCAGCGCCCGCACGCATCCCGTGGCGGCGTGCATCAACCCACACGGGGCATCCGCCACAGCGCCCCTCATCGCCGAGGCCGTGGCGGCGTGAAGCGGGGCCGACACCGTGTCCCGTGCCCGGGAGAGCCGACCCGCGCGAGCGGCCCCTGCCTCGTGAGGCGCGCACATATGGGACCATGGAAGCGTGATGACATCGACCCCGCCCACGCGGCGCCGCAACGGCCAAGGCCGCGGACGTCGCCGCGACACCCTGGCCACCCGGCACGTGCCCAACAGCATCGGTACCCTCACCGTTACCCTGCTTGCGGCGGCGACCATCGTCGCGTGGTGGCTGCCCGGGTCTCGCTGGAGCGTCGGCCCCATCGTCGCGGTCGCTTCCCTCCTGCTGGCTATCGGCTGGCCGACGCTGGCCCGCCTGCACATGCCGTGGCTCGCGCAGGCGGTCCTCGCCCTCGGCGGGGCCCTGACCCCCATGGCCGTCGCCTACTGGAAGAACCTCGACATCGCTGTCCCGCTGACCGGCATCGCGCTGGTCGCGCTGGTGGCCGCCACCATCCTCGACGCGCCCGCGCCGCGCGACCACTCGGTGGGGCACACGAGCGAACACTGGGGCTCCACTGCGCTCAGCGCCGCGCTCGCCTCGTCCGTGACCGCGCTCCTCATTATCACGTCGGCCTCCATGTGGGTCTCCCTCACCGTCCACGAGCGCTGGTCCGTCATCGTCCCCATGGCCGCCCTGATCGCCATCGTCGGCGCGGCGGCCGCACGCGCCGGGCGCAGCGCGAAAGCCGGCGTCGTCATCGCGATGCTCGCGGGCATCGTCGCGGGCCTGGTCGCCGCGTCGATCGCGTGGATCCTCGGGCAGACCTCGGACCTGCTGCCCGTCGTCTTCCCCTTCATCGCTAAGCGTTTCGGCGAATTCGCCGCCTTCCTGACGCTCGGCGGCGTCACCGGCTTCGGCGTCGGCTTCGCCGTCTCCGTCGTCGACGCGCTGCTGGGCGAGCGCGCGTCCTCCGCCGAGCTCGCCAACGTTCTGGGCCGCGGCGCCGCGAAGTTCCTCGTCGCCGCCCTGCCCGTCTACGCGATGATCCGCATCGGCGGAATCTGAAACCCCGCGACGGCCGGGCGAGTGCGTGGCCGGCCCCGGCCTCGTCCCGTTCGCTGCCAGCTGCGCGCGCCCCGCTCGCGCGCCCACGTCCACCCGAGGCGTTAGGCTGGAGCCATGATGGTGATACCTGCTGACCTGCCCGCACTCGTCGCTCCCGTCGCGTGGATGCTTGGAACCTGGGAAGGCTGGGGCATGTACGCCGCCCCCGCCGCCCCCGGCCAGGAAGAACCCGCCGAGGATTCCCCCGTCATCGAGGAGATCCGCGGTGACGTCGTCGGCGAGCAGATGCGCCTGGTGACCCGCGTGTACGCGGGCGTCGCCTCCGAGCCGATCGACCCCACGTGGGACGCGGCGAAGGGCCTGTCCGCTATTCGTAAGGGCGACCTGATCAGCGAAGAGACCGTGTACGTCTCCGTTGCCCCCTCCGACGCGCCGCTGCCCCCGCCCGGCCAGTACAACTCCCGCGAGTTCACGGCGACCTCCGCGTCCACCGAGGGCCACAGCGCCGTGTGGGACGGCGTGAGCGTCGGCCCGCGCGTGCAGATGGTCTCCGACGCGATCGCTCTCGGCGTGGGCGCGACCCGCGTGACGCACCTGGGCCGCATGTTTGGCCTGGTCGCTGGCGAGCTCATGTGGACGCAGGAGCGTACGCTCGACGGCGAGGACGAGGCCGACGTCGAGATCTCCGGCCGACTGCACCGCACCGAGCAGGCCTCCACCGAGTCCGGCGAGGTCATCGACGGCATCGACGACTCGCAGGGCGGCTTCCTTGTCTGAGTCCGCGCCCGATTCCGAGTTCGTCGACGAGGCCGTGGCCTCCTTCGGCGCGACCGCGCACTTCGGGGATCCGTCGGGAGAGCAGTGGGCCCTCGAGGGCGGCCGCGCGCTGGTGCGCCGCCCGGACCTGGCCGTGATCTCCGTGTCGGGGGCCGATCGGCTGACATGGCTGACGTCGCTGGCCTCCCAGATCGTCACCGACCTCGTGCCCGGCGCGAGCCGCGAGCTGCTGATCCTCTCGCCCGAGGGGCGCGTCGAGCACTGGGCGGGCGCGAGCGACGACGGGGAGGCGCTGCACCTGATCGTGGAGCGCTCGGATCTTTCGGGGTTCGTGGCATTCCTGGACTCGATGCGTTTCGCGCTGCGCGTGAGCGCCCAGGAACGCGACGTCGCCCTGTTCTCCTCGGTGCGCGCGGGCGCGAATACGCCCGAGTCCGTGGCCGGCCTGCCCGGACACCTGTGGACCTGGGAGGACCCGTGGCCCGGCGTCGTGGAGGGCGGGGCCGCCTACTTCCAGGGCGAACGCCACCCCGGCGCGCGCACCCCGATGATGTTTCACGCTGTTTCACGTGACGCTGCGGACGAGTTTGAGGCCGCGTGGCTGTCCGCTTGCCCGGAGGCCGGCTCGCGCCGCCGCGCCGGGTACCTGGCGTGGGAGGCCATGCGCATCGCCGCGTGGAAGCCGCGCCTGGGTCGCGAAACCGACGCCCGCGCGATCCCGCCCGAGGTGGACTGGCTGCGCAGCGCGGTCCACACGACGAAGGGCTGCTACCGCGGGCAGGAAACCATCGCCCGCGTCCTGAACCTGGGACGGCCCCCGCGCCGCCTCACCTATCTGCAGCTGGACGGCTCTCGCGGCGACCTGCCCGCGCCCGGCACGCCCATCGAGGTGGGCGGGCGTCAGGTCGGCGTCGTCACCTCCTCGGCCCGCCACGCGGACGAGGGGCCGATCGCCCTCGCGCTGATCGCCCGCGCCGTGCCCGTGACGACCGTCTTCGATATTGACGGCGTCGCCGCCGCCCAGGAGGAAATCGTGCCCGTGCACGGCAAGTCCTCCGTGTCACCCGAGACCCGCCCGGGCGCCGACCTCTCGCGCGAGGCCGGCCAGCGCGGCGGTTCCACGGGCTTCGGCGGCCTCGGCTCCGCCCTGGGGTCGCGCTGATGCGCGCCGTCATCCAGCGCGCCACCTCGGGCGAGGTCCGCGTCGACGGTAACGTCGTCGGACGTCTCGCCCTCGATACGCCCGCCGAGGCGGGGAGGTGCCAGGGCCTCGTCGTCCTCCTGGGCGTCCAGCGCGGCGACGGGCCCGAGCAGGTGGCCACGGTCGCCCGCAAGATCGCCGAGCTGCGCATCCTCGACGACGAGCGTTCCGCGCTCGACGCGGGCGCCCCGATCCTCGTGATCTCGCAGTTCACCCTGTATGGGGACACCCGCAAGGGGCGCCGACCCTCGTGGGCGCACGCCGCCCCCGGCGAGGAGGCCGAGCCCCTCGTCGACGCGGTCGTCGCCGACCTGCGCGGCCGGGGCCTGCACGTCGAGACCGGCCAGTTCGGCGCGATGATGGAGGTCGGCCTGGTCAACGACGGCCCGTTCACGGTCCTCGTCGAGGCGTAGTATCGCGGGTTCTGTCGCGACTGTGCTTGTTTCGGGTGAGAAGGTCGTGCAGAACCATGCTCGGGCTTGTTACCGATGGGGTGTTACACCGGATCGGTAAGGTTCAACCCCTTCTGATCGGGTGGAATGTTCCCGATCAGGTTGAATGCACCTGGATGCCGCGTTTGGACTTGTTCCTAAGCGGTGTTACACCACTTAGGGGGGTATTACACTGGCTGGGAAGTGGTGTAATGCTCCCTAACTGGTGTAATGCTCCCTAACTGGTGCAGTGCTTCTTCTGGGGCCGTCTCCTCGGACTGTCAGCCTGGCTACATCGCGCCGTGTTCTCCAATCTCGCATGCAATTCCCATGGCAACCTTTCATGCATTGAAAAATGGTCGTTGCAATTCCAACGTTTTCGGGAGTTGTTGACATATGACGCGGGGGAATTGCATGCGGCTGTGGGGGAATTGCAGCATTAGCGGCTCGACACGCCGGCGACACGCCGTCGCGGCGCTTCTAATGGCGCCAAACCCCCCGCTGCGACCGCCGGACCTCAGTGGTCCCGCCCGGTGTCGGCCCCGCACTCGCCTGTTGCAGCCCTGCATGCCCCGCCCCCGCCTCGGCACCCCTGGTCCGTTGTCCCGTGCCCCGGCCTCCCTGCGCCCAGGGCGAAAGCGCGCGCACGGCGCGGGAGCTTTCCGTAGGCTGTAACCAGTCAACTGGGACGGGTGTGCGCCGAGCTCGGCGAAGTACCTGTCCTGTGAAATGAGGAGAGGCATGTTCGAACGCTTTACCGACCGCGCTCGCCGGGTCGTCGTGCTCGCGCAGGACGAGGCTCGCGGTCTCAAGCACAACTACATCGGCACGGAGCACCTGCTGCTCGGCCTGATCTCCGAGGGCGAGGGCGTCGCCGCCAAGGCCCTGGAGACGATGGGCATCAAGGGCGAGGCCGTCCGCGCTTCGGTCATCGAAATCATCGGCGAGGGTGAGAAGCCGGTCGAGGGCCACATCCCCTTCACCCCGCGCGCCAAGCGCGTTTTCGAGCTGAGCCTGCGCGAGGCCCTGCAGCTGGGCCACAACTACATCGGCACGGAGCACCTCCTGCTCGGCCTCCTCAAGGAGGGCGAGGGCGTGGCCGCCCAGGTCCTCACCAAGCAGGGTGCGGACCTGGCGCAGGTGCGTCAGACCGTCATTCAGATGCTCAGCGGCTACCAGCGCGGCGACGACGAGGGTCGCGAGTCGGTCGGCGCGGGCGTGGGCGGCTCGGGTGGTCCCGAGCGTTCCAACTCCGCGATCCTCGAGCAGTTCGGCCGCAACCTGACCCAGGCCGCGCGCGAGAACAAGCTGGACCCCGTCATCGGCCGCCGCGTCGAGATGGAGCGCGTCATGCAGGTCCTCTCGCGCCGCACGAAGAACAACCCGGTCCTGATCGGTGAGCCCGGCGTCGGTAAGACCGCGGTCGTGGAGGGCCTTGCCCAGGCGATCGTGCACGGCGACGTGCCCGAGACCATCAAGGACAAGCAGATCTACAGCCTCGACATGGGGTCGCTGGTCGCCGGCTCGCGCTACCGCGGTGACTTCGAGGAGCGCCTGAAGAAGGTCCTCAAGGAGATCCGCACGCGCGGCGACATCATTCTGTTCATCGACGAGATCCACACTCTCGTGGGTGCGGGTGCCGCAGAGGGTTCGATCGACGCCGCCCAGATGCTCAAGCCCATGCTGGCGCGCGGCGAGCTCCAGACGATCGGCGCCACCACGAACGACGAGTACCGCAAGTACATCGAGAAGGACGCGGCCCTCGAGCGCCGCTTCCAGCCGGTGAAGGTCGAGGAGCCCAGCGTCGACGAGACGGTGGAGATCCTCAAGGGCCTGCGCGACCGCTACGAGGCGCACCACCGCGTCATCATCACGGACGCCGCGATCCAGGCTGCCGCCGAGCTGGCGGACCGCTACATCTCGGATCGTTTCCTCCCCGACAAGGCGATCGACCTGGTCGACGAGGCCGGGGCGCGCCTGCGCATCCGCCGCATGACCGCGCCGCCGGAGCTGCGCGAGCTGGACGAGAAGATCGCCGAGGTGCGCCGCAACAAGGAGGCGGCCATCGACGATCAGGACTTCGAGAAGGCCGCGTCGCTGCGCGACGAGGAGTCGAAGCTGTCCGAGGAGCGCAAGGCGAAGGAAGAGGCCTGGAAGGGCGGCGAGTCCGACGAGATCGCCGAGGTCGGGGATCAGGAGATCGCCGAGGTCCTGGCCATGTCGACCGGTATCCCGGTCGTGCGCCTCACCCAGACTGAGACCGCGAAGCTGCTCAAGATGGAAGACGAGCTGCACAAGCGCGTCATCGGCCAGGACGAGGCCGTCAAGGCTCTCGCCCAGTCGATCCGTCGTACGCGCTCGGGTCTGAAGGATCCGAACCGTCCCGGTGGCTCGTTCATCTTCGCCGGTCCGACCGGTGTGGGTAAGACCGAGCTGGCCAAGGCCCTCGCCGAGTTCCTCTTCGGCGACGAGGACGCCCTCATCCAGCTGGATATGTCCGAGTTCTCGGAGAAGCACACGGCCTCGCGCCTCTTCGGTGCCCCTCCCGGCTACGTCGGCTACGACGAGGGTGGCCAGCTCACGGAGAAGGTCCGTCGCAAGCCGTTCTCGGTCGTCCTCTTCGACGAGGTCGAGAAGGCTCACCCGGACATCTTCAACTCGCTGCTCCAGATCCTGGAGGAGGGTCGCCTGACGGACTCGCAGGGTCGCAAGGTGGACTTCAAGAACACCGTCATCATCATGACGACGAACCTGGGTACCCGCGACATCAACAAGGGTGTCCTCACGGGCTTCCAGACCGCGGACAACTCGACGCACGACTACAGCCGTATGAAGTCGAAGGTTGCCGAGGAGCTTAAGCAGCACTTCCGTCCCGAGTTCCTCAACCGCGTCGATGACACGATTGTGTTCCCGCCGCTGACCAAGCCCGAGATTGCGCGCATCGTCGACCTGATGATCGCCAAGCTGGCCAAGCGTATGGAGGCTCAGGACATGCGCCTGCAGCTGACGGACGAGGCGCGCGAGCTGCTCGCGGACGTGGGCTTCGACCCGGTCCTGGGCGCGCGTCCGCTGCGTCGCGCGATCCAGCGCGAGATCGAGGATGCGCTGTCTGAGCGCATCCTGTTCGGAGAGCTGCAACCCGGTCAGGTTGTCACCGTTGGCGTCACCGGAGAGGGTAAGGATCGCAAGTTCACCTTCAATGGAGAGTGATTTACTCGCCAATTATCTTCGACTGACAAACCAGTCACTTTGGGAGGGTGGCCCGTCGCACAGCGATGGGCCACCCTCTAGTTGTTAAGTAATCGCACATCTGATAGATTCTCGTTAACCATTAGCATGCGGTGTAGTCGTGCCACACTACTTATAGGGTATTGCTCATCGATCGAGAGAGGCCATATGTCCGCGAAAACGCGACACAATCGGATCAGTGCGAGGCGCCGTCTGCCGGCGTTCATCCTCGTGCTGCTCGTTGTTGCGCTCTGTATCGCGGGTGTCATCTACAAGGGCGCGGAGGTGACCCAGGTCAACGTCAACGACGGGGGCATCTGGGTGACCAACAAGTCCAAGCAGATGGTCGGCCACCTCGACTACGAGGCCCGCATCCTCGATGGCGCGCTGCGTACCGAGGCGACCAACTTCGATGTCGGCCAGGCGGGGGAGACTGTCACCGTCTCCGACCTCACCTCGTCGACGGTTGCGCCCGTTAACGTCACCCAGGTCTCCCTCGGCTCCCCGACGGCTCTGCCCGCGGGATCCGCGGTCATGCAGGGCGGCGACGTCCTCGGCGTCCTCGATGCGTCCGACGGCACCCTGTGGACGACCTCCGCCGTGAACCCCAGCCCCCTGAACCTTTCCGAGGCGGCGGCCGTCTCCTCGAACATGGGTGCCAGCGCCTTCGTGACCGGCTTGGATGGCTCTGTTTACACTCTGGCTGCCTCGGGCACGCTGACGACGGTCAAGCGCCAGGGAGCGGTCGATCAGGCGCAGACTGCCACGGTGGAGGGGATCCCCGAGGACGCGCGACTGAGCATGACGGTCGTCGGCGACCGGGTCGTCGCCCTCGACGCTGAGTCCAACACGCTCTTCCTGCCCGACAACAAGCGGATCGATCTGAGCGCTGCCGGTGTCGAGACCGGCGGCGTCCTCCAACAGGCCGGCCCCAAGGCCGATTCGGTCCTGCTCGCCACGCCCACCTCCCTCGTGACGATTCCGCTGGTGGGCGGCACCCCGACGATCACCCCCTCCACCGAGGGCGGCGTCAGCGGCACCCCGGCCGCGCCCGTGCGCCACGATGGCTGCGCGTATGGTGCGTGGACCGGCAGCGGCGCGTACATGCGCGCCTGCGACGATCCTTCGGCGAACAAGCAGATGGTCGTCGATACGCTGACGACCGCACGTGAGATCGTCTTCCGCACGAACCGCAAGGCCATCGTCCTCAACGATGTCGCCGAGGGCAGCGTGTGGCTGCCCGACTCGAACATGGTCCTCATGGACAACTGGGACGAGGTCGAAAACGAGCTTGAGGAAAACGAGGACGAGCAGGATAGCCCCGAGCTGACGAACGAGGTTGCGGACCCGCAGCAGCGCGAGGAAAACACCCCGCCCGAGGCCGAGGATGACGAGTTTGGCATCCGCCCGGGCCGCTCGACCGTCCTGCCCGTGCTCGACAACGACTCTGACCTCGACGGCGACGTGCTGACTGTCGCGCCGGTCACACAGCCCGACTGGGGCGTCGTGACCGTCGCGCGCGGCGGGCGAGCCCTGCAGATCAGTGGCGTGTCAGCCGCCCAGGCCGGCTCGACGACGTTTACGTACGCGGCCTCTGACGGCCAGGCCTCGGCCGAGGCGCACGTGCGCGTCACCATTCACCCCTTCGATCAGAACGAGGCACCCGCGCAGCTGCGCGTCCCGACCGTCAAGATCGGCGCGGGTGCCCAAATCCAGTACGAGGCCCTGAGCGACTGGCGCGATCCCGACGGCGACCCCATCTACCTGAAGAACGCCGAGGCCCCCGAGGGGCTGAAGGTCTCCTTCACCGAAGATGGCTCCGTCACCATCACCGAGGAGGGGGGTGCGGCCGGCCCGAAGTCGATCGTTCTCACGGTCGCCGACGACCAGGGTGCGGAGACCCGCGGCGAGCTGATCGTCGACGTTCAGGAGCCCGGAAACCTGCCGCCGTCTGCGAACGGCGACCTCTTCCAGGCGCACCCGGGCGAGACCGTCACCCTCGATCCGTTGAAGAACGACACCGACCCGAATGGCGACCAGCTGACCCTGGCGGCCGTGTCCGGTGCGCCCGCCGGCGCCACGATCCAGCCCGACCTGGATCGTGGAACCATCGACTTTAGGGCGACCGAGCCGGGCTCCTACTCCTTTGCCTACACCGTGTCCGACGGTATCGCGACGACACTGGGCATCATTCGCGTCGAGGTCACGGCACCCTCGAGCGAGCCCCCCGTCGCCGAAAACGACACGGCGGTCCTGCCGCAGGGCGGCTCCGTCCTCGTCGCGCCCCTGAACAACGACTACGATCCCTCCGGCGGCCTGCTGTCGATCGTCTCCGTGGACGCCTCGAGCGCCCCGGACATCGAGGTCGCCCTCATCGATCGCCACCTGCTGCGCGTCACCGCGCCCGCAGGCCTCGAGCACACGGTGCAGTTCAGCTACACCGTGTCCAACGGCGTCGGTGAGGCCACGGCCGACGTGATGGTCATCCCCGGAGCGGCGGACCGCTCGGACCTGCCGCCCATCCTCAAGCCCGACCACGTGAAGGTGCGCGTCGGCGACGTGGGCACCGTGTCGGTCCTGGCGAACGATCGCTCGCCCGCCGGCCTGAACCTCCAGGTCGAGTCGACCCTCGAGTACGACTCCGGCTCCGCCCTGGGAACCCCCTTCGTCACGGGTAACCAGGTGCGCCTCGAGGCTGGGCAGACCCCCGGCCTCATGGACGTGACCTACTCGGTCATCGACTCCGCGGGCAACCGCGCATCGAGCACCGTCACCTTCGAGGTGATGGGTGCCTCCGATCAGAACCAGGAGCCGCGTCCCCGCGACATCACAGCCTGGGCGGCCGCGGGGCAGGCCACCCGGATCGCGGTGCCCCTGGACGGCATCGACCCCGACGGTGACTCCGTGACCCTCAGCGGCCTCGGCTCGTCCCCGCAGCTGGGCAATGCGACTGTCGGCCCGACCTGGATCGACTACACGCCGAACCAGAACGCTACGGGCACCGACTCCTTTACCTACACGGTCGAGGACCGCCAGGGCGGGCGTGCCTCTGCTCGCGTGCGCGTCGCCATCTCGGCCGCGCCGACGCTCAACCAGAACCCGGTCGCCGTCCCCGACACGGTGCTGACCCGACCGGACCGCATGGTGACCGTCAACGTCCTGTCGAACGACGTGGACCCGGACGGCGATCCGCTCTCGCTGGACGAGGACAGCCTCGAAACGGCCACGCCCGAGCTCGACCCGCAGGTCCTGTCCTCCTCGACCATCCAGGTGCACACGCCCTCGCAGGCCGGCACCTACCTCGTGTCCTACGTGGTGAGCGACGGTCGCGGCGGCTCCGCCCGAGGCACCGTGACGGTCTACGTCCAGGACGACGCGCCGCTGAAGGCGCCCATCGCCCGCGATGACTTCGTGTCCTACGAGGAGCTGCCCACCGACGGCTCGGCCGTGCGCGTGAAGGTCCTCGACAACGACGAGGACCCCGACGGCAGCATCAACGAGCTGACCGTGACGACCGCAGAATCCGGCGTGACCGTCGACGGCAATGACGTGCTCATCCCGGTGATGGACAGCATGCGCCTGGTTGTCTACACGATCACGGACCGCGACGGACTCACCAACTCCGCCGTCGTGACCGTGCCCGGCCGCGATACGACTGCGCCCTTCCTCAACACTGCTGGCCTGCCCATCGAGATGGACGCGGGTACCTCGCGTACGATCAACCTGGCGGATTACGTGGTGACGCGCTTGGGCCGCAGCCCGCGCCTCGTGGATGACTCCTCCCCGGTCGCCCAGACCGGCCTGGACTCGGTTGTCGCCGACTCGTCGACGCAGCTGACGCTGACCGCGAACGCCTCCTTCGGCGGCAACTCCGCGTTCCTCATCCAGGTCGCGGACGGCGACGCCTCCGACGCGGGCACGCTCACCGCGTCCCTGTCGCTGCCCGTGCGCATCAAGGCGACCCAGAACCAGCCGCCCACCTTTGCCCCGACCGCGATCCGCGTCGAGGCCGGTGGCGCGGCCGTCACGCAGGACCTCAGGCTCGGCGTGCGCGACCCTGAGGGCACGGACGTCTCAACCTTCACCTACGCGATGGGTTCCGCCCCCGACACGATCTCCGCGTCGCTGTCGGGCACCGTCCTGACGGTGTCCGCGCCCGAGAACACCCCCGCCGGCTCCGCCGGTTCCATCGCCGTGAGCGTCACGGACGAGCAGGGCAACACCGTTAACGGTTCGATCCCCGTCGAGGTCGTGGGCACCACGAAGCCGCGCATCCAGGTGCCCGCGTACAACGTGAAGGCCAAGGTCGGTGAGCCCGTGAGCGTGGACGTCGCCTCGCAGGCCACCAACCCCTTCCCGGACACGCCGATCACCCTCGAGGGCGCCGCCATCTCGCTGGGGGACGCGACCACGTCGACGTCCGGCACGGTCGTCACCATCACGCCGAATTCGGCGGGTACCATCTCCGTCGCATACCGCGTCAACGACAAGCTCAAGGACCCCTCGCGCGTCGTCCAGGGCATCATCACCGTCACGGTGACGGGCAAGCCCGACGCGCCCACTGGTGTGGTTGCCCGGGCCAAAGGCCCGACGGGTGCCACCGTGTCCTTCAACGCTCCCGCATCGAACGGCGAGCGCATCACCGAATACCGCATCTACAGCGGTGGCCGCCAGGTCGCCAGCTGTACCGAGACCGTGTGCGAGGTGAACGGCCTGACGACCGGCCGCAGCTACACCTTCACCGTGAAGGCAGTGAATGCCTCCGGTGAGTCTGAAGGCGCGACGTCGAACTCCGTGACGCTCTCCGGCGTCCCGGATCGCCCGGGCGGCCCGACCGTGACGGCCGGTGACGGTCAGCTTGCGGTGACGTGGGATGCGCCCAATAACAACGGTTCGCCCATCACCTCCTACACCGTGTATGCGACGGTCGCAGGTGCCGCGGAGAGCACATGCACGACGAACGGCGAGCAGGCGTGCACCGTTAAGAACCTCGTCAACGATCGGACGTACACCGTCACGGTTGTCGCCACGAACGCGAACGGTAGCTCCCAGGCGTCCCCGGGTGTGAGTGGCACCCCGAAGGCGACGCGACGCGGGCCCGATCAGCCGGTCATCACGAGCGCCAGCGCGGCCCAGCAGCGCGACGGTAACACCGCTCTGGCGACCATCACCTGGTCCCTGGGTAGCTCCGGCACTGCTCGATGGGGCCAGACGATTGTGTCGATCAACGGCAGCACCAAGACGGTCTCGGGCGGAACCACCTCCACCCAGATGACTGTTCCCTACGGCGTGGCCCTCACCGTGTACGTGACCGTCAGTAACGCGAATGGTGACACGGCGACCTCCTCTGGCTACCTCATTCCGGCGGTCGTCCACGAGGATCCCACTCCTCCCAAGACGACGCCGCTGGCCCCCGACGCGCCGCGCTTGGGCCCGCCCTCGGATAACGCCCTGGGCAAGCTTCGCATCGCCAATGCCCGCCTGAAGGAAGGAAACGGCTACACGGCCGCCGACCTGGAGCTCTTCTACGCGGACAGCGAGGCGGGGTGCACGGCACCCGGCAACCCTCTGCGCCTCAACAACGGCGACCGCGGCGACTTTAATATCGGCCCGCTCACCCCGGGTGCGACGATGACCTTCTACTTCTGCCAGCGCGGCAAGAAGGACGACGGGTCGTACGTCTGGAGCCCGGTCGTCTCGGCTACCGGCACGGTCGGCAACGGCCAGCGCGACGGTGGCGGCGGTGACGACGACACCCCGATCCCCGTGTTCAACGTGTCGGTGACCCCCTACATCAACAGCGCGGCTGTGTCGTGGACTGTGCCCGCCGGCGTTAACCCCGCGCAGACCAGCGTGTGGATTAAGGGGATGGAGGGGTCGACTAAGCAGACGTTCAGTGGTCCGATGACCTCGTGGACGGTGTCGGGTCTGGCGCCGGTTAACCAGTACACGGTTGTCGTCGAAATGGTCGGTGCTGGTGGGACGCACCGGCAGGTAGAAGCCACCTTCACAACCACCGAAGCCGCGGAAAATATCGACGCGACCTTCAACGGAAAAACCACGTGTTCGAATGGGCAGGAATGCGGCTCGATGACGCTGACGGCCAAACGAGCCTCCCAGTTCGGATCGGGTGTCACGCTCATCTGCACGGTCAGAACCGGGCGACCCGCTCAGGACACCGAATTCCGCTTCTCTCGGGACACGCCGAGCATACCGGGTATCCTGACGGAGGCAATCACCGCTCGAGAGCTGAATGCGCGGGACATCGTGAAGAGCTGCCGAGTCGAATAGGACGACCATACTTTCCCCGTTACGAGCAACAAGAGAAACATAGGACAACTCATGACCCTTTCCATTGAGGATGCAACCAGGTTCGCCCAGGTCTTCAAGGGCCTCGTCGACGGCGTGTCCGTGGCGGTCCTGGACAAGCGCCAGGCCGTGCGACTCGCACTCACGACGATGTTCGCCGGCGGCCACCTCCTGCTTGAGGACGCCCCCGGTACCGGTAAGACCGCGCTGGCGCGCGCCATCAGCGCCGTCATCGACGGCACGCACTCGCGCATCCAGTTCACCCCCGACCTGCTGCCCTCGGACATCACCGGCGTGAACATGTTCAACCAGAAGACGGGCGAGTGGGTCTTCCACGCCGGCCCCGTCTTCGCGGAGATCGTCCTGGCCGACGAGATCAACCGAGCGTCGCCCAAGACCCAGTCCGCCCTCCTGGAGGTCATGGAAGAGGCCCAGGTGACGGTCGACGGCGTGCGCCGCCCCGCCCCCCAGCCCTTCATGGTCATCGCGACCCAGAACCCCGTCGAGCAGGCCGGCACCTACCCGCTGCCCGAGGCCCAGCTGGACCGCTTCCTCATGAAGACCTCGATCGGCTACCCCTCGCGCTCCGCGATGATCGACGTCCTCGACGGCTCGGCCTCGCCCGACCGCTCGAAGAACCTCAAGCCCCTGCTGTCGGGCAAGGACATCGTCGCCTGGGCTGCCCTGGCCTCGGCGAACCACACGGACCGCGCCGTCCTCGACTATGTGGCCGCGCTGGCGGAGGCAACCCGCGAGGACGAGTCCTCGCTGCTGGGCGTGTCCACCCGTGGTGCCATCGGTATGGTGCGCTGCGCCCGCGTGTGGGCGGCCGCGCAGGGACGTAACTTCGTCCTGCCCGACGACATCAAGGCCCTCGCGGTGCCCGTGTGGGCGCACCGCGTCATCGTCGACCCCGACGCAGCGTTCTCGGGCGCGACCGCCGAGGGCGTCATCCAGCGTGCCCTGACGTCGGTGCCCGCACCGGCAGTCGGCGCGTAAGGAGGCGCCGGTTACAGCGATGGAAGGGATGCGAACGGACACCCCCACGATGGTCTCGCCCAGACGGGCGCAGGCCGTTCGTTCGCATCCCCTCAAAGCTCTCGTGGGAGCTGTCACCCCGACCGGGTGGGCGGTGATCACGCTCGCCCTCGTGGGCCTCGCGCTTGCGGTTGCCTTCCAGTGGGTCGAGGCCCTGGCGTGCGCTCTCGCGGGCGTCGTTGCCCTGCTGCTCGCCGCGATGCGCGTCGCGTGGCGTCCCCCGCACGTCGTGTCGATCCGCGTCCCCAACGAGCGCATCGTGGCCGGCCAGACCGCCGTCGGCGAGATTTCGGTGCGCAACGAGCGTTCCCGTTCTGTGCGCTCGGGCATCATCGAGCTGCCGATCGGTACGGGCACGGGCGAGTTCGTCGTGCCCCCGCTGGGTGCTCACGAGACCTGGGACG